>NZ_CP133018.1:2573366-2895036 GCF_030866785.1 Agromyces protaetiae | reverse complement strand
GATGAGTGGAGGTGCCGCGGCGAACACCTCGGGTGAGGCGGCGTGGATCTGCGCGGCCGTCTCGCAGATGATGCGCGTCGCACCGTCGTCGTCGCCGTCGCGGACCATGTCGACCAGGTCGCGGTCGCCCGTCGCACGCTCGAGCAGCACCGCATCGCGGTCGTGCCGCAGCACGCGTGCGGCGCCGTGCCCGTCGAGCGCGGTGAGCAGGCCGACGCCGCGTTCCTCCTCTTCGCTGTGCGCGATCTTCAGCATCGCGGGCGCGCCGCCGCGGGTCAGCACGGGCATGAGGATGCTCGATGCCGTGGTCGTGAGGTCACCGTCGGGGCGCAGCCGCCACCGCCTGAGCCACGCCGCGTCGGCGGCATGGCCGGGGGAGACGGGACCGAGATCGCTCACGAGTGGCCTCCCGACGCGGCATCCGGTGCGCCCGCGGCATCCGGTGCGCCCGAGGCATCCGCTGGGCCAGAGCCCATCGCCGCGGTCCGCGCGCCGGCCTCGCGCACGTAGCGCCCGGGCGGCACGCCGATGACGGCGGCGAACTCACGCGTGAAATGCGCCTGGTCGGCGTAGCCGAGTTCGGTCGCGAGCCCGGCGAGCGATGGGCGGTCGGATGCCGCGAGTCGCTCGGCGGCCTCCTGCAACCGATACCGGCGGATCAGCCACTTCGGTGTCAGACCCAGCTGTTCGCGCACGATGCGCTCGAGCTGCCGTACGCCCACGCCCGCGAGCGAGGCGAGCTGCTGGACGCGCACGATCGTGCGGTCCTCCTCGGCACGTGTAACGAGCTCGCGCACGAATCGCGCATCGTCGTCGAGCGTGAGATCGAGCCCGGTCAGCCAGTGCTCGAACACGGTCACGGCACGCAGGTCGGCGCCGGAGTCGTCGTGCTGGAGTTCGCGTTGGACGGCGTCGTGCATCGCGGCGACGGCGACGACCGCCGGTGGGTGCGCGTGTCTGGGGGATTCGCGGAGCGGCAGCGCACGCCCGACCAGGCTGCGCGCGTCGGCACCGAGCAGTGCGTTCGCCGTGCCCGGCTGGAGCAGGACGCCGAAGGCGCGTCCTTCGCCGGTCAGCGTGCGCCTGCCGAGCCCGATCGACGGCCCGTGCACCGCGACGGCTCCGCCCTCGACGACGAGGTTCGCCGACGGGTACTCGAGGACCCGCTGCGTCACGGAGTGGCCCGCAGGCAGCCGCCAGCGCGGGATCCAGTAGTGCCGCACCAGTTCGGCGAGCTTCGCCGAGGGTGGCAGGCGGGTCATCCGGATCGGTGCGTCGGGCGAGGGAGTCGCGCCCGGCGGCGCCGTCGCGAGCGCCGGATCGCCCGGCTGCGCGGCGAGCACGCCCCGGCTGGCCGGCAGGCCCGCCCGCGAGCGCCAGAAGTCGTCCATTCCTCCCAGTATCCTCGGCCCCGGGGCACGCCGTCCGGGGGTGGCGGGCATGTCGTGTTCGTGCAAGATGCTCGATCGAGGCATCCGTAGCGTCGGTTCCATGCGCGAGAACGACTTCGAGATGACCATCTACATCGCCGGCACGCCGCAGCAGGTCTGGGACGCGATCACCGGCGCCGCGGGCAGCCGCGCCGTCATGTTCGGCAGCGTCCTGCGCGGCACACTGGCGCCGGGCGAGCGCTACGAGTACGTCGGACCCGGGCAGGACGGCGATGAGACGGTGCATGTCTACGGCGAGGTGCTCCAGGCGGATGCTCCGGGGCTGTTGCAGCTCACGGAGCATCCCGGCCCGACCTACCGGGAGAACCACGCCGAGCTGACGAGCCGGATGACCTGGCGGATCGAGTCGGCCGGGGAGGGGCTCACGCGGGTCACGTTCACGAACGACGAGTGGAGCCCGGCGCATCCCGCGCAGACGGCGACCGCCGAGACCTGGCCGCACGTGCTGTCGAGCTTCAAGTCGTTCGTCGAGACCGGCCGCGCGCTGCCCGTCCCGGGCTGACGGGCCCTCGCCGTCCCGGGCTGACGGGCCCTCGGTGCGAGTCGTCGGGACCGTTCGCCGACACGCCGGCCCGGCCGTCGCTGAGCCGGCGTGTCGGCCGATCCTCCCGACGACTCGCAGCGCCGGTGGGTGGTCGGTGCGCCGACGGACGCACCAACTACGCTTGGGGCATGCAGCCCGAGTCGGTGCTCCGTGCCGCGGTCGTGATCGTGTCCGACCGCAGCGCGCGCGGCGAGCGTGCCGACGCGGTCGGCCCTGTGCTCGTCGAGCGGCTCCGTGCCGACGGGTATGAGCTCGGGGGCGCGCGGATCGTGCCCGACGGCGCCGACTCGGTCGAGGCGGCGCTCCGCGCCGAGATCGCCGCCGGGGCGCGACTCATCCTCACGAGCGGCGGCACGGGCATCGGGCCGCACGATCGCACGCCCGAGGGAACGCGGCAGGTGCTCGCGCACGAGCTGCCCGGCATCGCCGAGGCGTTGCGACGAACGGGCGCCGAACATGTGCCGACCGCGGTACTGTCGCGCGGCCTCGCGGGCGTCGCCGATCAGCCCGGCACGGGCGGCGTGCTCATCGTGAACCTGCCCGGATCGCCCGGCGGTGCCCGCGACGGGATCGAGGTCGTGCTGCCCGTCGCCCGGCACGCGATCGCCCAACTCGACGGCGGCGACCACGATCCCGGCCACGGCGCCGGCCACGACGGTGATCGCGACTCCGACGCTGCCCGGCACGATCGTCACGTCGGTGGGCGCGCGCCCGTCCATGGGCACGCGCCCCGCCCCGAGGAGGCAGACCACCGGACCGGCGGCGACCACCCGCGAGGCGGGGAGCATCCGCACGCGGGCGACCAACCTGACGCGGGCGGGAGCATGGGCGAGCATCCGCACGCGGAGGATGGGTCGGCGGCACGATGACCGTTCCCGACGCCCCGGTCAGCAGCGCGGTCTCCGCGGAGCCGCTCGACCTCGCCTCCCATCTCGCGGCGGTCTCGGATCCGCACGCGGGGGCGATCGCGAACTTCGTCGGCGTCGTGCGCGATCACGACCCCGCGGCCGGAGGTCGGGTCATCCTGCTCGAGTACCAGGCGCATCCCGATGCCGGCCGCATCCTCGAGGAGCTCGCCACGCGTTTCGCGACCGACGGCGCGCGCGTCGCCGTGAGCCACCGCGTCGGCCGGCTCGGCGTCGGCGACCTCGCACTCGTCTGCGCGGTGTCCACCGCGCACCGCGCCGATGCGTTCGACCGCTGCCGCGCCCTCGTCGAGGCGATCAAGGCAGAGCTGCCGATCTGGAAACGTCAGCACACCGCCGACGGCGACGCGACCTGGGTCGGGCTCTCGTGAGCGCCCGGCGCCTGCCCTCGACCTCGGCGCCCGCGCCTGATGAAGCGGCGCCTGGAGAGCCCGTGCGCGCGGAGCCCGTGCACGCGGCGCCCGTGCGCGCAGAGCCCGTGCACGTAGAGCCCGTGCACGCGGCGCCCGCGGCGCCGCTGATCGGCACCGGGCCCGCTGGCACCGAGCATCTCCCCACTCACGCAGCGCACCACGCAGCGCCGGGCCGCGTGCCGGTCACGCTCTCCGAACGGCCCGCCGAGCGACCGCTCGAAGATCCCGCCTCCATCCTCCGCTCCAGTCCGAGCTTGGACTCCGCCTCCAAGCGGGTCCCGCACCGCGGGGCACTCGTGGACCGGTTCGGCCGGGTGCACCGTGACCTGCGCATCTCGCTGACCGACCGATGCTCGCTGCGCTGCACCTACTGTATGCCCGCCGAGGGCGTGCCCTGGCTCGCGAAGGGCAACATCCTCACCACCGACGAGCTCGAACGCGTCGCGCGGGTGGCCGCGTCGCTCGGCATCACCGAGGTGCGGCTGACCGGCGGCGAGCCGCTGCTGCGACCGGACGTCGTCGACGTCGTGCGGCGCATGGCCCGCATCGAGGGCGAGCAGGGGCCGCTCGAGGTGTCGATGACGACGAACGCGCTCCGCCTGCCGCAGCTCGCGGGCGAGCTCGCGGCGGCGGGGCTCGCGCGCGTGAACATCAGCATCGACACGCTCCGGCCCGAGCGGTTCGCCGAGCTCACCCGCCGCGACCGGCTCGACGATGTGCTCGACGGCATCGACGCGGCGCGCACGGCCGGGTTCGACCCGATCAAGCTCAACGCCGTGCCGATGCGCGGCGTGAACGACGACGAGCTCGTCGACCTGCTGCGGTTCGCGGTCGCGCGCGGTGCCGAACTGCGGTTCATCGAGCAGATGCCGCTCGACGCGGGTCACGTGTGGTCGCGCGTCGAGATGGTGCGCGGCGAGGAGATCCTCAAGCGGCTGTCCGCGGCGTTCCGGCTCACGCCGATCGGCGAGCGCGGTGCCGCGCCGGCCGAGCGGTTCCTCGTCGACGACGGACCCGCGACCGTCGGCGTGATCGCATCGGTCACGGCGCCGTTCTGCGGCGCGTGCGACCGGGTGCGCCTGACGGCCGACGGCCAGCTGCGCAACTGCCTGTTCGCGCGCGAGGAGTCCGACCTGCTCGCGCTGCTGCGCGGCGACGCCGACGACGACGCGATCGCCGAGCTCATGCGACGCTGCATCACCGGCAAGCGCGCCGGGCACGGCATCGACGACGAGGGCTTCCTGCAGCCCGACCGCCCGATGAGCGCCATCGGCGGCTGAGCCGGCAGCCGTACCCGCTGCCCGCTGCCTGTTGCTCGGGGCCCGTGGCCGCTCGCCGCCCGCCGGTCGGATTCCGCGTGAGGACGCCTTTTGGCGATCGAACGCCGTCAGAGTGCACGAATAGGGTCCTCGCAGGGTGGGCCGCCCGAATGGCGTCCTCACGGGGCGAGGGCCGGCAGCGGGCGAGGACGGGCGGGCGAGGACGGACCGCGGGCGAGGACGGGCGGGCGAGGACGGGCGGGCGAGGACGGACGGCGGGCGAAGACGGACAGCGGGGCAGGACCGGCCGCGCGGCTCAGCCGCCCGCGAACGGGGGCAGCACGTCGATGGTCGCGCCCGCGGGCAGCGGCGTGCCCGGGGCATCCGCCCGCCGTCCGTCGACGAGCAGGCTGCATCGGCCGAGCACGCGCGCGAGCGCGTCGCCGTGCCGCCTCGTGATCGCGTCACGCAGGCTTCCGAGATCGGATGCCTCGATGAGCTCCTCTTCACGGCCGGCGGCCTCGGCCGCGCCCGCGAAGTACCGAACCGTGACCACGCCGCTCACCCCCGAACCCAATCGCCCGACTTCCCGCCGGATTTCGAGACCAGCCGCACGCCCTCGATCGAGACATCCTTGTCGATGCCCTTGACCATGTCGACGACCGCGAGGGCCGCGACGCTCACGGCCGTGAACGCCTCCATCTCGACGCCCGTGCGGTCGGCGGTGCCGACCGTCGCGCCGATGCGGACGCCCTCGTCGGTCACCTCGAGGTCGACGGATGCCGCGTGCACGCCGATCACGTGCGCGAGCGGCAACAGCTCGGCGCAGCGCTTCGCCGCCTGGATGCCCGCGATACGGGCGACCGCGAGCACATCGCCCTTCGGCACCGTTCCGTCGCGCAGCGCGGCGACGACCGCGGCCGGGCAGCGCACGAGCCCCTCGGCGGTCGCGGTGCGCACCGTCGGCGTCTTCGCCGTGACGTCGACCATGCGGGCGTGGCCCCGCGCATCCAGATGGGTGAAGGGGTGCGCCTGCTCGCTCATGATGCGACCAGCATGACAGGGAGCGACTCGCCGGCGCGAACCTCGTCGGTATCCGCCGGCACGATCGCGAATCCCTCGGCGCGCGCGAGCCCGCCCGCGAGGTGCGAACCCGACCCGCCGGCGGTCGCGGGCCGGATGCGGCCGTCGCCGTCGAAGACGATGGGCATGTACTGGCGCCGGCCAGGGGGCGTGCGCCAGCCCGTGGCGGCGATCGCCTCCGTGCGCGGCGGGCCGGCAGGCTCGAGGCCCTGCATCGCCTGCAACGCAGGGCGGACGAACACCTCGAACGACACCGCGACGCTCACCGGGTTGCCCGGGAGCCCGAAGCAGAGGGCGCCGGACTCGAGGCGGCCGAAGGCCTGCGGCTTGCCTGGTTGCATGCTCACCCGGCGGAACGCGACGCGACCGCCCGGCGCGAGCGCGGCCTTCACCACGTCATGCGCACCGACGCTCACCCCGCCGGTGCAGATGATGACGTCGGGGGCGGCTGCGGCGGCCGTCGCGCCCGTCGTGCCGGGCGGGCCGGGCGGGCCGGCCGGGCTCGTGAGCTCGTCGAGTGCGGTGAGGAACTCGGCCGGGTCGTCGCCGACGCGGATGGCCGCGACGAGCTCACCGCCTGCGTCCGACACGACGCCGCGCAGCAGAGCCGAGTTCGAGTCGGCGAGCTGGCCGCGACGGGTCGGCACGCCCGGTTCGACCAGTTCGTCGCCGGTCGCGATCACCGCGACGCGCGGTGCCGGGAAGACGTCGACCGCGCCGACGCCCGCGGCGGCGGCCGCACCGACACGGTACGGCGTGAGCCGGGCGCCCGCGGCGAGCACGATCGAGCCCGGCGTGAGATCGCTGCCGGCCCGCCGTACGAAGGCGCCGGCCGCGGGAGCCGTCGTCACGCGGACTCGTGCGCCCGACGTGACCCACCCGTCGCCCGACCGGTATTCGGCGGTGTCTTCGACGGGCACGACCGCGTCGGCATCGCTCGGGACCGGCGCGCCCGTCATGATGCGAGCCGCCTGCCCTGGCGCGAGCGTCGGATCCAGCGGGCTGCCGGCCGCGACCTCGGCGACGACGAGGAGGTCGGCCGGGGCGTGTGCGGACGCTTCGGCGACGTCGGCCCGGCGGACGGCGTAGCCGTCCATCGAGGAGTTGTCGACCGCGGGGACCCGTGTGTCGGCGACGACATCGGCCGCGAGCACGCGGCCGAGCGCGTTCGCCAGCGGAACGCGCACCGGCGCGAGCGGCCGCACCGCGGCGAGGACCTCGGCGAGGTGGGCTTCGACCTCGATCGGTGCGCTGGTCATGAGGGTTCCGCTTCGCTGATGCCCGCGGGATCCGCGGCGACGGGCTCCAGGTCGGACCAGGCGAGGTAGCCGCCCCGGACCACGGTGACCGGCTCGCCGATACGGGCGAGGGCGAGGGCGGCACGCTCCGACCGGCGGTCGGTCTGGCAGTGCACGACGATCGCGGCGTCGGCGTCGGTGTCGGCGTCGGCCGCGCCCGCTGCCGCGAGTTCGGCGCGGACGCCGGCCGGGTCGCGCAGCACCTCGCCGAGCGGGAGCAGCACCGAACCCGGGATCGCGCCGGCCCCGTATTCGTCCGGCTCACGCACGTCGACCAGCGTGAACCGGTCGGTCCCGGCTTGCCGGCGGCGGAGCCGCTCCCGCAGCGTCACGACGTCGATCCACGAGATCGCCGCGGCGGGATCAGCGTTCGCGCCCGGCTCGTCCGCGTCCTGCTCGGTGCCAGGCTCGTGCGTCGCCGTTGCGCCAGTTCTGCGGGGTTGTGCCAGCTGTGATGGCGCAGGGCTGCCGAAGTGGCGCGGAGCCGTCGTATGGTCGTCGGTGTCTGCGTGGCCGGCGAGGTCGCCCGGCTCGTCCGCGTCCTGCTCGGTGCCAGGCTCGTGCGTCGCCGTTGCGCCAGTTCTGCGGGGTTGCGCCAGCTGAGATGGCGCAGCGCTGCCGAAGTGGCGCAGCGGGCGGCGCATGCGGTCCGACCCAGGACGGTCGGGCGTCGCACGCGGGTCGGCCGCTGCCGAGGCATCCGGCCAGTCCGAGGCATCCGACCAGTCCGAGGCATCCGTCGCGTCCGAGGCATCCGTTGCGCGCGAGGCATCCGACGCAGCAGGCGCGTCGGCGCGCAGCGGGATCTCGCGCTGGCGCGCGCGGAGCGCGTCGATCACGAGGACACGGCCGAGCAGCGGCTCGCCGATGCCCGTGATGAGCTTCACCGCCTCCTGCGCCATCATCGCGCCGACCTGTCCGCAGAGCGCGCCGAGCACACCGGCCTCGGCGCACGAGGGCACCTCGCCCTGCGCTGGCGGCGTCGGGAACAGCGTGCGCAGGCGCACCCCTTCGCCGACCGGCGGCGTCGCCCAGAAGACCGAGAGCTGCGCGTCGAACCGCAGCACCGTTGCCCAGACGAGCGGCAGCCCGAGTTCGGCACATACGTCGTCGACGAGATAGCGGGTCTCGAACGTGTCGGTGCCGTCGACGACGAGGTCGTAGCCGGCGAGGATCTCGGCGGCGTTGTCCGGGGCGAGGCGCACCGGGTGGCGACGCACGACCGCGTCCGGCGCGAGCGCGGCGAGGGCCTCGGCGGCACTGTCGACCTTCGGCCGGCCGAGGTCGGCGGTCCCGTGCACGGGCTGCCGATGCAGGTTGGACAGCTCGACCACGTCGTCGTCGACGATGCCGATGGTGCCGACGCCGGCCGCGGCGAGATAGGTGAGGGCCGGGGCACCCAAGCCTCCGGCGCCCAGGACGACGACGCGTGCGGCCGCGAGGCGGCGCTGGCCGAGGTCGCCGATCTCGGGCAGGCGTCGCTGCCGGTCGGTGCGCCCGCGCTCGGTCTCGGGCAGCGCCGCGGCGGGCGTCACGAGGGGCGGAAGACTCATGCTCCCACGCTAGCCCCGCACGGGTGCGCGTGCTGCTGACCTCGCGTCGCCTCGCGCAGCCCAGGCCGTGCACGGGCGTGTGCGCGCCCCGTTTCACCGGCTCCGGCCCCGGTTCGCCGGCTCTGTCGCCCCCGCGGGGGCCCGGCCGTCGCGCTCGTCCTCCGCCGTGCTCAGGAAGAACGGACGCGTTCCCGGCGTGTCGGGGTCTCCGGAGCGGCGTGTCGCCCGGATCTTCCTGAGCAAGGGGGAGGGGTGTGTGCGGGAACGGCGCGGCCGCGGGCGCGGCCGCGGCCGCGGGCGTGGGCTGGGCCGGGCGTGGGCTGGGCCGGGCACGGGCTGGCGCGGACTGGGGTCGGACGCGGGCTCGGCGCGGGCGCGGGAGCATCACGCGGGTTCGATTCCGACGACGGATGCCTCACATCTCCGCAGATGCGGCGCTATGCTGCAATCCATGCCGCAGTATCGGATCTCAGAGATCGCGCGCCTCCTCGGCGTGAGCGACGACACCGTGCGTCGCTGGATCGACGGCGGATCGCTGGCCGCCACACACGACGAGAGCGGTCGGCTCGTCGTCGACGGCGCGGACGCCGCCCGGCGCTCCGTCGAGCTCGCCGACGCCGCCGAGGACCCCTCGAGCGTCGCTCGCAGCGCGCGCAATCGCTTCGTCGGGCTCGTCACGCGCGTGCAGCGCGACGGCATCATGGCGCAGGTCGACATCCAGGCCGGCCCGCACCGCGTGGTCTCGCTCATGTCGGCTGAGGCTGTCGACGACCTCGCGCTCGAGGTCGGTTCGCTCGCCGTCGCCGTCGTGAAGGCCACCACGGTGATCGTCGAAACCCCCGGGGCACGCGCATGATCCGAAGCGCTCCAAGAATCCTCCCGGCGACGGGACACGATCGGATGCGCCTCCGCGGCGGTTCAGGCCGCGCGGTCAGCCTCGCGGGCCTCGCCGCGCTCGCGGCGCTCGCGCTCACGGCGTGCGTTCCGGGCGGCGGCAACGGCGGCCAGAACGACGCGGATGTCTCGTCGAATGCCGCGCCCACCACCACGCTCACCGTGTACGCCGCGGCCTCGCTCACGGACGCGTTCGAGGAGCTCGCGACCCGGTTCGAAGCGGTGTATCCGTCGATCGACGTCGCACCGATCGTGGCCGATGCGTCGAGCGTGCTCGCGACCCAGATCGTCGAGGGCGCGCCAGCCGACGTGTTCGCGACCGCCGATGAGGTCACCATGGCGGCCGTCGCCGACGAGGGACTCCTCGCGGCGTCGCCGCAGATCTTCGCCCAGAACGCCGCGGTGCTCGCGGTCCCGGCGGGGAATCCCGCAGGCATCGCCGATCTCGCGGCGGTCGCCTCACCCGGCGTGCGCTTCATCGTGTGCGCTCCCGAGGTGCCCTGCGGGCGCGCGGCCGACGACCTGCTGACCGCCGCTGGCGTCGACGTCACCCCGGTGAGCGAGGAGCAGAACGTGACCGCCGTGCTCACGAAGCTGCAGCTGGGCGAGGCCGACGCGGGCGTGGTCTACCGCAGCGATCTCGTGCGCGCCGACGGCACCGTCGAAGAGATCGACACGTCGTCTGTGCCCGCGGTCGTCAACCGGTACCCGATCGCCCCGGTCGGCACCGCGGCCGACCCCGAGGCCGCCGACGCCTTCGTCAGGTTCGTGCTCGGCGCGGAGGGCCAGGCGGTGCTGGCCGAGTTCGGGTTCTCGGGGCCATGACCGGCTCGTCCGCCCCGGCCGGTGCGCCCGGTGCATCCGTCGCTGGTCGAGGAGCGAGCGCCGAAGGAGCACGCGTATCGAGACCCGGGAGCCGGTCCTCAGGGTCGGGTCGCCGGGTCTCGATGTGCTCGCTGGCGGTCGCGACTCGACCGACGACGAGGCGGCCGCCGAGGGCGAGGCGACCGGCGTGCCGACCATGACCGGCCGGCGGCCGCGCGAGCGGGGCCGCGCGCCGCGGACCGAGAGCGCCCGGACCGAGAGCGCCCGGCCCGCGGCCTCGATCCCCGCACTGTTCTGGATTCCCGCGATCGCCGGGATCGCCCTGCTCGTGCTGCCGCTTGCCGGGCTCATCGCCCGCGTCGATTGGGCGACGTTGCCCGCCGACCTCACGTCGCCGGAAGCGCTCGCCGCGCTGCGCCTCTCCCTCCTCACGGCCTCCGCCGCGACCGCGGTGTGCCTCGCCATCGGCGTGCCGCTCGCGCTCGTGCTGGCCCGCGCGTCCGCACGACTCGCGGGCGTACTGCGCGCGCTCGTGACCGTCCCGCTCGTGCTGCCGCCCATGGTCGGCGGCATCGCACTACTGTCCCTGTTCGGCCGAACGGGCCTGCTCGGCGGAACGCTCGAGGCCTGGGGCATCCGTCTGCCGTTCACGACCGCCGCCGTCGTGATCGCGCAGTGCTTCGTCGCGCTGCCGTTCCTGGTCCTCGCGGTGGAGGGCGCGCTTCGCGCGACGGGCACCGCCGAGGAGCGCGTCGCCGCGACCCTCGGCGCGGGCCCGATGACGGTGTTCTTCCGCATCACGCTGCCCCTCGCCGTACCCGGACTCGTCGCCGGCACCGTGCTCTGTTTCGCGCGGGCGATGGGCGAGTTCGGCGCGACGGCGCTCTTCGCGGGCAATGCCGCCGGTACGACGCGCACCATGCCGCTCGCGATCTACACCGCCTTCAACGGGGCCGGCGTGAGCCAGGGTGAGGCCGTCGCGCTGTCGCTCATGCTGCTCGCCGCTGCGCTCGCGATCCTCGTGCTGCTCCGCGGCTGGCGACCGGGGGCGAGCCGGTGAGCGGCGTCGCCGGTGAGCCGCGCAGCCTTGGCCGGTCCGCTGCGGCAGCCGGGCGCCTCGACGCGCACCTTCACGGCCGCCGCGGCAGCCTCGAGTTCGAGTTCGTGCTGTCGCTCGAACCCGGTGAGGTGCTTGCCGTGCTCGGGCCGAACGGTGCCGGGAAGTCCACCCTGCTCGAATGCCTCGCCGGTCTGCTCCTTCCGACCGGTGGGCACCTCGAGCTCGACGGCCGAGCCCTCTTCCGCGCGGCCGGCGCGGGCGACGCGGGTGGCGAGAGCGCACGCGGCGCGAGCGAGCACGTGCGTATCCCCGGCAAGCGCACGGACGACGCCGCCAAGACAAGCGACCGTTCGCGGGCCGGCCGTCGCGGTCACGCCTCGCGGGGGCTCAGCGTGCCGACCGCCCGGCGAGGGATCGGGCTGCTCGGCCAGGATCCGAGACTGTTCCCGCATCTCAGCGCGCGTGACAATGTCGCGTTCGGTCCGGCATTCGGTCGATACGGTGAGCGGATGCCTCGGGCTCGCGCCCGTTCGCAGGCCGACGCGTGGCTCGCCCGAGTCGGCCTCGCCGGCCTCGGTGACCGGCGCCCGCGGGAGCTCTCGGGCGGGCAGCAGCAGCGCGTCGCGATCGCTCGGGCGCTCGCCGCACGCCCCGCGGTGCTCCTGCTCGACGAACCGCTCGCCTCGCTCGACGTCGAGGTCGCTCCCGGGATCCGGCGACTGCTGCGCGAGCAGTTGCGCGCGACCGGAACGTCGGCCGTGCTCGTCAGCCACGAGGTGCTCGATGCCGTCGGGCTCGCTGACCGCATCGCCGTGGTCGACCGCGGCCGCATCGTCGAGACCGGCCCGACCGCGCGGGTGCTGCAGGCTCCACGCACCCCGTTCGTCGCGGCGCTCGCCGGGGTGAACCTCATCGTCGGCGTCGCCAGAGACGGACAGATCGTGGTGGGGGAGCACGCGTTCGCGGGCGCCGCGGGTCCTGCGGCCGACCGAGCGGCGATCCCGATCGGGGTGGTGCCCGGTGGGTCGCTGCCCGACGAGACGTCGGGCGGTGCCGGTGCCGGTGGCGGTGCCGGTGCGGGTGGTGGGGCCGACGCGGTGCCTCCCGACTCCCGCTCCATGCCGCTCGTCGATGGGGTGCGAGCCGCGGCCGTGTTCCGCCCCTCATCGGTCATCGTCGCGACGAGCCGCCCCGAGGGGACGAGCCTGCGCAACATCTGGAGCGACCGCATCGTGACGATCGAACCCGCCCCAGGCGGTGCACGTCTCCGATTCGCCGCGCCGCCCCTCGCGGCCGAGGTCACTGCCGCCGCGCTCGCCGACCTCGGCCTCCGCGAGGGCGACCGCGTCTGGCTCGCGGTCAAGGCGTCCGAGGTCGGCCTGCACTCGCTGGACTGACACGCTGTGACGGCCTCCCGACCGCCCGGCCATCACGTTGGAGTTCGAATTCCGCGTTGGAGGTCGGTCCTGCGCGACCTCCAACACGCAATTCGACCTCCAACGCGTCGCGGTGGGTAGGGCGGCCCGCGCGGCGGTCGTGGCAGCGCCCTGCCGTGGGAACAGGCACGTGGATAGGATCGGCGCATGTCTGACGACGCGGTCCAGCAGGCGAAGGCGGCGGCGGAGGCGGCGGCAGCCGCGGCTGAAGCGCTGCAGGTGCAGGCTCAAGAAGCCATCCGCAAGGCCGAAGCTGCGGCGGCGCTCGCGCAGGCCGCACTCGACGCGCAGGTCGCTGCTGAGCACGGGGCGGCTCAGTCGAGCGCAGCGGATGCCTCGGCCGCCGCCGAGCCCGAGGAATCCGCTCAGCCTGAGGCGTCAGCGCAGCCCGGGGCGTCCGCCCCGCGCCAGTCATCCGTCCAGCCCGAGGCATCCGCCCCGCGCCAGTCATCCGTCCAGCCCGAGGCATCCGTCCAGCCCGAGGCATCCGTCCAGCCCGAGGCATCCGCGCCCGGCCAGGCGACCGTCTCGCTCGATGCGCCGGTGCCGGGCGATTCGACCGCGACGCCCGGCCCGCTCGACCAGGGCGCGGTCGACGCGATCCGGGCGGGGTACCTCTTTGACGGCCCGGCGCTCGAACTCGGCGCGCTCGTCAACGGCGACCCGCTGCCGGGCGTGCCCGTGCGCATCCCGATCGCGATGACGAACCGGCACGGACTCGTCGCGGGCGCGACGGGCACCGGCAAGACGCGCACCTTGCAGCTGCTCGCCGAGCAGCTCTCCGCGGCCGGCGTCGCCGTCTTCGCGGCCGACATCAAGGGCGACCTGTCGGGTATCGCCGAGCCGGGCGCGTCGAGTGAGAAGCTGCTGGGCCGCACGGCGGGCATCGGGCAGACGTGGACGCCCGCGAGCTTCCCGGTCGAGTTCTTCTCGCTCGGCGGCCGCGGGCGAGGCGTGCCGATCCGGGCGACCGTCGCGGGGTTCGGGCCGCTGCTGCTCAGCAAGGTCCTCGGGCTCAACGACACGCAGGAGTCCAGCCTCGCGCTCGTGTTCCACTACGCCGAGTCGCAGGGGCTCGCGCTGCTCGATCTCGCCGACCTGCGCTCCGTGCTGCAGTACCTCACGAGCGACGAGGGCAAGGGCGAGCTCGATGGCATCGGCGGCCTGTCGAAGGCGACCGTCGGCGTCATCCTGCGCGAGCTCGTCGTGTTCGCCGAGGCCGGCGCCGACGCCTTCTTCGGCGAGCCCGAGATCGACACGGCCGAGTTCCTGCGCGTCGCGTCCGACGGGCACGGCGTCGTGAGCCTGCTCGAGGTGCCGGGCGTGGCTGACCAGCCGGCGCTGTACTCGACGTTCCTCATGTGGCTGCTCGCCGACCTCTTCAACGACCTGCCCGAGGTCGGCGACCTCGACCGGCCCAAGCTCGTGTTCTTCTTCGACGAGGCGCACCTGCTGTTCGCCGACGCGTCGAAGGACTTCCTCACGCAGGTCGTGCAGACCGTGCGGCTCATCCGCTCGAAGGGGGTCGGCGTGTTCTTCGTGACGCAGACCCCGAAGGACCTGCCGGCCGACGTGCTCGCCCAGCTCGGCTCGCGCGTGCAGCACCAGCTGCGCGCGTTCACCCCCGACGACGCGAAGGCGCTGCGCGCGACGGTGTCGACCTACCCGACGTCGGCGTACGACCTCGAGCAGGTGCTCACCTCGCTCGGCACGGGCGAGGCGGTCGTCACGGTGATGAACGAGAAGGGCGCGCCGAGCCCGGTCGCGTGGACCCGGCTGCGGGCGCCTCAGGGCAGCATGGCGCCGGCTCCGGATGCCTCGATCGACGCCGTCGTCGCGGCGTCACCGCTGCAGGCGAAGTACGGGGCGGCCGTCGACCGGGAATCGGCGCATGAGCTGCTGACGGCACGCATGAACGCGGCCGCCGAGGCGGCGCAGGCGGCCGACGAGGCCGCGGCGCGCGCGAGAGCTGACGCCGAGTACGCGAAGCAGCAGGAGGCGATGCGGGCGCAGGAGGCGAAGGCGGCCAAACAGGCGCAGGCCGAGTACGACCGGATCATGAAGCGCACGGGCGGGACGTCGCGCTCGGGTTCGCGGAGCCGCTCGACCGGCGCGGCGAAGGGCGGCGGCTCGGGGTCGATGCTCGAACAGGTGCTCGGGTCGAAGGCTGCGCGTGACATGCTCACCGGCGTGGTCGAGGGCATCTTCGGCACCAGGCGTCGCCGGTGACCGAGGCGGTGCCGACGCCGTCGGGGCGGTCCGGCGTGCCGGCCGCGCTGGAGATCAGGCCGTACCGGCCGTGCGACCGCCCGCAGATCGCGGAGATCTGCCTCATCACCGCGGCCGGTGGCGGCGACGCGACCGGGGTGTACTCGGACGACGCGCTCATGCCCGAGGTGTTCGCGTTGCCGTACGTCGAGTATGCGCCGGACCTGGCATTCGTCGTCGCCGAACGCGACCGCCCGGGGGAGGGGGCCGCGGGGCGCGTGTTCGGCTACGTACTCGGCATCGCCGACACGGCCGCCTTCATCGACTGGTACGCGCGTGAGTGGGCGCCCGGGTTCCGGGCGAGGCATCCGTCACCGGGCGCGCCGACCGGCGCTGACCCCGCGTACACCGAGGCGCAACTGGTCGCGGACGGCGGCGACCCGGAGCGCATGCGCATCGCCGAGCTCGATGCGTACCCCGCACATCTGCACATCGATCTGCGGCCCGAGCTGCAGGGGCACGGATGGGGCCGGCGGCTGATCGCGACCCTGCTCGACGCGCTCGCGGCACGCGGCGTCCCGCGGGTGCACCTCGGCATGGACCCCGCGAACCTGGGTGCGCGGGCGTTCTACGAGCGGCTCGGCTTCCACGAGCTGCCGTCGAGCCGGCCGGATGCTCCGCTGCTGGGCATCGCGACGCACTGAGCCGCGCGGCAGGAGGGTCGAGTGCGGCAGCGCGGTTCAGTTCGTCAGCGCGGCACGGTACGAGTTACCCGGGGCATTCCGCCGGCTCGCACGGGGTGAGGTCAGGCGGCCTTCGACGTCTTGGCCGGGCGGCGGAGCAGGCCCTGTTCGAACCAGTACAGGAGTTTGGGGTCGCTGGCCCGGAGCTCGCTGACCGTGATCGGCGCGGGCCTGACGATCTCCTCGACGCCGAGGGAGGCCGACACGGCGTCCATGGCCTCGTCGTCCCAGAATGCGCCGCGCATGCGCAGCAGGCATCGGCCGTCGCGGCCGACGAGGAACAGCTGCGGGGTGGTCTCATCGCTTGCGCGCCGGTAGGTGTGCAGTCTGACGATCGACACGACGTCGCGGGCTGCGACGGAGTTGAGGCCGCCGAAGAATCCACGCTCGACGAGTCCGTACGGGCTCACCGAGATCTCGGTGCGGCGGTAACGGACGACGACGTACACGGCCAGTACCGCGACGACCAGTACTGACCAGGCGAGCGCCCACCTCGTGCCGGGATTGAACTGCTGCTCGGACCACATCGCGATGCCGATCAGCGGCAAAGCCACGATGGCGGACTGCAGCGCGAACCGCCGGAACAGCGAACGGCGGGGCCGAAGCGTCATGACCTTGAGTCCGTCGTCGCCGTCTTCGGTCGCCGAGAGGTCGACGGAACCCGTCGCACCCCAATTTCCGCCTTGCATCGCCACCCCTGACATCCCTCTCATCATGCGGATGCATCGGGGTTCAGCGCTATTCGGCATTAAGGGGGACAGCGCCGGAAGACCCGCATTCTGGGGGTGTGAAGATCCCGATCCGCCAGGAAATCCGTCGATAGTCTCACTCGAATTGAGTGTTTCGTGTCCGGATGCTGAGAGGGAACGATGGAGTTCGAGGATCGATTTACTGCGCTCGCAACGAAGGTCAGCAACCAAGCGTCCGCGATCGGTACTGAAGAGGCGACGAAGAATGCGTTCGTCATGCCGTTCATCTCGACGATCCTCGGGTACGACGTGTTCGACCCGCTGGAGGTCGTCCCTGAATTCACCGCAGATGTCGGGATTAAGAAAGGCGAGAAGGTCGACTACGCGATCATGCGTGACGGCGAAGTGCAGATCCTGATCGAGTGCAAGGCCTCGACCGGCGTTCCGAAGGTGGAGCACGCGTCGCAGCTGTTTCGATACTTCTCAACGACCAACGCGCGAATAGCGGCCCTGACGAACGGCGCGGTCTGGCAGTTCTTCACGGATCTCGACGCACCGAACCGAATGGACTCGAAGCCCTTCCTCGTGCTCGATCTCCTCGACATCGACGAGACGTTGCTTCCCGAAGTCCAGAAGCTGAGCAAAGACAGCTTCGACCTGGAATCGATCATCAATGCGGCCGAAGAGCTCAAGTATGTCGGTGCACTCAAGCGTGAGATCGCATCGCAGTTCCGCTCGCCCAGCGACGAATGGGTTAAGTTCTTCACGACCCGGGTATATGAAGGCTCGTTTACGCAGCGCGTGCGGGAGCAGTTCACCGGGCTGGTCGAGAAAGCCTCGCGTCAGTTCCTCACGGAAAGCGTGAACGACCGCCTCAAGACGGCGCTTGGAGCTGGCGCAGGAGTGCGGCCGATGGAGGACGCGTCGGTGGTGACGAGCGAAGCGGCCGCGGAGAGCGATCTCGACCGAGACACGGAAATCGAGACCACGCTGGTGGAACTCGAGGGCTATCAGATCGTGAAGGCAATTGCCTGCGGCGAGACCAAGCCGCAGCGCATCACCCATCGCGATGCGAAGAGCTATTTCGCCGTCCTTCTCGATGACAACAACCGAAAGCCGATCGCCCGCCTGCATTTCAACGCCCGCCAGAAGTACCTCGGGTTGCTCGACGCGGACAAGGTCGAAACGAGACATCCGCTCGAATCGCTCGACCAGATCTATGAGCATGCGGACGCCATCCGGGAATCGGTCGTGCGATACCGGTAGCCAGGGCGTAGCTACTTCACGGGCAGTGGCCTGACGCGGATGTGGCCGCGACCGATCGACGCGACCGCGCCGTTCTCAAGATCCTCGATCACCGAGGGCAGATTTGCGAGCAACAAGGCCGCCTGCTCCGACGGTGCCAGGTGATCTGACGACCGCAAGAGCAGCAACGACGGCGCGATCGCGCCGCTGAGAGCGAGCAGTGTCGCGAAATCGCTGTCCGCTGAAACGACGGTGGCACCAATACTGACAGCGAACGCCGAGATTTCGATGTCCGGCGCGGTGAGCAGCCCCACGTCTCCAACGTGGGTCGCATGAAATCCGCCGGCGCGGAGTTCGTTGGCAACGGTCGGCGAGAGGTTCGCGTCGACCAGGAGCTTCATGCGGCTACGAAGGGCAGCTCGCGCTGCACGTTCTCCGCGGCGAAGGCGAGAACCGCGAGCACATCATCGCGCTCCAGATACGGGTAGTCCGCGAGCAGTTGCTCCATTGTTCGCCCCGCGGCGAGTTGGCCGAGCACAGCCGAAACAGTGACGCGCGTATCTCGCACGGTGGGCGCGCCCGCCATACGCGATGGGTCAGCCGAGATCCGGTCGGAAATCATGAGGCAAATTCTACCGAATCGGGGCCTCGGTCGTCCGATCCGTCGGAATACGCGTCCTCGCCATCGCAGACGATCACAACCCACCGTCATCCGCTTCGACGCCGCTGGCCCCAGAAATGACAGATGTCTCGCGACACATGAGACACATGTCGCGAGACATCACACGGCGGAGGATGGGGTGTCTGAGCTCACGACATCGTTGACAGCGGTGGCCGGCGGTTTTCCGTGTGATCGTTGACCGGTGAGTCGGGGCATCGTTGACGAACCGGGTGGGGTGATCGTTGACCGGTGAGTCGCGACATCGTTGACAGCTGCGACGGCGGAAGCATGAGCGGCCATGAGCCGCAAGAACAAGAACCTCGTGATCGTGCGCGCGGTCACCGAGCAGGGCCTGACCCACGCGCAGGCCGCCGCCCGGTTCGGTGTGACCCGGCAATGGGTCCATACTCTCGTCAGCCGCTACCAGCGCGGCGGACCCGACGCGGTCGGCACCCAGTCCAGGGCACCGAAGCGGCGACCGGTGACCACCCCGGAGCCGGTGCGGGCCCGCATCATCCAGCTCCGCCACGAGCTGACCGCCGACGGTGCCGACGCGGGCCCGGTCACGATCGGCTGGCATCTCGAGCAAGAAGGCATTCTCGCCCCATCGACGTCCACAATCCGTCGAATTCTGCATGCCAACGGCCTACACCTCGGCATCGGTCGCGCCCACATCGGGACCAACGTCCTCATGCTCATCCACGACGCCCACGTCACAACCTCAAACGCCGACACCGGCGAGATCATCGCCGAACACACCATCGATCCCAGCAGCGACTACCAGCCACCACGACGATGAACCCGCACCCCAGCCCACCCAAGACCCAGAGCCGAGCACACACTTGAACCCACAAAAAAATCCCGAGCCGCGACACCGTTTGTCAACGATGTCGCGACTCAGGACAATGGCGGAGGATGGGGGATTCGAACCCCCGAGGGCTTTCACCCAACACGCTTTCCAAGCGTGCGCCATAGGCCACTAGGCGAATCCTCCGGGCGGACAGCACGTGCTCGCACACGCGGTGACCTCAGGACATGCTACCGGACCGCGGCGGGCGATTCGTTCACGCGCAGGTCCGCGCCGATTCGAAGATGGCCCGCACGGGCGGGTACACTGGACGACGGCCCCTCACGTGGCGCCACCCAGGCCAACTCCCCTAGGTCGGAAACGAAGCAAGGGTAACCAGGCTCTGGCGGGTGCGTGAGGGGTCTTTCCATTCCCCGGGGATTCCCATCGTCGCCCTGGCCCCCGCCAATAGGGTGGAACGCGTGGCGCACAGCATCTACCTCTGCTCCGCTGAGGGCAACACCGGGAAATCGACCGTCGCACTCGGCGTGCTCGAGACCCTGACGAGACGCGTGACCCGGGTCGGCGTCTTCCGCCCCGTCGCCCGATCCACCGACGAACGCGACTACGTGCTCGATCTGCTGCTCGCCCACGAAGCGGTCGTGCAGATCGACTACGAAGAGGCGGTGGGCGTCGGCTACGACGACGTGCATGCCGACCCCGAGGGCGCGCTCGCGACCATCGTGCGCCGCTTCAAGGCGATCGAGGCGCGCTGCGACGCGGTCGTGATCGTCGGCACCGACTACACCGACGTCGGCAGCCCCACCGAGCTGTGGTTCAACGCGCGCATCGCGGCCAACCTGGGCGTGCCCGTGCTCCTGGTGCTCGGCGGGCGGGCGCCCGAAGGGCGCGGCCACTCCGAGCAGCTCGGCGATGAGGTCGCACGCACGCCCGACGAGATGGCACAGCTCGCCGAGCTCGCCGTCGACGAGCTCACGCGCGAGCACGCGACCCTGCTCGGCATCGTCGCCAACCGCGCCGACCCCGAGCGGCTCGACGAGATCGTCGACGCGGTCTCGCACGCCGCCCGCACCGAGGTCGCCACGTCACGCACGGTGACGGCCGACGGCGTGCACGTGTGGGCGATCCCCGAGGACCGCTATCTCGTCGCGCCCTCGATGCGCACGATCATGCATGCGGTCGACGGCGAGCTGCTGTCGGGCGACAGCGAGCTGCTGAACCGTGAGGCGCTCGCGGTCGTGATCGCCGCGATGGGCATGGAGAACGTCCTCGCCCGGCTCATCGAGGGCGCCGTCGTCGTGGTGCCCGGCGATCGCAGCGAGGTGCTGCTCGGCGTCCTCACCGCGCACGCGTCCGCGACGTTCCCGTCGATCTCGGGCATCGTGCTCGTCGGCGGGTTCCCGCTCTCCGAGACGGTCGAACGGCTCATCGAGGGGCTCCGCGCGCAGCTGCCGATCATTCGCACGGAACTCAGCAGCTACGCGACCGCGGTCGCGATCACGCAGGCGCGCGGTCGGCTCGCGGCCGAGTCGCAGCGCAAGCGCGACACCGCGCTCGCGCTCTTCGAGCAGCACATCGACGCGCAACGGCTCCTCGATCTGCTCGACGTCGCGCGGCCCGACGTGATCACGCCGATCATGTTCGAGTACCAGTTGCTCGAGCGGGCGCGCAGCGCCCGAAAGCACATCGTGCTCCCCGAGGGCTACGACGACCGCATCCTGCGCGCGGCGGCGACGCTGCTCGCACGTGAGGTCGCCGACCTCACGATCCTGGGTGAAGAGATCGAGATCCGCTCGCGCGCGATCGGGCTCGGCCTCGACCTGTCGAAGGCGACGGTCATCTCCAGCCACGACCCCGTGATGTCGTACAAGTTCGCCGAGGAGTACCGCAAGCGCCGTGCGCACAAGGGCGTCACGCTCGAGCAGGCCCGCGAGCGGGTGCAGGACGTGTCGTACTTCGGCACGATGATGGTCGAGCTCGGGCTCGCCGACGGCATGGTGTCCGGTGCGGCGCATACGACGGCGCACACGATCCGGCCGTCGTTCGAGATCATCAAGACGCGTCCCGGCGTCGAGGTCGTGTCGAGCGTGTTCCTCATGGCGCTCGCCGATCGCGTGCTCGTGTACGGCGACTGCGCGATCGTGCCCGACCCGACCGCCGAGCAGCTCGCCGACATCGCGATCTCCTCCGCGCAGACGGCGGCGCAGTTCGGCATCGAGCCGCGGGTCGCCATGCTCTCCTACTCGACGGGGGAGTCGGGGTCGGGCGCCGACGTCGACAAGGTGCGGCAGGCTACGGCGCTCGTGCGCGAGCGCGCACCCGAGCTCGCGGTCGAGGGGCCGATCCAGTACGACGCGGCGGCCGATGCGGCCGTCGCGCGCACCAAGCTTCCGCAATCGGATGTCGCGGGGCGGGCGACGGTCTTCATCTTCCCCGACCTCAACACCGGCAACAACACGTACAAGGCGGTGCAGCGCTCGGCCGGCGCCGTCGCGATCGGGCCGGTGCTGCAGGGCCTGCGCAAGCCGGTCAACGACCTCTCGCGGGGCGCGCTCGTGCAGGACATCGTGAACACCGTCGCGATCACCGCCATCCAGGCCGCGGAGAGCGTGCAGGCCGTCGAGGCGCTGCCGGTCGTCGAGGAGCCGGCGTGAGCGTGGTGCTGGTCGTGAACTCGGGCTCGAGTTCGTTCAAGTACCAGCTCATCGAGGTCGACACCTCGCGCACGCTCGCGAGCGGACTCGTCGAGCGCATCGGCGGCACGGGTGGCCGTGCGCGGCACACGGATGCGACCGCGGACGGCGGCGAGGGCGCCTCGTGGGACCTCGAGGTCGACGCACCGGATCACTTCGCCGCGTTCGACGTCATGCTCGAGGCGTTCGCCGCCCACGGTCCGTCGCTCGCGTCGCACGCGCCGGTCGCGGTCGGGCACCGGGTCGTGCAGGGCGGCGCCCGGTTCTTCGAACCGACGATCATCACCGACCTCGTGAAAATCAACATCGACGAGCTCTCGGCGCTCGCGCCGCTGCACAACCCGGCGAACCTCGCGGGCATCGATGCGGCTCAGCGCGCCTTCCCGGATGTGCCGCACGTCGCGGTCTTCGACACGGCGTTCCACCAGACCATGCCCCCGGCGGCATACACCTACGCGATCGACCGTGAGGTCGCCGCGAAGCACCGCATCCGGCGCTACGGGTTCCACGGCACGAGTCATCAGTACGTGTCGCGTGCGGCCGCCGAGTACCTCGGCCGACCCGCCGCGGAACTGCGCATGATCGTGCTGCACCTCGGCAACGGGGCATCCGCCTGTGCCGTCTCGGGCGGCCGGTCGGTCGAGACGAGCATGGGCATGACGCCGCTCGAGGGGCTCGTCATGGGCACCCGGTCCGGCGATCTCGACCCGGCGATCCTGCTGCACCTGCAGCGGCGCGCCGACCTGTCGGTCGGCGAGGTCGACCGCCTGCTGAACTCCCGCAGCGGCATCCTCGGCCTGGGTGGCCACGCCGACATGCGCGACCTGGTCGAGGCGGCCGAGTCGGGCGATCCGGATGCCACGCTGGCGCTCGAGGTCTACACGCACCGCGTGCGTTCATACGTGGGCGCGTATGCGGCGCAGCTCGGCCGCGTCGACGCGATCGTGTTCACGGCGGGCGTCGGCGAGAACGCGGCGCTCGTGCGCGAGTGGTCGCTCGCGGGGCTCGAGGGCTTCGGGGTCGAGCTCGCCCCCGAGCTCAATCGGCTGCGCGCGCCGGGCGCCCGGCGCATCTCGACGGATGCCTCCCGCACGGCGGTGCTCGTCGTGCCCACGGACGAGGAGCTCGAGATCGCCCGCCAGACCGTCGCGGCGGTCGGGCCGCAGGCCGGCTGACGTCCTCGCGGAACAGATCGAACCCCGGCCCGGCCTCGTGCGTCAGCGCACGAGGCGGGCGCAGTCGATGCAGAGCGTCGCGGTGGGGCGGGCCTCGAGCCGGGCGACCATGATGGGTTTGCCGCAGCGCGCGCAGACGCCGTAGGTGCCGTCGGCGAGCCGGTCGAGGGCGCGGAGCACCTCGGCGAGCTCGGACTCGGCGTCGGCGAGCACCGCCGTGCGCTGCGACCATTCCTGGGTCATCGTCGGGCCCTCGGGGTCGTGCTCGTCGTCGGCGTTCGCGTCGGATCTCGCGACCCGGACCTCGGCCATGCCCTCGCGGTGCTCGGCGAGCCGGTTCTCGGCTTCGCGTCGCTCGGCGAGCAGGGCGAGCTCGAACTTGGCGATGCGTTCCGGGGTGAACGACCTGGTCATCGCCGCCTCCTTCCGTCGGCGCCGTCGCGCGGCATCGGCACGTGGCATCCGTCGCGTTCTCGCATGGTAGTCCTCTGCCGGGTGATCCTGTGGGTGGGGGCGTCTAGCATTGACGCGTGGTCACCGCCCTGTATCGCCGCTACCGGCCTGAGAACTTCGCCGAGATGATCGGTCAATCCCAGGTCACCGAGCCGCTGATGACGGCACTGCGCACCGACCGGGTGAATCACGCGTATCTGTTCAGCGGCCCGCGCGGCTGCGGCAAGACGACCTCGGCGCGCATCCTCGCGCGCTGCCTCAACTGCGCCGAAGGGCCGACCGACACCCCGTGCGGCACGTGCCCGAGCTGCGTCGAGCTCTCGCGCGGCGGCGGCGGCTCGCTCGACGTGGTCGAGATCGACGCGGCGAGCCACAACGGCGTCGACGACGCGCGTGACCTGCGCGAGCGGGCGGTGTTCGCGCCCGCGCGCGATCGCTACAAGATCTTCATCCTCGACGAGGCGCACATGGTGACGCCGCAGGGGTTCAACGCGCTGCTGAAGCTGGTCGAAGAGCCGCCCGAGCATGTGAAGTTCATCTTCGCGACGACCGAGCCCGACAAGGTGCTCGGCACCATCCGGTCGCGCACGCACCACTATCCATTCCGCCTCGTTCCGCCCGCGCCGATGCTCGAGTATGTGCAGCAGCTGTGCGACGAGGAGCACATCGAGGTCCAGCCGGGCGTGCTCGCCCTCGTCGTGCGGGCGGGCGGCGGCTCGCCGCGAGACACGCTGTCGCTGCTCGACCAGCTCATGGCCGGCTCCGAAGGATCGACCATCGACTACGAGCGTGCGGTCGCGCTGCTCGGGTACACGCACGGCGCACTGCTCGACGAGGTCGTCGACGCGATCGGCGCGGGTGACGCCGCGGGCGCGTTCGCCGCGGCCGACCGTGTCGTGCAGACCGGGCAGGATCCCCGACGGTTCGTCGAAGACCTGCTCGAGCGGCTCCGTGACCTCATCGTGGTCGCCGCGTCGTCGCCCGAAGCCGCGGCCGCGGTGCTGCGCGGCGTACCCGAAGACGAGCTCGCACGCATGGCCGCGCAGGCGAAGGCGTTCGGGCAGGCCGAGCTCTCGCGCGTGGCCGATCTCGTCAACCAGACTCTGACCGAGATGACGGGTGCGACCTCACCGCGGCTGCACCTCGAGCTCATGCTTGCGCGCGTGCTCGTACCGAGCTCGGACGAGACCGAGCGCGGCGCGCTGGCGCGCGTCGAGCGACTCGAGCGACGCGTGGGCGTCGACGGCTCCCTGCCTGGGGCGGGCGCCGGCGGCACCGACGACGCGGGCGGGCGGTCGGCGCCCGCGGCCCGCGCAACGCCGGCCAGAGCCGAGGCCGGGCGCGGAGCGCCTGAGGCGGGCGCCGGCTCCGCTCGGGCGAACGGCGCCGGGGGTGCGGGTGTGCCCGCGGACGCCGCCGCAGCGCGCGATCGGTCGGCCACGCCGTCCGGGGCCGGCGCGGTCGAGTGGAACACCGCCGACGCCGGCGCAGCACGCAGCGGTGCGGCTGAGCGTGGTGCGGCTGAGCGTGGTGCCGCTGAGCGCGGTGCGGTTCAGCGTGCGGGCGAGGGCGCGCCGGCTGAGTCCGGCGCGCCGACGAGTGCGCACACGGGCGAGCCGTCGGTCGCTGAAGCGGTCACCGTCGCCGAGCCGGCGTCCGGCGCGAAGCCGGTCGGGCCCGTCACGCTCCAGCAGGTTCGCGATGCGTGGCCCGAGGTGCTCGCCGCGCTGCAGCGCACGAAGCGGAGCGCGTGGATGGTGGCATTCACCGCGCAGGTCCGCGACTACCGAGACGACGACATCCTCGTGCTCGGCTTCCCGAGCGAGCAGGATGTCGCGGGCTTCCGCGGCGGCGCCCCGGGGCAGTCCGTGAGCGAGCTGCTGCGCAACTCGATCGCCGAGGTGCTCGGCGTCCGCGTCAAGTTCATCGCCCGCGCCGAGGGCCCCGGCCACCGCGGGTCGGGTGGCGATCCCGGCGACGGCCCCGGCGACGAGCCGAGCCCCGAGCACGGTTCGAACGGTTCCGGCGGCGCGTCGACCGCTCCGTCACCGGCCGGTCCAGTGCGAACCGGCGAACCGGAACCCGCCCGCGAACCGGCACCGCCGACGGCACCCGCACGGGCAGGGGCGTCGGCGTACTCCGCCGAAGCCGCACCGACGCACGCTCCGGTCCGCGATTCGAACGTCACCACCGGGCGCGCCACCGGGCCGGTTGGCGAGGGTGCGAACGCCGAATCGGCGAACGCGGCCGCACCGACCGCGACCGGACCGGTCGACTCGTGGGCCACCGTCGCGATCCCGACGGATCCGGCAGCGAACGGGGCCGGCGAGGCGTCCGCGGCCGAGGCGCGCACTGCGCCGGCGACGGTGACGCGAACCGCGACGGCGGTCGCCGAACCGCCGGGGCGCGAGGCATTCGACGACATGCCGAACGACGCCGACGCGCCGCCAGAAGATATCGAACCGCCGTTCGACCCCGGCCCCGAACCCGCGCCGGAGTTCCCGGCAGACCGCGGCGGTTCGGGCGCGCCGACGCCGACGGCCTCCACCGGGGCATCCGTCACCGCGTCAGCCGCTCGTGCGACGCCGCCCGCCCAAGCCGCCGCAGCGCCGGCAGCGCGCGCCGGGCGTACGCCGCGGCCGATCCCGCAGCGCAGCGGTGACGGCATTCAGCGGTACGGTGAGGCGGTCGTGCGCGAGGTGCTCGGCGCGACCTTCCTCGAAGAGATCGAAGCCCCCGGCTTCGGAGAGCGTGGCTGATCCGTGTACGAAGGCATCGTCCAAGAGCTGATCGACGAGCTCGGGCGGCTTCCCGGCATCGGCCCGAAGTCCGCGCAGCGCATCGCGTTCCACATCGTGCAGACCGAGCACTTCGACGTGAGCCGGCTCGCCGAGATCCTCTCCGAGGTCCGCACCAAGGTGCGGTTCTGCGAGATCTGCGGCAACGTCTCCGAAGAGAACACCTGCGCGATCTGCCGCGATCCCCGGCGCGACGGCACGCTCATCTGCGTGGTCGAAGAGGCGAAAGACGTCGTGGCGATCGAGCGTACGCGCGAGTTCCGCGGCCTCTACCACGTGCTCGGCGGCGCGATCAGCCCGATCGACGGCATCGGCCCCGATGAGCTGCGCATCCGTCAGCTCATGCAGCGCCTCGCCGACGGCACCGTCGTCGAAGTCATCATCGCGACCGACCCGAACCTCGAGGGCGAGGCGACGGCCACCTACCTCAGCCGACTGCTCACCACGCTCGAGATCAGGGTGACCCGGCTCGCCTCCGGCCTTCCGGTCGGCGGCGACCTCGAGTACGCCGACGAGGTCACCCTCGGCCGCGCGTTCGAGGGCCGCCGCACCGTCGGCTGAGCAGAACACCCGCCGCCGGCATCCGGTGGCGCCGTGGTGTCGCGGGGTGGCGCCGTGGTCTCCCGGGGTTTTCTCGCGCGGTGGCACCGTGGTCTCGCGGGGTGGCGCCGTGGTCTCGCGCGGTGGCGCGGTGGTCGCGCGCGGTGGTCTCGCGGGGTGGCGCCGTGGTCTCGCAGGGCGGTGGCGTCCCGTGGGGTGGCGCCACCATCCCGGTTCGCGGCGCCGCTTTCCCGGTTCGTCCACCGCTCCGACTGACCGCGGCCCCGTAACCTCTCCTTGCTCAGGAAGAACTGGCGTGGCGTCGGCGTGTCGGCGCTCGGCGCGCCGGCGGTGGGTTCGTTCTTCCTGAGCAGGCGCGGGCGCGGAGGTGATTCGATGCCGTGTCGCCGCGGGCCGGGGCGCGGGCCAGGCCGGGCCCGGGGCCTGGCCGCGTCGGACCGGGGCGGCCGCGGCGTGCGCCGTTGCCGTGTTCCGTGCCCGGGAAGGGAAGAGCTGACTGTTCCTTGCTCAGGAAGAACTGGCGTGGGGTCGGCGTGTCGGCGCCCGGCACGCCGGAGGCGGGTGCGTGCTTCCTGAGCAGGCGCGCGGCCGGGGTTGACGGCGGCGCGGCGGGGCCGGTGGAATGGCGGCATGGCAGCCAGCGCAGGGGCAGAGTGGGTCGCGGGGTACGTGCGGGCATGGGAGACGAACGATCCGGCCGACATCGGTGCGCTGTTCACCGATGACGCGGTCTACGAGTACCGGCCCGACGATCCAGAGGCCGCGCGCGGCCGCGACGTCATCATCGCCTCGTGGCTCGAGTCGAAGGACGACGCGGGCACGTGGGCGTTCGACTGGCGACTACTGGTCGACACCCCCGAGCTCGTGATCATCACCGGCCGCACCGAGTACCCGGCCGAGAAGGACTACGACAACCTGTGGGTCATCCGGCTCGGCCCCGACGGTCGCGCGACCCACTTCACCGAGTGGTACATGACCCGCCCGCGCACCTGACATCGCCACACGCCCACGTGGTCTGCGCGTCGGGAAACGCGGGTCGAGGCGTCAGCGGAGCAGCTCGACGAGCACGACCCACGCCATGAGCAGGGCGGCGATGATCGACAGGATCGAGCCGATTGCTGCGGCCACGAGTCCCGCCTCTCCCTGGCCGGCCACGACGAGCCCCCCGCCCAGCAGGAATGCCACGATCGGGAACACCCCGGCCGCGCTCTGGCCGATGCGGTAGTTCGTCGGCACGCCGGGCTGGCGGAACACCAGGCTGATCACGTGCCACTGGAACACGCCGGCGCCGAGCGTCGCCGCCAGGATCGTGAGGCCATAGACGACGAGCGGCTGGCCGGGGATCAATCCGAGTGCGCAGACGACGATCGCGAGCACGAGCGCCGCGATCGACGCCGCGAGCCGTGCGGGCATGGTCTTCGACTGCATGATCGTGCTGATGTTGACCGACATCGCGACGATCAGCAGACCTGCGAGCGCCGCGGTCGCACCGACCATCGCGACGTTGAACTCGCTCCAGGTGTCCAGCAGCTCCGACATGGCGGCATGCTATCGCCCTCGCGCCACGGGGGACCTGCAGTGCCACGCCCCGCACCACCGCGCCGCGCACCCGCGTCACATGGCGAGGGGCGCATACACCGCGCCGTATGATGAACATTCCGGCGCCGCCGGCCCAAGGTCGAGGCGCACACCCCCGCGTACACACCCCCTGGGAGACCACGTGAGCTTGATCGTCCAGAAGTTCGGCGGATCGTCCGTCGCCGACGCGGAGAGCATCAAGCGGGTCGCCAAGCGCATCGTCGAGACGCGCAAGGCCGGCAACGACGTGGTCGTCGCGGTGTCCGCCATGGGCGACACGACCGACGAACTGCTCGATCTCGCGAACGACGTGACGCCGATCCAGGCCCCGCGCGAGCTCGACATGCTGCTCTCGGCCGGTGAGCGCATCTCGATGGCGCTGTTGGCGATGGCGATCAAGAGCATGGGTCACGACGCGCGCAGCTTCACCGGCAGCCAGGCGGGCATGATCACGGATGCCACGCACGGCGCCGCGCGCATCGTCGACGTCACGCCCGTGCGGTTGCGTGAGGCGCTCGACGACGGCGCGATCGTGATCGTCGCCGGGTTCCAGGGCTTCAGCCGCGAGTCGCGCGACATCACCACGCTCGGCCGGGGCGGCAGTGACACGACCGCGGTCGCGCTCGCGGCCGCCCTCGAGGCCGACGTGTGCGAGATCTATACCGACGTCGACGGCGTGTTCACGTCGGACCCGCGCATCGTGAAGAAGGCGCACAAGCTCGACAAGGTCACGAGCGAAGAGATGCTCGAGCTCGCCGCGTCGGGCGCGAAGGTCCTGCACATCCGCGCGGTCGAGTATGCGCGTCGTCACGGTGTGACGCTGCACGTGCGGTCGTCGTTCAACAACGCCGAGGGGACCATCGTCTACGACCCCTCGCGCCTCCCCGAAGGAGCAGCTGTGGAAGAGTCCGTCATCGCCGGTGTCGCCGTCGATCTCTCGGAGGCGAAGATCACGGTCGTCGGCGTGCCCGACAAGCCGGGTGTCGCCGCCAAGATCTTCAAGATCGTCGCGGGCACGAACGCCAATGTCGACATGATCGTGCAGAACGTGTCGGCCGCGTCGACCGGCCGCACCGACATCTCGTTCACCCTGCCGAAGGCCGAGGGCGAGAAGGCGCTCACGGCGCTCGCGGGCGCGCAGGAGCAGGTCGGCTTCCTGTCGCTGCAGTACGACGACCAGATCGGCAAGCTCTCGCTCGTCGGCAACGCGATGCGCTCGGCGAGCGGCGTCTCGGCGAAGCTCTTCGAGGCGCTCTCCGAGGCTGGCATCAACATCGAGATGATCTCGACGAGCGAGATCCGCATCTCGGTCGTGACGCGGGCCGACAGTGTGCACGAGGCGGCGCGTGTGGTGCACACGGCGTTCCAGCTCGACGGCGACGAGGACGCGGTCGTGCACGCCGGCACCGGCCGGTAGCCCCGGTCGCGTCGGTCCTCCATCAATTCCTGCCAGAAGCGGATGCCTCGTCGGGTTCCCTCCCGTTTCCAAGGCGATCTCCTCCAGACTGGACCCAAGCCCCACCGCATCGTGGCCGCCCGCGGCCCCGAGCACTGAACGAAGGAACACCATGGCTCACGGAGTGAACATCGGCGTCGTCGGCGCGACCGGACAGGTCGGCGCGGTCGTGCGCAAGCTGCTCGAGGAGCGCGACTTCCCGGTCGCGTCCATCCGCTACTTCGCGTCCGCGCGCTCGGCCGGCACGACCCTGCCGTGGAAGGGCGAGCAGATCGTCGTCGAGGACGCCACGACGGCCGATCCCACGGGTCTCGACATCGCAATCTTCTCCGCGGGTGCGACGACGTCGAAGGCGCAGGCGCCCCGGTTCGCCGCGGCCGGCGTGACGGTCATCGACAACTCGTCGGGCTGGCGCATGGACCCTGACGTTCCGCTGGTCGTCAGCGAGGTGAACCCGCACGCCATCGATGAGGCCAGGAAGGGCATCATCGCGAACCCCAACTGCACGACGATGGCGGCCATGCCGGTGCTGAAGGTGCTCGACCGCGAGGCGGGTCTCGAGCGGCTCATCGTCTCGACGTACCAGGCGGTCTCGGGCGCCGGTCTTTCCGGCGGCGAGGAGCTCTACGAGCAGGCGAAGGCCGCGCTCGAACAGGACACGCTCGCGCTCGTGCACGACGGCTCCGCCGTCGAGATGCCGGAGCCCGTGAAGTTCCCCCGGCCGATCGCGTTCGATGTCATCCCGCTCGCGGGATCGATCGTCGACGACGGCGACCTCGAGACCGACGAAGAGAAGAAGCTCCGCAACGAGAGCCGTAAGATCCTCGAGCTGCCGGGCCTGCGTGTCGCGGGCACGTGCGTGCGGGTGCCGGTGTTCACGGGGCACTCGCTGTCGATCAACGTCGAGTTCGCGAACCCGATCACGCCTGAGCGCGCGATCGAGGTGCTGACGGATGCTCCGGGCGTGCAGCTCACCGACATCCCGACGCCGCTCCTGGCGGCGGGCAACGACCCGAGCTACGTGGGCCGCATCCGGCAGGATCAGTCCGCGCCCGACGGCAAGGGCCTCGCGCTGTTCATCTCGAACGACAATCTGCGCAAGGGCGCCGCGCTGAACGCGGTGCAGATCGCCGAGCTCGTCGCGGCGAAGCTGCCCGCCGCCGTCTAGTCCGAGTCAGCTGGTCGAGGAGCGAGCCGCGCTTCTCGACCGGCGACGGCCCACTAGGCTCGAGCCATGGGGGTCTCGGGGGAGCCGCGCCGTGCGCGCGTGACGTTCGACCGCTCCGTCATCCTCTCGCAGCTCCTCTTCGGCGTCGTCTTCGTCGTCGTCATCTTCACCCTGCAGGTCTTCGCTCCCGAGCTCGTGACGTCGCCGCTCGTGCTCGCGGGCATCACCGGTGCGTTCATCGTCACGGGGGTCACGGTCGTCGTGCCGTGGCACCGGCTGCCGCGCGCCGCGGTCATGCTCGTGCCGGTGCTCGACGCCATCATGATCGGCCTCGTGCGCATCGGCGAACCGACGAGCGGTGTGGGTCTGCTCTGGGTGTTCCCGACGATCTGGCTCGCGAGTTATTACGGTCTGCGTGGCGCGACGCTCGCCTTGGCGCTCGCCGGTGCCTTCATCTGGGTCTCCGAGATCATGGGCGGCCGCGTCTTCACGCCCGAGAGCCTCCCGAGCATCATCGTGCTGCCGATCGCGCTCGTGTTCATCGCGACGAGCTCGTTGCTCACGAGCCGGCGGGCGAGCGCGCAGCGGACGCTCATGCGTACGCAGGCCCTGCAGCTCGAGCGTGCGCTGCGTCGCGCGAAACGGCAGGAGGCGCTGCTCGCGGAGGTGCTCAACGCGGTCGAGTTCGGGGTCGTGCGACTCACCCGTGACGGTCGCGGTGCAGTCATGAACCGTGCCTACGCGAAGCTGTACGACCTGGACATCTCGGATCTCGACGCGGCCCGCTACGGCGTGCTCCTCGCCGAGGACCGTGCGACCCAGCTCAGCGGGCCCGAGCTGCCGTTCAACCGGGCGATCGCCGGTGAGGAGTTCGAGAACGTGATCACGTGGACGGCAGCGGGCGGCGGCGACCTGCGTGCCGTCGCGGTGACCGCGAGCAACCTGTACGACGAGCTGGGCGAGGCCGACGGGAGCGTGATCGTCGCGAGGGATGTCACGGCGGAGCTCCGTGCCGTCAGGGCGCGCGACGACCTCGTGGCCTCGGTCTCGCACGAGCTGCGGACCCCTATGACGTCGGTGCTCGGCTACGTCGACCTCTCACTCGAAGACCCCACGCTGTCCGATGGCGTACGACGCAACCTGAAGATCATGGAGCGGAACGGCGAGCGCATGCTCGAGCTGGTGTCCTCGATCCTCCAGGGTGCCAAGCAGGCCGACCAGCCGGTCGCGCTGGTGCTCGCGGAGACCGACCTCAGCGAGATCGTGCGCGACGCGGTCGAGGCGCTGCGCCCGCGCTCGGACGACCACGGGATCTCCGTGCACGTCACGAGCGCGGACAGCGCGATCGCGCGCGTCGATGCCTTCCGCATCCGGCAGGTCGTCGACAACCTGCTCTCGAACGCGATCAAGTACAACCGCGACGGCGGTGAGGTGACGATCGGCGTGACCGCCAACGAGGGCACCGCATGGATCGTCGTGCGCGACACCGGCATCGGCATCCCGGAGTCCGAGGTCTCGAAGGTCTTCGACCGCTTCTACCGCTCCGACGCGGTGCGTCAGGGCACGGTGCACGGCAGCGGTCTCGGGCTCGGTATCGCGCGCGAGTTCATCCTCAGGCATGGCGGCGACATCGACATCAGCAGTGAAGAAGGCAGTGGTACGACGGTGTTCGTGACCCTGCCGCTCGAGGGGCCAACGACGCAATGAACATCGACCTGTATTCCATCCAGCTCGCTACGAGCGCGGTCATCATCGTGGCCGGGGTGATGTTCATCCTCGATACGTTCCTGCGACGGCCGGACACGGCCGGCCGGGTCTGGTCGGCGTCGTTCATGGCCGGGATCCTGGCGTCGTTCTCCTACGCGATCTGGATCGCGATCCCGGACGGGTGGTGGGCGGTCGCGGCCGGGAACTCCGCACTGGTGCTCAGCGTGGCTCTGCTCTGGACGGGCGCGCGCGTCTACAACGGACGCCGGGATCGCGCCTGGATCTCGATCGTGGGCTCGGGTGCGGCGGCGGTCGCCGTGCTCGCCGAGGGGCCGAACGGGGGTGCGTGGGCCGGTGGCCCGCTCATGTTCGCGCTCGTGGCCGGCTTCGCGGTGATGGGCGCCATCGAGTCGATGCGTGCACCGATGCGACTGAACTGGACGGCGCGCGGGCTGACCGCGATGTTCGTCGTCGTCGCGCTCTTCTACGCGGCCCGGTTCGGGGTCTTCGTCGTCTCGGGGCCCGACAGCATGGTGTTCCAGGTCTTCCTGGGCACCGAGGCGTCGGCGTTCGTGATCATCGCGCTCGTCATCGTGACGGTCGTGAGCATGGTCATCCTGCAGTCCGAGCGCGTGCCGCGCGTGGGGGAGCGCCCGGCCGCGACCGGCGCGTACACCGCCGACGGTGTGCTCGCCGAGCCCGCGTTCCGTGCCGTGGTCGGGGACTGGCTGGAGCGGGCGAACTTCCACGACGAGCAGCTCGTGGTCGCGAGCGTATGCCTCGACGAGCGCGAATCCATCGACACCGCGTTCGGCCGGTCCACGGGAACCGAGCTCATCGCCCAGTTCACGGCCGGCGTGCGCCGCTACAGCACGCCGAATGCGGCGATCGGCGCCGTGGGCCCGGGCGAGCTGCTCGTCGTCGCACCGTACAGCCGTATGGAGGAGGCCCGGCGCAACGGCCTCGCGATCCAGTCGGGGCTCCGTGACCGGCCGATCGAGCAGGCGATGGGACTGCGTATCTCGGCGAGTATCGGCCTCGCCGGCACCGACGCCCACGGGTACGGCTATGACGCGCTCGTGGCCGCGGCGTTCGACGCGGCCGCGACCGCCCGGGAGCGCGGCGGCGACGCGGTGGTGCTCGCCGACTGATCTGTCGCTAGCGAGACCCGCCTTCGTCGGCCGGCTCCGGCGCGATCGCGATCGTCAGCGTGTCCACCGCGGTCTGTTTCGCATAGTCCGCCGATGTCGGGGTCGACTGCTGCAGCAGCTCGTACCGCATGCTGACCTCGATGCTCGCCGCCTCTGGGTCGACCGGTGGCAGCGTGAACGTCTGGCTGTACGTGTACGGGTCGAGGATCAGGTAGCCGGGCGCCACCGTGCTCTGGTCCACGATCGGATCCACGCCGGGCAGCGCCTCACCGTCGGCGTCGCGCACCACGGTCTCCGCGGTGACGCGCGAGAGGTACAGCTTCTGGCCGTCGGCGGGCGTGACCGTGCCGCGGATCGAGAAGCTCAGCGGCTTCGAGGCATTCGCGGTCCAGAGGTCCATCGTGAGCGTGGACCAGTAGTCGATCGTGAGGGTGATCGCGCCGATCGGCACCGTGCGGGTGGCCGAGCCGGCGGCGAGGTCGTTCTGCACCGGGACGGCGGTCTTCGGCGGCGCGGTCGTGGCCGCGGGTGTCTCGGTCTGGCCCTCGAGCCACGGGGGCACCTCGGATGAGCAGCCGACGAGACCGGCTGCGGCGATCGCAACCGCCATCGCGAACGTCATGCGGCGGGCGGTAGGGCGCGAGCGCACGTGGTGATCCTTTCGTGTCGTGAATCTTGAGCTGATCTTGAGCTGACGCTATCCCATTCCGGAGCGCTTCCCGCGGTGTCCCCTGCAGACTCGACACATCGCCGGGATGATGCACCCAGCGGAACACCAGAGTCAAGGAGACCGTGATGACCGACCTCGCAGCCCGCCCCTCCGTTGCCCCGCGGACGGGTATTCCGGCTCAGTCGCGTCGTGACCCCGCACGGTCGGCACTGCCGCTTCCCGAACCCGAACTGGAAGCGTACGCGGATGACTTTGTCGCGGTCGTGGAAACCCTTCCCGACAACCGCGCCACCATCGGGTGCATCGTCCCGGCGTACAACGAGGAGGAGTCGATCGCCGAGGTGCTCGAGTCGCTGCTCGGCCAGACCCGGCTGCCCGACGTGATCCACGTGGTCGTGAACAACACGACCGACCGAACGGTCGAGTTCGCGGCGAAGTACGCCGGCCTGCACACGCGTCAGGACGAGCAGGGCGTCGAGCAGTTCACCGAGGTGTTCGTGCACGACATCGGCAAGAACCCCGACAAGAAGGTCGGCGCGCTGAACTACGGCTACACGCTCGTCGAGACGATGGACTACCTGCTCGGCGTCGACGGCGACACCGTCGCCGACCCGCGCGCGGTCGAGTTCCTCGAGGCGGAGATCGTGTCCGACAGCCGCATCGGCGGCATCTCGGCGATCTACTCGATCGACGACCGCCCCTTCAAGGGTCTCGTCGCCCCGTTCCTCATCGCCGGCCAGCGCGCGCAGTTCGCGGCGTTCAACATGCAGAACATGCTGCGCGGCCGCAACATGGCGGTGCTGGGCGGCCAATACTCGATCTTCGCCACGAAGGCGCTGCGCGACGCGATGACCGCGAACCACCAGACGACGCCGTGGGTCAAGGACAGCGAGGTCGAGGACTCCCTGCTGTCGCTGCAGATCAAGAGCGCCGGATACCTCACGAAGATCAGTGCGCGTGCTCGCGCCGACGTCGGCGGCATGACGACCATGCGCGGGCTCGACGCCCAGCAGGTGAAGTGGAACTACGGCGCGATCGAGCTCATGTGGCCGGGTCAGCGCGGCGACACGAAGGGGCAGCCGTTCCACCCGAACCTGCGGCTCCGGTGGCTCGAGAACTTCTCGATGGTCATGAACGCCGTCTCCCGCGTCATGTTCATCGCGCTGCTGGTCGCGTCGCTCTCGATCGGCGCCTTCGTGTTCAGCCCGATCTGGCTGATCCCGCCGGCGATCGCGATCCTGCTGAACCTCCGCATCGCGCTGTCGATGCAGAACCGCAAGGCGCGTGACGTGCTGTTCGCGGTGCTCCTGTTCCCGGCTGAGATCTACATGTGGATCCGCCTCGGTCACTTCGTCCGCGCGTGGAGCAAGTTCGCGAGTCGCAAGCAGGTCGACAACTGGGCGGCGCAGGCGAAGGCCGAGCGCGGTGCCGGTCACGCCTACCTCACGCCGCTGCTGGTGGTGCTCGGCGTCATCGTCGCGCTGGTCGCGATCTGGACGCAGCTCAGCCCGGTCGTGCAGTCGTCGATCCTCTGGGTCGGCTGGCCGGTGCTCGGCATCATCACGGTCGTGCAGACCCTGACCATGTTCGGCAGCCTCGTGCGTCGTCACCACGGCTACAAGGTCTGACGCACGTCGGCTGACGAGCGACCACACCGAGCGGTGACGCGTATCGAGACCCCTTGCCCCGGTCTCGATACGCGTCCTCGTGCTGTGCGCTCCACTCGGTCAGCGCCCTGACACGTCACTCGTCGGCGGTGAGGCGGTAGCCGACGCCGCGCACGGTCTCGATCACGCGCGGGTTGGTGGCACTCTCGCCGAGCTTGCGACGCAGGTTCGCGAGGTGCACCTCGACCGCGCGCTTGTCGGCCTCGCTCACGTAGTAGGAGGTCACGTAGCTCTCGCCGCGGAGCGCGAGGGCGAGGTCGGCCTTGCTGCGTACGCGGCGGCGGGTGGTCAAGAGCAGGTAGAGCAGCTCGAACTCACTGCGGGTGAGCTCGACCCCGGCGCCGTCGAGTGTCACGAGGTGCATCTCGGGATGCAGACGCAGACCGCGGTGTTCGAGCCATCCGTCATCGTCGCCCGCGCCGGACTCGGCCGGGTCGGCGGCGTCGGGTGCGTCGCCCGCGGGCGCGGCGTCGCCCGCGGGTGCCGGCGCTCCGGCGACGGGCGTGGCGGCCGCTGGTGCCGCGGGGGAGGGATTCGCGGCCGGCGCCGCAGGCGCGGTCGGCTCTGCGGAGGGGGTCGGCGCGGTCGGGGCGCCTGGCGTCGTGACGGTGACGGTGACGGATGCCTCGGGCAGCACGAGTCCCTCTGGCGGCGTGACCGTGGCCGGCGCGACGCCGACGATCGGCGCGGTCTGCGTGGCATCCGCCCGCTGTTCTGCGGCGATGCGCTCGCGCTCGAGCCGGCGACGCATCGCGTCGACGCGTGCGCGCAGCTCGCGCGGGCGGAACGGCTTCACCATGTAGTCGTCGGCGCCGGACTCGAGACCCATGAGGGTGTCGATCTCGTCGCCGCGCGCGGTGAGCATGATGAGGAACGTGTCGCTGATCGCGCGGATGCGCTTGGCCGCCTCGAACCCGTCGATGCCGGGCATGCTCACATCGAGCGTGGTCAGTCCGGGGTTGTACCGGCGCACCTGTTCGACGCCCTCGAGACCGTTGCCCGCGCTGTGCGTCTCGAAGCCGGCCTGTTCGAGCACCTCGACGAGGAGGCGGCGGATGTCGGGATCGTCTTCGATGATGACGGCGACGCGGTGGTCGGTGGTGGCCATGTCGTTCCCCCGGTGTGCTTCTGGCGCGGTGCTGCCGTGCGTGTTCGTGTCGTGCGTGGTTCGTGTGGTGCGTGGTTCGTGTGGTGCGTGGTGCGTGGTTCGCGTGGTGCGTGGTTCGTGTGGTGCGGTGGTGCAGGTGAAGCGGTCGTACGGTGTCGCGGCGGCGACGTCCCGGTCAGCCGGTGCCGGCGAGCTCGATGGCGCGCTCAGGCCACCACTCGCCGGCCGCGGGCCCGCCGTTGCAGCGGCCGTCGCTCTCGCCGGGCGGCTTGATCCAGAGCAGTGCGTCGACGACCGGATCCTCGACGATGGTCGGGACCTCGCCGAGGGCCCGGCCCGGAGCATTGCACCACTCGGCGTCGGCGGGTGGGCCGTTGCCGTTGCGGGAGGTGTCGATGACCGCGTGCGCGCCGCCGAGGGCGGCCGACAGCTCGGTCGCGTAGGCGGACTCGGCGTCGGTGGTCTGGGTGTTCGACACGTTCGTCGCGAAGCCGCGCGCCCGGTCCACGCCCGCCGCGCTGAGCAGCTCGGCCATCTCGTCGACCGGCAGCCAGTTCGAGTGCCCGCCGTCGAGGTAGACGATCGCGCCGCTCGACTCGAGGCGCGCGAGAGCCTCGCCGACCAGCTCGGCGCGGCCCGCGGCATCGCCGCACTCGGGGGCCAGCGCGAGCGCGTCGGGTTCGAGCACGACGATCGCCTGGGTGTGGCCGATGGCGTCGGCGATCTCATCGACCCACTCGAGATAGTCGTCGGGTGGGAGCCCGCCGGCTGACTGGCCGCCGCAATCACGGTCGGTGATGCCGTAGACGACGAACACGGGCATGGCGCTCTTCGACGCGATGACGATCGAGCGCACCGTGGAGGCGACCTCGCCGGCGGGGTTCCGCTCGGGTGTGAGCCAGATGCCGGTCGGCTGGGCCGCGATCAGCTCGGCCGCCTCGCGCTCGGCCGCCGACCGGGTGGTCTCCGCCGCGACCGCGGCCGACGAGTCCCGATCCACGTAGAGCGCGCGTCCGGCGAACACGTGATCGGTGCTCTGCGCCATCGCCCACCACGCCGTCGCGCCGACCGCGGCGGCCACGACGAGAATGGTGACGAGCAGGATCACGCCGGAGTATCGTCGTGGCGCCGAAGGCGGCGGAGTCGGCGCGGGCGCGGCGGGCTTCGCGGGACGCCGCCTGGTCCGCGGCGAGGCATCCGATGGGGCCGAGGCATCCGTCGACGCGACCGGAACCGGCCCGCTGAAGGGCTCGCCGACGCGGCGAATGTACACCTCGTCGTCGCGAACGTGTCGCACGCGCGATCGATCGTTCGGCGTCACCTCATCGGTCACGTCGAGCGGCTCCCTCCCCGAGCGCCAGTACCCCCGTTTCGGCCATCCTATTGGGGTTCGTGGAATGCGCTCGCCCGCGCGGGCGACGGGCCTCGAGTGGCCACGGTCCGACGACCGTCTCAGGTCGACATAGACTGGCGGTCGTGCATTCTGACGAAACCGTCGACGTCGTGCTCATCGGCGGGGGCATCATGAGCGCCACGCTCGGCTCCCTCATCTCGCGGCTCCAGCCCGACTGGACCATCCGCGTCTACGAGCGCCTGGGTGAGGTCGCCCAGGAATCCTCCAACCCCTGGAACAATGCGGGCACCGGTCATGCGGCGCTCTGCGAGCTGAACTACATGCCAGAGGCGAAGGACGGGTCGGTCGACCCGGCCAAGGCCATCAGCATCAACGAACAGTTCCAGATCAGCCGTCAGTACTGGTCGCACCTCGTCGAACAGGGCGACCTGCCCGACCCCTCGACGTTCATCAATTCCACGCCGCACATGACCTTCGTCAAGGGCGCACCGAACGTGAAGTACCTGCGTCGGCGGTTCGCCGCGCTCAAGGACCAGCCGCTGTTCGCCGGCATGGAGTACAGCGAAGACCTCGACCAGATCGCCGAGTGGACCCCGCTGCTCGCGAAGAAGCGCAACCCGCGGGCCAAGGTCGCCGCGACCCGCATCGAGTCGGGCACCGACGTCGACTTCGGCTCGCTGACCCGCTCGCTCTTCGACGACCTGAAGCGGCGCGGCGCCCAGATCAACACCGACACCCAGGTCACCTGGCTCGACCGGCAGAAGGACGGCAGCTGGAAGCTGAGACTCCGCCGGCTCGTCGGCGGCACGCCCGACGAGGTGCGCGCGCGGTTCGTGTTCGTCGGTGCCGGTGGCGGCGCGCTCGCGCTGCTGCAGCACGCCGGGATCCCTGAGATCGAGGGGTTCGGCGGGTTCCCGATCTCCGGCCAGTTCCTGCGCACCACGAACCCGAAGGTCGTCGCGCAGCACAAGGCGAAGGTCTACGGCAAGGCCGCGGTCGGCGCACCGCCGATGTCGGTGCCGCACCTCGACACCCGCATCGTCGACGGCGACACCGCCCTGCTCTTCGGGCCGTTCGCCGGGTTCACGCCGAAGTTCCTGAAGAGCTCGACGTGGTTCGACCTGCCGTTCTCGGTGCGCGCGCACAACCTCGGCCCGATGCTGCAGGTCGCGGCGAAGAACTTCGACCTCATGAAGTACCTCATTAGTGAGCTGCTCGCGTCGCGCGACAAGAAGATGGCGGCCCTGCGCCAGTTCATGCCGACCGCGAAGGCCGAGGACTGGGAGCTGATCACGGCCGGTCAGCGCGTGCAGGTCATGAAGAAGGACCCCGAAAAGGGTGGCGTGCTGCAGTTCGGCACCGAGGTCATCACCGGGGCCGACGGCACCATCGCCGGCCTGCTGGGCGCCTCGCCCGGCGCGTCGACGGCCGCACCGATCATGCTCGGGCTGCTGCAGCGCTGCTTCCCCGACCGCATGGCCGAGTGGGAGCCGAAGATCCGCGAGATGATCCCGCACTACGGCCGCACGCTGAACGACGACCCGGCCGTGGCGGCGGAGTCGCTCGCCGCGACCGCGAAGGCGCTCAAGCTCACGGCCTAGCTCCGGCCCGCGCCGACCGCGCCGCCGCGCTGTCGCGCTGTCGCGCTGTCGCGCTGTCGCGCGATGCATCCTCGCGTTCCGCGCGACGATCTGGTACGGTCGTTTCCGCTATGAAGTAAGCACATCCCATCGTCCCGCGCCTGAGGCGCCGTTGACTCCGGGTGTGCTCGTCGTTCGCTCAGGTACCGCCTGACCGAACACAGCCTGAATCGCGACAGCATGTCGTGCACACCCATCGGCCGACGGCGAATGCCCGGCGGGATTCATCCTTTGCTCCCGGGGCGCGCGCCATCGCCTGCACGCCGCCCGGTGCACCGTTGCGCCGTCGCGCGCTGTGCGCGCCCCCGGGAGCCCTTCGCGAAATGGGGTTCCCCATGGCTGTACGTTCTTCGATCTCTCCCTATCTCCGGGCCGACGGGCTCTCCGTCGCCTACGGCGAACGCATTGTGTTCGCCGATCTCTCCTTCACCGTCTCGCCGGGCGACCGCATCGGTCTCATCGGCGAGAACGGCGTCGGCAAGTCCACGCTGCTGCGCACCCTGGCGGGCACGGGTCTCGATACGCGTCCTCGTTCGTCGGTCGCCACCCGACCAGCGGGTGACTCGACCGTCGACGGCGCCCTCGTCGACGGCGCCCTCGTCGACGGCGCCCTCTCGCGCCCGGCGCGCATCGGCCTGCTCCTGCAGGAGGTGCCGTTCGCGGATCACGACCTCGTCGGCGACATCCTCGAGGATGCGCTCGCCGAGGTGCGTGCGATCGAGCGCGAGCTCGACGCGGCCGCCGCCGGTCTGGCGGTCGAGGGCGCCGACGAACGGTCCGCCGACGAGGCATCCGCTCGCTATGCGGCCGCGCTCGACGCGGCCGAACGCGCCGAGATCTGGGCGGCCGAGGCGCGACGCGACGAGCTCCTGCAGGGGCTCGGTGTGGGTGAGTTGGCCCTCGACCGGCGCATCGGCGAGGTGTCGGGCGGCCAGCGCAGCCGGTTCGCGCTCGCGGCCCTGCTGCTGCGCGCGCCCGACGCGCTGCTGCTCGACGAGCCGACGAACCACCTCGACGACGCCGCTGCGGCGTTCCTCGAGGAGCGGCTTCGCGCGTGGCGCGGGCCGGTGCTCTTCGCGAGCCACGACCGGGCGTTCCTCGACCGGGTGGCGACCGGACTGCTCGACCTCGATCCCGGTCGGCAGGGCGCGCTCGCGCTCGCCGGGGACGGGGCGTCCGGCGCGGGGGCCCGCGACGCGGGTCTCGCGAGCGCCGGCGGGCAGGTGTTCGGCGGCACGTTCTCCGAGTTCCTCGACGTCAAACGCGCCGAGCGCGAACGCTGGCGGCGGCAGTACGAGGACGAGCAGGACGAGCTTCGGAACCTGCGCGTCTCGGTCGTCGAGACCGCGCGGAACGTCTCGCACAATGCACCGATGCGCGACCGGAACAAGATGTCCTATGGCAATATCGGCAATCGCGTCGAATCGCAGGTGAGTCGCCGGGTGCGCAACGCGCAGCTGCGTCTCGACACGCTCGAACGCGAGCAGGTGCGCAAGCCTCCCGCGCCGCTCGCGTTCGCGGGCATCCCGTCGGGGTCGCACGCGCTCGCCGACGAGGCGGGCCTGCTGATCCAGGTGGCGGATGTCTCGGTCGGGGACCGGCTGCACCTCGAGACGCTGCAGCTCACGCCGACGGCGCGGCTGCTCGTCACGGGCGCGAACGGCGCCGGCAAGTCGACGCTGCTCGGCCTGCTCGCCGGGCGTGTGGCGCCTGACGGCGGCGTCGTGCACCGTCGGCGCGGGTTGCGGGTCGGGCTGCTCGAGCAGGATGTGCGGTTCGCCGATCCGGATGCCTCGGCGCGGGCGCTGTACGAGCGGACGCTGGGGGAGCGGCGGGCCGAGCAGGTGCCGCTGTCGGGGCTCGGGCTGCTCGCGCGGCGCGACCTCGACCGGCCGGTCGGGGCGTTGTCGGTCGGGCAGCAGCGCCGGCTCGCGCTGGCGCTCGTGATCGCCCGGCCGCCGCACGTGTTCCTGCTCGACGAGCCGACGAACCACCTGTCGCTCGCGCTCGCGACCGAGCTCGAGGAGGCGCTCGGCGCCTACCCGGGCGCGGTCGTGATCGCCAGCCACGACCGCTGGCTGCGCGCCCGCTGGTCGGGGCCGGAGCTGCGGCTCGCGGGCGGGCGCGTGCTCGCTCCGCAGCCGGCGGCCTGACCGTCTGAGTGCGGTTCGCTCTTTCCTTGCTCAGGAATTTCCGCGCGGCGCGCCGTGCCGGCGGCGACGACACGCCGTCGGCACGGCCGTTGTTCCTGAGTTGGGAAAGTGGGGCATGTGTGGCAGGGGGTGTGTGCGGCGTTGGGTGGGTTGGACGGTGAGTGGATGTCTCGTGCGAGAGCGTGCCGGCGCGGCGAGTTGCGTGACGTTCGAACATATGTTCGAATGAGGGAGTGCGGTGGAGTGGGCAGGAACTCGGGGTCGAGCAGACGGACACGCTGCCAGGGCTCGCTCGGTTGAACAACCTGGTGCGGTCGGTGCAGACGCCCGACTTCGCCGGGGTGACCTTTCACGAGGTGCTCGCCAAGTCCGCTCTCAACCACGTGCCCGGCGCGTCGGCCATGCCGTTCGCGTGGACGATCAACCCGTATCGCGGGTGTTCGCACGCCTGCAGCTATTGCTTCGCACGCCCCACGCACGAGTACCTCGACCTCGACGCCGGCGACGACTTCGACCGGCAGATCATCGTGAAGGTCAACGTCGTCGACGTGCTGCGTAAAGAGCTCGCGAAGGCGTCGTGGCGACGTGACCACGTCGCGCTCGGCACGAACACCGACCCGTATCAGCGAGCAGAGGGGCGCTACGCGCTCATGCCGGGTGTCATCGACGCCCTCGCCACCTCCGGCACGCCGCTCAGCATCCTGACGAAGGGCACGCTGCTGCGCCGCGACCTGCCGCTGCTGCGACGGGCGGCCGAGCACGTGCCGGTCGACCTCGCCATGTCCATCGCGGTGTACGACCACGAGCTGCAGCAGTCCGTCGAGCCCGGTACGCCCAGTACGAAGGCGCGGCTCGCCACGGTCACCGCGGTGCGCGAGGCCGGCTTCGACTGCGGGGTGTTCATGATGCCGATCCTGCCCTACCTGACCGACACGCGAGCCCACCTCGACGACGCCGTCCGGCAGGCGAAGGCGGCCGGCGCGACGAGCGTCACCTGGGCCGCGCTGCACCTGCGCGGCTCGGTCAAACCCTGGTTCATGCAGTGGCTCGAGCGCGAGCACCCCGAACTCGAGCCGAAGTACCGGTCGATGTACTACGGCCGCAACGCGTACGCGCCGAAGGCGTACCGGGCGTGGCTCGCCGAGCGCATGCGGCCGATTCTTCGCGCGCACGGTCTGCCGACGCGCGCGGCCGACCCGGCGACCGGCGGCGTGCGCTCGAGCGCGTTCCGGTTCGGCGCCCGGCCCGGTCAGACCCCGGGGGTGGATGCTCCGCCCGTCGGTGTTCCGGCCCGCGCGGCCGCGGGGGCCGACCGCGCGCGGCGCGGTCTCGTCGCGCCCGAGTTCGCGCCGCCGCCCGATCCCGCCGCGCTGTTCTGAGGCGGCGCGCCGTTCCGTGGGCCGTGTCGGAGCGGGGGCAGCGCGGGTGCGATAATCCCGTGGACGGATTCCCCCGGAGGACGCATGGCCGTTGGCCTCCCAGAGCAGCTCGCTCGCGACGCCCTCCGGCGTGCGCTGCAACGTGCCGCACACGCCGCAGCGTTCGTCTGCCTCACGGCGGCGATCGTCGTCGCCGTCGCGAGCGCCGTCAGCGGGGGTCGCCCGGATTCCTGGTCCGCGGTCGCGGCGCTCGTCGTCATGGCGGCCGCGCTCGCGCTCGTCACCCTGCGCCCCACCGTGGCGTCCACGGTGCTCTACCTCGCGGGCGGCACGGGCACCGTGCTGCTCGCGACGGTGCTCGTGATGTCGGGCGACTCGCCGTTCGCGACGTCGAACAACGTCGTGCTCGCGATGCCGCGGGTCGCGCTCGTGCTCGTCGGCGGGGCGGGCGCCACCACCGCGATCGCGGTCACCTGGGCGGTGTTGGGCTTCGTGCTCGGCGAGCTCGCCGTCGTGATCGGCACGGGGCTCGTCGGGGCGACCTGGGCGCCGAACACCGCGGCCGCGTTCGCGACGGCGGTGATCGTGGCGATCATCGTCGTCGACCGCGCCGGCCGGCGCGCGCGACGTGAGCGTGCCGGCGTGTGGGGAGTCACCAGCGAAGAGCAGCCGGCCGACCGGCGGGCGCGGGAACTCGACCCCCTCGCGCATCGCGAGCTGCGGGCCACGGCGCGACTGCACGACACCGCGCTCATGCACCTGGTCGCGATCGCGTCGGCCGGTTCGGGCCCGGTCGAGGATCGGCTGCGTACTGCGATCCGGCAGGACCTCGCGCTGATCGCGGGTCCCGATTGGGCGATCGGCCGCTCCGAGGCATCCGACCGCCCCGGGACATCCGACCGCCCCGGGGCATCCGGCCGCCCCGGGGCACCCGCTCGGCCCGCGGCATCGGCCCACGCCGGCACATCGGACCGCCCCGGCACATCCGACCGCCCCGGGGCATCCGGCCACCCCGGGGCATCCGCTCAGCCTGGGGCATCCGCTCGGCCCGAGGCATCCGCAACCTGGCTGTACCTCGACCAGTCGATGACCGCGGCCGAGCACGTGGGACTCGAGGTCCGCCTCACCGGCGACGTGTCGGCGCTGAGCGCGGTCACGCCCGCGCGGGCCGCGGCGCTCGACGCGGCCGTCGCGCAGTGCCTCGTCAACGTGCGCCGGCATGCGGGCGTGAGCGTCGCCGAGGTCGCGATCGGGGCCGACGACCGCGAACTGACCATCGCGGTCATGGATGCCGGCGTCGGATTCGATGAGGCCGCGGTGCCGGCCGACCGCATCGGGTTGCGGACCTCGATCCGCGGACGCGTCGAACACGTCGGCGGCACCGTCGAGGTCTGGTCCATCAGGAACGTCGGGACCACCGTCGTGCTCAGCGTGCCGACTGGCACCTCGGCGTGAGGCGGCGCCCGCTGCACCTGTCGCCGCAGGTGGTCGATCCGGTCGGCGGGGTCGTCGACGTGCCGATCGTGGCGGTCGGTGCCGCGCTCGCCACGGTGCTCGCCGTCACGCTGACCGCCCTGCACTGGGGCGAGGTTCGCCTCCCGGTCGCGGCGGGGCTCGGGCTGGTGCTCGTCCTGGCGGCCGCGATCGCGATGCTCGCGGCGACCGTGCCGGCCCGGGCGCCGTTCACGCCCGAGCGGCTCGGGCTCATCGTGACCCTCGCGGTCGGCGCTGCCGTCGCCGAGTACGTCTCGACGGCAGGCGCGAACCGGTTCCTCTATGACGACTTCGGCGCACTCGTCGTTGGCCTGCTGATCCTGTCGCTCGCGCCCTACTGCACGTGGGTCTCGCTCGTCGTCGCGGGCGTGCTCGCCACGGGCGTCAGCACGATTCTGGTACTGGGTACCGCGCCGACGACGGCGACGCACGCGCCGGTCATCTCGCTGGTCGCTGTGAACGCGGCCTTCATCCTGGCGTTGACCGCGGCGGCCGCCGTGTACTCGGCGACCGTCGTGCGCGAAGTGCTCGCGTGGCAGCGTGAGAGCAATGCAGCGATGCTCCGGCGAGACGCCGTCCGGCCCGGCCTGGCGAGCGCGCCGCCGTCGCGGGTGTCGGTGCTGCGCAGCGAGGTGCTGCCGTTCCTCGCGCGGGTGACGACCGCCGAACACCTCTCCCGTGCGGATGTCGATCGTGCCCGTGAGCTGGCCGAGGCGCTGGGCCGCGCGCTCCGCGCGGGCGTCGAGGCGACCTGGCTCGACGACCTCGCCGCGTCGGTGCGTCGCGCGCACGGCACCGCCATGCGGGTTGCCGACCACGCCGGCGATGCGCGACGGCTCGACGATCATCAGCGTGCCGCGATCACCGCGCTGCTCTCACGTGGATCGGCGATCCGCGCCGGGCGACGGGGGTGGGTGTGGAGGTGGCGCGGGCGGCCGGGGCGCCGCACGGCCGGATCACGGTGGCCGCCGAGGCGCACGAGGCGTGGCGTCCGCGCCGGCGTGAGCTCGATCGGTTCGTGGCGCTCGCGCGTGTCGTGGGGCTTCGCGCACGCGCGATCGCGACGGGGCAGAATGTGACGGTGGAGATCGAATATGCCATCGACTGAGCCGGGCGCCTGATGGCGAAGCTGTACTTCCGTTACGGTGCGATGAACTCGGGCAAGTCGACGGCGCTGCTGCAGGCCGCGTTCAACTACGAGGAGCGCGGGCATCGGGTGCTGCTCGCGAAGCCCTCGGTCGACACGAAGGGCGATCGCGAGATCGTGTCTCGTCTGGGGGTCACCCGCGAGGTCGACTTCACGATCGCGCCCGACGAGGACGTGCTCGACACGTTCCAGCGGCATCGCAACCGGGTGATCGAGGCGACCGGGCGGGACGTGAGCAGTCTGCTCATCGACGAGGCGCAGTTCCTCAGCAAGCCGCAGGTCGACGACCTGTTGCGCATCGCGTTGCTCGACGACGTGCCCGTGCTCGCGTACGGTATCCGCACCGACTTCCAGACGACGGCGTTCCCCGGCAGCCGGCGCCTCCTCGAGGTCGCGCACAGCCTCGAGGAGCTGAAGACCATCTGTCGCTGCGGCCGCAAGGCGATCTTCAACGCGCGCAAGATCGACGGCGTCTTCGTCTTCGACGGCGACCAGGTCGCCATCGACGAGTCGGTCGAGGTCGACGAGGGTGCGGTGCACGAGGTCACGTACGAGTCGCTCTGCGGTGTCTGCTATCTGCAGGAATCGGGCGGCGTGCTGGACGGGCGTCGCTGACAAGATCGGGCGGATGCCTCGGGGCGGATGCCTCGGGGCGGATGCCTCGGGCGGATGCCTCGGGGCGGAGGCGTGAGAGTTTTCACCTATGAACTGTCCCCAATACGGGGGACATTCTTCGAAAATGGTGAGAATCTGCTCCGCGTGCTCGGTAGCGTGACGGGGACCGTCTGTCATCCTGGCATGCGGTTTCCCTCGACTACCGGCGTGACGCTGTTGCGCGCCCGGAGAAGGAGCCCCCCACGCATGACGGCTTCCAGCCCTCGACCCCCGCGCTCACGGCGCCTGATCGGCATCGGCGCCGCGACGCTGCTCGCCGTTCCGGCGTCGCTGATCCTGGCCACGCCCGCTCACGCGGCTGAGCCCGGATCGGCGACCTTCACCTCCGCCTCTGTCTCGGAGTGGACCGTTCCGGCCGGTGTCCGCGAGGTCATCGTGACCGCGATCGGTGGCTCGGGCGGCAACGCGGCCGGCCAGCACGGTGGCGTGGGCGGTGTCGGCGCCTCGGTCGAGAGCGTCCTCGCCGTCGAGCCCGGCGACGTGCTCGACATCTGGGCCGGGCAGGCCGGCGGCAACGCCGGAGGTGGCCGCACCGAGAACGGCGCCGGCGGCACCGGATTCGTGGCCGGCGGAAACGGCGCCAGCAGTGGCGCCAGCGCCCGCCCGGGTGCCGGTGGCGGTGGCGCGAGCGCCGTGGCGGTCAACGACGAGGTGCTCGTCATCGCCGGCGGCGGTGGCGGCGGCGGCGGTCGCGGTGCCGACGACTCTATCTTCTTCGACGCCTGCTACGGCGGCGCGGGTGGCGCGGCCGGCTCGGCCGGTGCGGCCAGCTGGACGACCAACAACCCGGGTTGCTCCGACCAGGCCGGCGGCGCTGCAGGCGCCGACGCCTACGGCGCCGGCGGGAACGCGTCGAACGTCGAGCTCCCGAATCTGCAGCGCACGCTCGGCGGCTCGGGCGGCGGTGGCGCGGGCGCCGGCGCGGCCGGTGCCCAGCAGACCAGCGGCCTCATCCGGACCGCCGGCGGCGGCGGTGGCGGCGGTGGCGCGAGCCTCGGCGACACCGTGGGTGTCGCGGCCGCGGCGGGCAACGGCTCGGTCTCGCTCGAGTGGGAGGTCGCGTACACGACCGCCCTCGAGGTCAATGCCTCCCCGGAGCCCAGCGTCATCGGTGAGACCGTGTCGTACACGGTCCTCGTCGAGAACACCGAGACCACGGACGCATCGCCCGTCGGCGACGTGACCCTCGACTTCGGCAACGGCGACGTCGTGACGGCGCCGCTCGAGGCGACCGGTACCCCGAACCTCGCATCGGCCACGGTCGAGCGCACCGCGGTCGCGCTCGGCACGCAGTCGGTCTCGGCGTCCTACACGCCGACCGAGGGCTCGCCCTTCGCCCCGGCTGAGGGCGGCACCGAGTTCACGGTCGAGAAGGGTGACACGCTCACTGTGCTCGATGTGAAGCCGACCGACCCGGCCTACTTCCACCACGTGCGTGCGACCGCGACCGTCTCGGTCGTCGAGCCGGCAGTGGCACCCCTGAGTGGCTACGTCGCCTTCTTCAACGGCGAGGACCTCGTCGGCATCGTCGCGGTGGACCCCGTGACGGGCGAGGCGTTCGTCGACTTCACCGTCACCGAGGTCGGCGAGACCAATGTCGTGGCGTACTACGGCGACGACGTGCTCCTCAACAACAGCGATGACCTGGTCACGTACAACGCACACGCCGCGTCGACGACCACGACGCTCAAGGCGTCCTCGAAGGAGGTCGCGCACGGCGGCAAGGTGAAGTTCGAGGCCGCTGTGGTCGCGAACCTGCCGGCGCCGCTCGAGAGCGACCTGCCCGAGACGGGCGGCGACCTGCCCGGCGGCGATGACGTCGTCGTGACGGCTGCCGCGGTGGACGTCGCCGCTGCTGCCACCCCGGTCGCCCCGGCCGGTGTCGTGCGCTTCGTCGCGGGCGACAAGGTCCTCGGTGAGGTCGCGCTCAGCGCCAACGGCACCGCGGTGTTCGAGACCGCGTCGCTCGCCTCGGGTACTCACGAGGTTGTCGCGCACTTCGTCAGCTCGGTGCCCGAGTTCGCCTCGTCGAAGTCGGAGGCCGTCAAGGTCACCGTCGCTGCGGCGAAGGCCGGCCTGGCCTCGACCGGTGTCGACGCCGGCCTGCTCGGCGGTTCGGCGCTCCTCGCCGCGCTGCTGATCGGCCTCGGCGCGACGTTCATGATCCGCCGTCGTCAGACTGCGTAACGACGCGACCCACGCCACCCCTGCGTGACGCGATCCGCCCGGCGGAGCCTGTGCCTGAGCTCCGCCGGGCACCCCTCGCCCGGAGGAGCCAGTTCTGGCTCCTCCGGGCGTTTTCGTGTCCGGGAGCGTTCCTGCGCAGTCGGCTCGCGAAGGCTGTGTCGCGAATCGTCGGCATAATCGGATGCCACGCCGGCGGCCTTGCCCTCGTCGGCGGCGTGTCTGCGACACATGCCGACGACTGGTTGCGCAGGTCGCGGTAGGTGGTCTCGACGAGCTAGCCGCCCACGGGCTGCGGATGCCGCATGGCGTGCTGCCAGCCCGCGAACGCCGAGGCCAGGTCGGCCGCATCGTGCTCATGAAGCGCCGACAGGATGTGGGTGTGCAGGTCGAGGTCGGCGTCGCGAGGGTCGGGCAGAAGCGGGGCCGCGAGCCGGTGCCGATAGGCGGCGGTCGACGCGGTCAGGCAGATGCTGAAGCTGTGCGACGCCGAGCGCAGATGCTCGAAGAACCGGAAGCTCGATTCGATGTGCCGCGCTTCGGGACCGGCGCGACATGTGCGGTGGTGCGTGTGCATCGCGGAGAGCGTGTCGCGGTCGGCTGCGTGCACGAGTGACTCCACGAGGGTGAGATGGGCGGCCGCCCAATCGCGAACCACGTGCTCGGCCTGTTCGATCGTGAACGAGACGAGGCGCGTGTATCGCGCAGCGGCCACGGCGACGATGCCCTGGTGCTCGAGTCGTTTGATCGCTTCGCGGATCGGCGTCCTCGACAACCCGAAATGCTCGGCGAGCACCTGGTCGCGCAGCTCGTGGCCTGCAGCGAGATTGCCCTCGACGATCGCGGTGAGCAGGAGGTCGTACACCTGGTCCACCGCCGAGGTCCGCCGCGATCCCAGCGCGCCGGAGTTCGGCAAGAAGTCCACGGGCCCTCCAGAAAAAAGTAGCGAGTACTTTTCTATTATGCATACTGATGTCCAAAATGACAAGCGTGGGTGGTCGAGTGGCGTGCGAGTCGTCGGGAGTTTTGGATGCCACGCCGAGGACGATGCGGTGTGTGGCGGCGTGTCGGCGAGGCATCCCGACGACTGGTCGCGGGCGGGCGGGCGGGCGGGCGCCGCTACAGCACGAGGAGCAGGATGAGCATGGCGTTGTAGACGATGTGGGCGATGATCGCGCCGCCGATGCGGCCGGTGAAGACGACGATGAGGGCGGCGGCGAGGCCGAAGGCGAAGGTCGAGAGGCCGGTGACGAGCGCGAGCGTCGGGCTGGGCGACTCGAGCGTGTGCAGGAGCGCGAAGAGCGCGGAGCTCGCCAGCACGGCGATCACCGTGGAGGTCGTGCGGGATGCGCCCGAGGCATCCGTCGCGTCACGCAGTGCGGGCAGGGTGAAGCCGCGGAAGAAGAGCTCCTCGATGACCGGGCCGAGCAGCACGGGTGCGAGCAGCAGCGTGAACCACGCCATGGTCGGGTCGATCTCGAGCTGCAGGCCGGTGCCCGACATGCGGCCGAGGATCGCGAGCTCGATGACTGCCGAGACCCCGCGCATCATGAACCCGGCACCGACACCCCAGAGCAGGTCGATGGGCTGGAACAGCGGGCGCGCGAACAGCGGCCCACCGTCGCGGCGTCGCAACGCCCGCGCCGCGACGATGAGCACCACGCCGAGCGGCACCCAGACCACGAGGTATGCGCCGAGCGCTTGCAGCCACGCCGGCACGATCACGGTGCGCACGAGCCACGTCCAGGCGAGCATCGCGAGCACCGCGACGACGATGCCCGTGGCCGCGAGCATGACACGATGTTGCGATCTCGTTTCCGGGGCCGGGTCTGTCCCAGTTCGGGGGATAGGCTTTTCCTGGGGCATGGCTCCGAGCGTATCGGTGGGGGCGTTCATCCTTGGTTCACCGGGGGTGTGCAGACTTCGCAGCGGGGAAAACAGGGGTGGGATGAACGGCAGAGTTCGGTCGTGCCCGGAGGTCGGCATGAGTACATCGCCTTCTCAGGTGTGGCACGATAACAACGGCGAAGGTGCCGTCATTTCGGGTGGGGCGAGCCTCGCTTGTTCATCGCGGGTAAGGGTGGGGTTCCGTGGAACTGCGTGACTATGTGCGCGTGTTGCGTCAGCACTGGGTGCTGATCGTGGCGCTCACTCTGCTCGGCGTCGCCGCCGCCGCCGGGTACTCGATCCTGCAGACGCCGCAGTACAGCTCGTCGGCGAAGGTTTTCGTGTCGACGTCTGGCGGAGCATCCGTCAGCGAATTGCAGCAGGGCAACTCCTTCACGCAGCAGCGCGTGAAGACCTATGCCGATCTGGTGTCGACGCCGATCGTGCTCCTTCCCGTCATCAACGAGCTCGGACTCGAGACCACCGGTGAGCGGCTCGCCGGCCAGGTGTCGGCGTCCGCGCCGCTCGACACGACGCTCATCCAGATCACCGCGACCGACAACGACCCAGCGGCCGCCGCAGCGATCGCCACCGCGGTATCGCAGAGCCTCACGCAGGTGGTCAGCAACATCGAGACGACACCCTCGGCCGCGAGCGAGGAATCGGATGCCTCGCGGCAGAGCCCGGTGCGGCTGACGCTCGTGCAGCACGCCGCCGTGCCGCAATCGCCGATCAGCCCGAACGTGCCGCTGAACATCGCCCTCGGCGCGCTCGTGGGTCTCGCGCTGGGCGTCGGCATCGCGGTGCTGCGCGCGACGCTCGACACGCGCATCCGCAACGAGCGCGATGTCGAGCTCGTGACCGAGACGCCGATCATCGGCGGCATCGTGTTCGACCCGAAGGCCAAGGAACGGCCGCTCATCGTGCACGCCGACCCGCAGTCGCCGCGGGCCGAGTCGTTCCGCACGCTGCGCACGAACCTGCAGTACCTGGAGCCGGGCCGTGGTGACCGTGCGTTCGTCGTGACCAGCTCGATCGAGTCCGAGGGCAAGTCGACGACGGCCGCGAACCTCGCGATCGCGCTCGCCGACTCGGGTGCACGGGTGCTGCTCGTCGACGCCGACCTGCGGCGGCCGAAGGTCGACACCTACCTCGGCATCGAGGGCGCGGTCGGGCTCACCGACCTGCTCATCGGCAAGGCGGACCTGGCCGACGTGGTGCAGCGCTGGGGCCGCAACCACCTGTACGTGCTGCCCGCGGGCCGGATCCCGCCGAACCCGAGCGAACTGCTCGGCTCGGCGCAGATGGTGAAGGTCCTCGAAGAGCTCAAGAACACGTTCGACGTCGTGCTGTTCGATGCACCGCCGTTGCTGCCGGTGACGGACGCGGCGGTGCTGGCGCGCAGCGTCGGCGGCGCGATCATCGTGGTCGCCGCCGGCCGTGCGCACAAGCAGCACCTGCGCGGCGCGATCGCGGCGCTCGAGAACGTCGATGCGCCGATCTCGGGTGTGGTGCTCACGATGCTACCGACCAAGGGCCCCGACGCGTACGGCTACGGCCGGTACGGGTACGGGTACGGCTACGGCTACACGTCGCAACCGCAGGAAGAGGCCGTCAGGTCATGACCCTGCATGTCCTCGTCGTCTGCACCGGCAACATCGCCCGGTCTCCGCTCGCGGAGAGGCTGCTTCGCGCGCGCTTCGCCGCAGCGGGGGTCGACGCGGTGGTGTCGAGTGCGGGCACGGGGGCGCTCGTCGGTGAGCCGATGACGCCCGAGGCCGCGGCGCTCGCGCAGCGGTACGGGGCCGATCCGGCCGGGCATGCGGCACGCCAGCTCACGCCGGCTCTGCTCGAGAACGCCGACCTGGTGCTCACCGCGACGCGGGCGCACCGCGCCGAGGTCGCCTCGACGCTGCCGAAGGCCGCGCGCAAGGCCTATACGCTGCGCGAGTTCGCTCGGATCGCCGAGTTCCTCGCCACCGAGGAGGCCGCCGAGTTCGCACCCGTTGCGGGGGAAACCCCAACCCCGCTGCTCGAGACCGCGTCCATGTCGCGCGGGTTCGCCCCACCACCCGAAACACCCGAATCTGACAACGTCGTCGACCCGTACCGCAGGCCGTCCGAGGTTTACGAGGAGGCGGGCAGGCTGATCGATTCAGCCACCGCATCCGTCGTCGCCGCGTTCGCCACCGCGGAACGAGCCGGTCGTGGCGCCGCGTAGGCCGAGTGGGCCCCGTCGGCCCAACCGCATTGCGCCGTGGATGCTGATCGGCATCGCGCTGTTCGTCGTGGCCGATGTGCTGCTCGTCTGGGCCGCGATCGTGTCGGCGCGCACGCCGCCACCGCCAACCGAGCGTGTGGCGACGCCTATCGAGGTCGAGGTCGACCCGGGCATCGAGTCCGAGCCGCCGGCCACCCCGCAGGACCTCACCGTCGCCCGACCGGTCGCGCTGATCGCCGCCTACGATGCTCTCACCGCGTACCGCGCGATCACGGGGGAGTGCCCGGTCGCCCCGCCCGAGATCGAGGTCACGACCGACGGCGGCGTGAGCTGGAACCCGGTGGGCGTGACGGATGCCTCGTCGATCTATGCCATCACGCCCGAGGGCGCGAACACGCTGAGTGTGATCGCCCGAGACAGCACCGGGTGCGAGCCTGGCGTGTACCGCAGCTTCGTGCAGGGCGCCGGCTGGACCAGTGCGGCTGAGCTCGACGCGCGGTGGCGGCTCGACTCGGGTTCGGTGATCGCCCCGGGGCCCGTGACGACGACCCCGTGCGAGGCGCCGGTGCAGGTCGCTCCGATCTCGCCCGTCCGCGCAGCGGTGCTGTGCGCCGACGCCGTGGTGCACGTGACCTCCGATGCCGGAGCCACGTGGACGAGCTCATCGCCGATCTCGGGCGCCGCGGCGATCGCCGCCCGCGAGGACACGCTGCTCGTCGCCCTCGAACGTCAAGGCGAGTGCCCGGGCCTGCAGGTTGCGTCGCTCGACGCATCCGCCGGGCTCGCCCTCGGTGGCGCAGGAGCCTGCATCACGACCGAACCCACCGACGGGCACACGGCACTCACGGTGTCGAACGATGGCGCGATGGTGTGGCTGTGGTCGAACGGTGTGGTGGCGCGGTCCGTTGACGGGGGGCAGTCGTGGTGACGACCGAGGTGCGTGGGGAACCGGCTGGGCGTGCGGCGGAGCCGGGTCGTGCCGGGCGACCGGTGAGTGCACGGGCGAAGGCCGGCCGAGGGTCGACCAGCGAGTGGTCGACGCGGCTCGCGGCTCGTGTCCGGTTCACCGACGGGCTGATCCTCGTCTGGGTCGTCTTCGGGACGCAGATCGGCTGGGTGCGACTCGACTCGTCCGTGATGGGGTTCAGCGGCTCGCGCGGTGACATCGAGATCAGCTATACGCTCGTGTCGCTCGCGATCGTCGTGGCCTGGATGATCGCGCTCGAGTTGTACGACACCCGATCCGTCAGGGTGCTCGGCGTCGGCACGCAGGAGTACAAGGGCATCGCCGACTCGGCGCTGCGATTGTTCGGCCTCATCGCGATCATCGCGTTCCTGTTCAAGATCGACGTGGCGCGCGGATACATCCTGATGGCGTTCCCGCTCGGGATCGTCACCCTGATCTTCTCGCGATGGATGTGGCGCCAGTGGCTTGCCATGTGGCGGCAGCGAGGGGATTTCTCGTCGCGCACCCTCCTCGTCGGCTCGCCGGAATCGGCGACGGTGATCGCGCGCGAGCTCCTCAAGCACAAGGAGGCCGGCTACCAGGTCGTCGGCGCATGCGTCACCCAGGGCTCGTCGCTGATGACGCACCTGCCGAACACGAACGTGCCGGTGTATGCGGGCGCGGACCAGGCGCTCGCGACCATGCGGGACCTCGGCGCCGACACGGTGATCATCACGTCGAGCGACGAGATGGACCCGGAACGCGTACGTCGCCTGAGCTGGGGGCTGACTCCGGGCGCCGAGCACCTCGTCGTCGCACCCAGCCTGATCGACGTCGGCGGTCCGCGAATTCGGACCCGCCCGGTCGCGAACCTGCCGCTCATCCATGTGGAGACGCCCAAGTTCGAGGGTCGGAAGCTCGTCGCCAAGCGCGTGTTCGACCTCATCGCATCGGCCGGGTTGTTGCTCGTGCTGTCGCCGGTGCTGATCGTGGTGGCGCTCGCCGTGAAACTCACGTCGAAGGGGCCGGTGCTGTTCAAGCAGGAGCGCGTCGGCATCAAGGGCAAGCCGTTCAAGATGCTCAAGTTTCGCAGCATGGTCGTGGATGCCGAAGCGCGACTCGCGGCGCTGCAGGCGCAGCGCGACGCGGGCAACACGGTCATGTTCAAGATGAAGGATGACCCGCGAGTGACGAAGGTCGGGCGGGTGCTTCGGCGGTACAGCTTGGATGAACTGCCGCAGCTGATCAACGTGCTGCTCGGGTCCATGAGTCTTGTCGGGCCGAGGCCGCCGCTGCCGCGCGAAGTCGACGCGTACGACCAGCACGTGAACCGGCGGTTCCTGGTGAAGCCGGGGATCACCGGGCTGTGGCAGGTGAGCGGGCGATCGAGCCTTCCGTGGGAAGAGACCGTGCGACTGGACCTGTATTACGTGGAGAACTGGTCGTTGACGGGGGACATCGTGATCCTTTGGCGGACGGCGAAGGCCGTGGTCGCGAAGGATGGGGCGTTCTGACATCGCGTCGTCCTCAGAAACACCACGTTCCGCAACGAGATTGGAAAGTACGCATATGGGAACGATCTTCGTTGCAGTCACGGGACAGCGGGATAATATCGGTGATTCGTTGCTTCGCCGTCCCATGCTCGCAGCGACCGACCCGACGAGTACCCGTCATGTGCTCGTCGGGGACGGCGCAGAGGACTACGCATCCAACCTCGGACTGGTCGACAGCGACGTCCTGTACACCGACCGCCGGGCGTGGCTGATCGCGCTGGCCAAGTCCGCGTTCAGCCGTCGCACTCACCTGATGCTGAATGCCGGAGAAGCGACCCTCAACGCCCGATACGTGGGCGATCGCCTGGTGCTCCTCCCGATCTTCATTCTCCTGCGCGTGCGCGGTGGCCGAGTCATCCAGACGGGGGTGGGATTGCGTCGGACCGACAGCCGTTGGACGCGGCCGGCCCGCCCTCTCCTGCGACTGACGGCCCTGCTGACGTGGCGTGACGGGGTGTCCCGAAACTCCGCTCGGATTGGCCAAGTGCAGCCGGATTGGGCATTCCGGGAAGGAGCGCCGACCGAGGTTCTGGCGAATCGACGCGCATCGCGTGACGAACGGACGGTGATCCTGAGCCTGCGCGGTGACCGACCAGAACCCGATGCTGACTGGCTCGAGGCGGTTCGAGACGCGCTGTCGGCCGTGAAGGCGACCCCCATCATCGTCTGCCAGGTGCGACGAGACGAAGCTCGCTCGCGGTGGTTGGCAAACAGGCTCGGCGCTGAATATGTGCATTGGGCGGAGGAGACGACGCACCTGGAACAGGAAGCGATCCTCCGTGCGCGATATTCGAGGGCCACATGGGTGGTGTCGGATCGGTTGCATGTACTCATCGCTGCGCTAACGGAGGGAGCGGCGATTCTCCCTTGGGCTCCAGATCGGGGAGCGAAGCTCGCCCGTACCCTGGAACCCGCGGGCCTGTCATATCGCCTGAAGCGCCCAAACGTCGACGATCTCCAGGTGCTTGCAGCAGAAGACTTGTCAGCGCTCGATCGTGCCCGGGGGGCGCTGAGCGGTGTCGTCGCCAAGATCCGCGCATTGACCGGGAACCCGGCGACCGGAAGACCGCTGACGGTGCTGCACTCGATTGCCGCCCCCGGTTCTGAGACACGCTATGCCACGCATATGCAGGGAACGGCGGGTGAGGGTGTCGAGGTCCGGTTCTTCTCCTGGCAGGCCGCGCTCCTCGGCGGGTACGACGTCTTCCATCTCCATTGGCCTGAGCACCTCGTCGGTGTGAGCGACGGGCCGCGCGCACGGCTGCGGTACCTTCTGCTTCGGCTGCTGTTCCTTCGGCTCCGGTTGCGACGGACGCCCGTGGTGCGCACGCTGCACAATCTGGTGCCACATGACGACAAGACGAACCCCAGGGTTCGGGAAGTGACGCGACGTTTCGAAGCGCTGACCGAGGTGGAGATCCACCTCGTCGATGAGGCCGGCGAGCGGGATGCCGCGCAGACGTTCTATATCCCGCACGGCTCGTACGTCGAGGTGTTCGGGGCCCACCCGCACGCGGACCCGGTTCTCGGCCGCTTGATACACTTCGGCCTCCTCAAAAAGTACAAAGGCGTCGAAGCCTTGCTCGCCGCGTTCGACGAACTCGACGAGCCCAATCTGCAGCTTCGTATCGTGGGCAAGCCGATCGACGGAGACACGGCGCGCACGGCGAAGGCTGCAGCCGATCGCGACAAGAGAATCACCGTCGAGCTCGCTTTCGTTCCCGACGCTCAGCTGGTCGAGGAGATCTCGAGCAGCGAACTCGTCGTGCTGCCATACAAGGAGTTGCACAGTTCGGGCGCGGTGCTGGTCGCGCTTTCCGTGGGACGGCCTGTGCTCGTTCCGAGCGGTCCGACGAGTCGCGCGCTCCGAGAGGAGGTCGGAGACGCATGGGTGCATCTGTTCCAGCCGCCCCTCTCGCCGAGTGACCTCTCTGATGCGCTCGACGGCATTCGTCGACGACCCGAGGGCCAACGTCCCGATCTCTCGGCCCGAACCTGGGAATCGGTACGCACCGCGCACCGGCGTGTGTATCTTGCAGCGATGAACCGGAGGGGCTGAATGACCAGCACCGACGGACTGGGAGCGGCCGCCTCCCGAGGTGCGAAATACACGATGCTCGGCCAGATCGGCCGCATCCTCGTTCAACTGGTATCCGTCGTTCTGCTCTCTCGTCTGCTCGATCCTTCCGACTTCGGGCTGTTCGCGATGGTGATCGCAGTGATTGGTGTCGGCGAGGTGTTCAGGGACTTCGGCCTCACACAGGCGGCGGTGCAGGCCCGGACGCTGTCCCGAGAGCAGCAATCGAATCTCTTCTGGCTCAACACGGGAATTGGACTCGCACTAAGCGTGGTGGCGTTCCTCGCCTCCTGGCCGATTGCTGCACTCTACGACGATCCGCGGCTCATCCTGCTGACACAAGCGGTATCGATCGTGTTCCTGGTGAACGGCCTCGGCACCCAGTACCGCGCTCAGCTCACGCGAGAACTCCGATTCTTCTCGCTCGCCGCCATCGAGCTCGTGGCGCAGGTCATTGCGCTCGGCGCCGCCGTCATCGTGGCGATAGGGGGTGGCTCGTACTGGGCCCTCGCCGTCCAGCAAGTCGCCGCCGCTCTGCTGGCGCTCGTCCTGTTGTTGATCGTCACACGGTGGCTCCCCGGACGTTTCTATCGCGGAGTCGGCACGATGGCGTTCCTCAGGTTCGGGGGGTTCCTCGCGGTCGCGCAGGTTATCACGTACGCCAGTAAGAACGTGGATTCGGTGATCATCGGTGCGCGTCTCGGCGCGACAGACCTCGGGTTGTACAACCGCGCTTTTCAGATCCTCGTGCTTCCGCTGAACCAGATCAATGCGCCGGCGACGCGGGTGGCATTGCCGGTCTTGGCACGTCTCCAGGACGAACGCGCGCGCTTCGAGAAGTATCTCCTCACGGCACAATCGATCCTGTTGCAGCCAGTTGCCGCCGGCTTCGCGCTCGGGGCTGCACTCGCAGAGCCGTTGATTCGGATTGTTCTCGGTGAGGGATGGAGCGGTGCGGTTCCGATTTTCCAGATCCTCGCCATCTCGGGCATCTTCCAAGCCGCCGCGTACGCGAGCTACTGGGTCTTCCTCGCGCATGGACTCACGAAGTCTCAGCTGTACTGGGCATTGGTCTCCAGGCCATTCATCATCCTCGGCGTGGTGATCGGCTCGTTCTGGGGGCTGGAGGGCGTCGCCTGGGGATACACCGTGTCGACCGCTCTGGTCTGGCCGGCCGGGCTCCTGTGGATTCGTGCCGCAGCGAAAGCTCCGGCGCTCGCGATGTTCTTGAACGGGCTGCGAGCGACGATCGCCTATGGAGCCGCGGGTGGCGCTGCGGCAGCTGTGTACAGGGTCCTCGCCGACAGCGAGTTGTGGATTCAGCTGGTCGTCAGCACGACTGCGTTCGCCGCGGTGGTCGCGATCGCGGCGCTGGTGTGGCCGAGGTTCCGTGCCGACCTTTCTTTGGTGATGCACCTTCGTGGAGCCCGCCGGAAGTTCTGATCCGGGGAGGACGTATTCCGTCGGTCGAGCCGCCCAGCGCGGTCGTACCTACTCGAGGGACCGAGGCACCGTGGCCATCGTGGGACGCATCGGTCGCGGTCTGTCCGATTGGGGCGTAGCCGTGGTCACCCCAGATTTGGATTGGGCGCCCGCCTGCAAGCCCGCGACCACGCCGACCAGGATCCAGAAGGCGACCGGGAAGCCGCGGTTGGTGAAGAGCGGAACGGTAATCGACGTCGCGACCGCGCACACGAAGGTCACAAGGAGTGGGAGGGCAGCAGCCCGCACAGATGCCTGTCGGGCGGCTCGCACGAGGAGAACGCACACTGCGGTGAGGAGGATCACCTGAGCGACGAGTCCGGTGACGCCGTAAGTCATCGCGGTGCCGAACCATTGCGACTCCGGTGAATGCCAACTCAACTGAGCCGGGTAGACCCTTCCGGGTTCTCGTCCGCCGAAGACGGCCTCATAGGTTCCGTTACCCCATCCGGTTATCGGGCGATCCGAAATCATCGGGATGGTCTGCTCGAGCCAGATACGGAGTCGATAGTTGAGCGTGCTCGGCAGCCATTCCGGTAGTCCGGGAAGTGCAGTACCCCCTCGTCCGGCGAATTGCTGGTTGAGCCGCACTTCGATGAGCGCGCCGAAGGCGACCGCGCCGACGACTCCGACCGCGCCGAAGAGCAGGATCACTTGCCTCCCGAAGCCAGCAGCGCGCGCGCAGAGGAGCACCGTCACCGCGGCTGTAAGCACTACCGAGAAGGTGAGGGTGGTTACCAGGCAGACGAAGGCGAAGAGGAGGGCCCAGATCGCGAGCGGTCGGAAGTTGGACTTCTCAAGCCGCAGTTCCGTTGCCTTCCCTGCCTTTGGTGTGTGTCTGGCGGTGATGATGAGGATCGCCAGTGCTGCAGCGACGACGATGATCAGATAGCCGCCGAATCCCGTCCAATGACCGACGAGACCGGTCGCTCGGGTGAGTCCGTCATTCTCGAGGCGTCGGAGGGCGCCGGCTCCAGGCGCAATCGTCAGGACGAAATTCGTGATGGCAGGAACCCCGAGGGACTGACCGATCGCGAGCGGAGCGATCACGAAGATCGGCAACACGAACGAGCGCAGAAATCTCAGCGCATCCATAGCGGTGCGCACGGCCCCACGGGCCGCCAAGTATCCGGCGAAGTAGAACAGTGGAGAGAGCATACCGACGTAGTCGACGTTGAACGAGAGTTCGACGCTGTTCACCAGCTCGACGATCACCAGCACGACGACGAAGGCCGCCGTCGCGATGTCTACCCCCCGGACACGCGTCGCAAGCAGGTCCCGCGGTGGAATCGAGGTCAATGCGATGAGCGCCGCCAAGGCGACGAACATGTGCCAGGGGCGCACACCCAGCGCCGCAATTGGCGATGCGAGCCCGCTTCCGGCCGCCGCGAAGCCGAGTAGCAGCCCGATCCAGACGGTGCGTCGCGAGTGGACGTCGCGGACGACCGCGACGTCGAGTAGTCGGGCGTTGCTCGTCACGCCGCCGTCAACCCGAAACGTACGTTGCGACATCGCTCGCAAGCCGTCGTGGCGAACGTGCCACCCGTGCGCCGGTTGCTGGATACCCGATCGCGACCATCGCGATCGGAACCTCATGAGCCGCCAGCCCGAGGCCGTCCCTCAGACGGTCGGCCTTCGCGCTCGTGAGAGACAGGTTCAGCATGCACGACGTCACGCCGAGCGCGTGGAGTGCGGAGACGAAGTTCATCAGGAAGATGCCGCCATCGATCCATGCCTGATTGCGTTCGCCGGCCTGCCCGAACAGCCGGAGATCGACTGAGATCACAGCGGTGACCGGAACGCTCTCTCCGAAACCTCGATTCCCGTTCTGATAGGCGAGCGCCTTCGCCGACGCTGCTGCTCCCTCGAAGAATCGCACCTTCCAGGGCTGCCGGTTGCAGACCGACGGCGCCGTCGCAGCGAGCTCGACCGCGCTGTCGAGAACGGCGCGCGGTACCTCGCGCGCGACATCGAAATGTCGAACGCTCCGGCGCGTGGTGAAGAATCGCCGTGCAGTTTCGGGGTCGAGTGCGCCTCCGGCTGTACCGAGGACGGGAGCAAGGGTCGAATCCTGGTCACCCCCACCATTCCAGGCACAAAGTGCCGAGGTGGCCTCTCGTGCGTATTCTCGAGCCGGATACTGGGCTTCCATACGGTCGGCGAGTGTGCCCACCTTGTCGAGGCGAACGAGCAGGTCAGAACCGAACGGACGCTTCGGTGTGGGAAGCGTCAGCCCTTTCTCGACCCGGTGATAGTCCTTGGTCAAGTGCGTCTCGAGATGCCGCGGGTCGCTGCGGTCGGTGAGTTCGGATACGAGCGGCGTGGCAAAACGCTGATACCGACGCCAGTCTCTTAAGAAATCGCGGAACAGACGGTATCTCGACCGCGCACGAACCAGCGCCGCCTTCATCTGGTTTCCCCCATCGCAAGCGCCCCCATCATCTCGTTCACGCGAGCGTCCCAACTGTGTTCTCGCTCGACCGACGCTCGCCGCTCAGCTCGGGCTTGCCGGCTGTCCGACTTCGCCGCTCGAAGCGCATCGCGAACCACCTGAGCCATTGTCGCGTCGCCTGACGAATCGTACATGTGTACGTCTGCCCCAGCTGCGCGAAGAGCATGCGCATCTGCAGAGGGTGAGCACGCGACGATCAGCCCCAGTGCTGCGTACTCGTACAGCTTCAGCGGACTGTGATACATGACCGAACTCGACGACTTTTCGTGACCGGCGAAGCCGATCGACCAAGCCTGCATACGGTCGAGAGCAGCATCATGCGCGAGAGGGCCGACGAAGGTGACGACGTCGGCGAGGCCGAGCCGCCCGGCGTCACCCGTCAGGCGTTGAATTTCGGGACCGTCGCCGATAATCTCGACACGCATTCCGCCTGCGATGTCAGGGTCAGCACGTCGCAGCTCCGCAATGGTCTCCAGCAAAGCATCCAGGCGGTGCCAAGCCACAACCGAGCCGACGAATCCGAGGATCGGATCGTCTGGAGTCGACTTGTCCTCCAGGTTCACGGTCGACGGGTCGGCACCGTTCGGAAGCACGAGGATCGATGACGACTTCAGGCCCGCGTACACCTGCAGCTCGGCCGCCAGCGCAGCACTCACCGCGATGACAAGGTCGGCCCGGCGCAGCGTCCTCCGCTCGAGCCACGTTGCCAGCCCTTCGAACGCGAGAATCTTCCGATCCCGTGCGGTCTCGCGAGCGAGGACGCCGTTGGCCTCGACGATTCGAAATGCGCGACGCTTCGCTCGGTGAAACGATGAGAGACTCTGGAACACGGCCACGCGTTCATACAACACGTCCGCGCGAGAGCTTCGGGACAGGGATCGCGCGAACACATTGAGTCCGCTCCAGAGCCCCGCGGTGATGCGGATCAGATCGGCCGCCATTACTTTGAGCTTTGAGCGAGAGACCGCCTGATAATCGGCTTGCCGAACCGTCGTGAACCGGCCCATGCCCGGGAAAGAGGACGCGAGCAGGATACGCACGTCTGCCCCGGATCGCTTGAGTGCGTCGGTGAACCCCAGGATGTGGGTTCGTGGCCCAGGGGTCGTGCTCGTCGGGCCGACGGAAATCCGGAAGCCCCCGATCAGATAGTCGACCTTCATTCGTCCCTCATGGTCAGCGGGCATCGTCGTGACGGCCGATCAGCGGTTCCACCGCAAGCCGGCTCGCGAGCCGGAGATCATCCTGTTTCAATTCATCCGACTCGCGGACGACGGCGAGTCCCTCACGTTCGACAAGCGCGGCGATCTGCTCCTGATGGTCGTCCACGTGTTCGTTCCTCGCGGATCGGCGCGGCACGACGACGGGGCGTATGCCCAGGTCGAGCAGTTTCAAGATGGTCCCGACCCCCGAGTGCGTGACGACGACATCTGCTGTGAGCGCGGCATCCTCGAAGGCGGCATTCGACATCAGCGAGTGCGTGGTTCCAGGTAGTCCGTCTCGTGCGGAGTAGCCGAGCTGCCACACGAGGTGCGCTCCGGGGCCGCTGACATCGATCAGACGGTCGATCAGCGAGTCGAAGCGATAGCCCTCGATGGTGCCGAGCGTGCAGAACACACGAAGTGGCGCTCGATCCGCAGGGGGAGCTTGCTTCGGCACCGAACGAAACCCCGCCAGAACACTCGAACGAAGCTTCCATCGCTTCGAGGCCCATGATGCGTGCTGAGTCCAGGTCGACGCGAGCGAACTTGCGGCGACGATCCGTCCGGTGAGCGACGGACCCTGTACGCGCGAGACGCTCTCGACGTAGTCGTTTGGAATACGCCGAAGTCGAGTCAAGGGGAACACCGCGAGCGCGATCCCCGCACCTGTGCTCATGACTCGGTCGAAGCGTTCCTGCCGGAGGAGTCGGCCGATGCTGGCCATTCCACGCGCGACGCCTCTCGCGTCTCTGGGGCGAATGTACGGGATGTACATGACGCGCCGGTCGTGGAGGAGCGATTCGCTTTGCGGCGAACGGAACGTGACCCACAAGGAGTCTTCGGAGCCGTCGAGATGCTCGGCCAGACGATGCAGTTGCGCGAGGTGGCCGCCCGTCGACGCAGCAAACAGGTACTTGGTCGGCATCATTCGCCTTCAGCGAGAACGGGCACGGACTCGAAGTTCCTGCGGGCGAGATCGATCACGGCTGGGAGGGCGGCGTCGGCAGTATCCTGCAGGCGCGCAGCGTGAGCGTCCAGGTACTCGATTGCCTCCAGTAGTTTCCGGCTCAGCGATGTGTCCGGCTCGACGCTGAGTCGTTCGAGCCCGAACAGGGTCAGGAGCCCGAGGACCTTGCCTTGAGTTGCGATCACGACGGGCAGTGTCGAGTTCGAAAGTGACATGATGGCCAGATGCATGCGACCGCTGATCACGATGTCCGCGACCTGCGTGAGCGATCGAACGGCAGCTGGACTCAGCATTCCCAATCGGTGGACCGGAATTGTCTCGTCGAGGCCGGCGAGGACTTCTGAGATCGCCCACTCGTCACCCTTCGCCCCGCGATCGACGTGGGGGAGCATCACGATCGCATAGCCCCTTGCGTGGAGCCAAGCGATCGCTTCCCGGTAGGCGGGCACTTGGTCCATTCGCGAGCCGACGAGTCCACTCGCGTTGACGAGCGCGATCTTTCGGTGTTGGTCGCGGAGACGGCGCGCCTCTTGAACCGCGGAAGCGTCATCGTCCTCGCGACGGAGAAGGAAGACGATGTCAGCGACATCTTCCACCGTCCGCGATCCCGCTCTACGCAGCCGTTCCGCAGACATCGGATCTCGGGCGCACATCGTGACGCCAGAGTTTGAGGCCAACTGCATCTGCTTGAGTGCGCTCCGGGTGGGAGCACTGTTCCAGCTGAATCCGAGCACGCGAGCCGAAACGCCATGATCGGAAGCTGCGCGAAGGATCCGCCAGCGAACTACCGAAGCGTGCGGGCTGTAGGCTCCGTCCATCACGTCGGCCCCGACCATGAACACCTGGGCAGCGGTCTCCAGCACCCGACCGAAGGCGCGCATGTCACGGATGTGACCGATGCCTCGCCCGTGCGTGAGGTGAGGCAACTCGATCAACGTCGCGTCGGGGCGGTCAAGGGAGATCGACGATGCCGATGGGACGACGATGGATACCGTCGTTCCTCTCGTCTGATCGAGGAAGGTCTCGAGCATCGCCTGGTCGCCGAGGTTGCCGCCACCTGGTGCAGCGATCAACACGATGCCGCTTCGAACTGCACTCGGGTGTCGTTGAAGGTGCCGACGAAGCACGAGTTCTGCCCAGTTGCCGACGAGGCGGGCCTTGGCCGCGTTCAGAACCCGCCTGGCTGCGTGAATGATTCTCATGCCCCTCTTCCGCAAGACTCATCCGACGCGCCCGTACGGTCGGCATTCGCTTCTACTGTGCCTGGAGACAGCCGGAGGACGAACCGATCAATCAATACGTTCATCCAGCTGTAACACGTCAGCGACGGCCGAAGGGACGAGTTGTTCGGCGCGGCAAAGCCCGTCTGCCGGTCTCGCACGCACGCCCCCCATTAGCTCGTTGCAAGCCAGTGCGGGCAGTCTATCTCGCGCCTCGAGAATGGTTAACCTGTATGAATGACTGAGGGCACGCGCGCAGGCACCACGAGCTCGAGCGGCCTAGAGCGCTCCTCGAGGTCCGCACGTTCCTCGCGATCGCCCTGTTCCCGTTCGACTCACTCTTCACGGTCCGGGTCTCGGTCTGCTCGCCGCCGTCGACGCGCCCGTCGGATCGTCTGGTGGAGCGTCGGTTCGGTCGCGCTCCTCCTCGTGCTCGCAGTTGCGTGGGTCGGCGTCCGGGCGCTCCTCGCCAAGGGCGAGCTCGAGGCTGCGGTGCCGCTCGCCTCGCAAGCGCAGGCGGAGGTGATCGCGCAGGACGTCGAGGCTGCGGTGGCGACGGCCGATCTCTTGGCGCAACACTCCGCGGAGGCCGCCGCACTCACGAGCGACCCCATATGGCGGGCCATGGAGGTCCTGCCCTGGGCCGGAGAAAACCTTCGTGGCATGCGGGTTCTTGCCGCCGCAGCCGACCGTGTTGCCGCGGGAGCGGTCTTGCCCCTCGCCGAGGCCTCCGCCTCACTCGATCTCGCTGCGTTCGCTCCCGTTGGAGGACGCATCGATCTGCAGCCGATCGTCGATCTGCAGGCTCCGATCCGGGACGCAGCAACCGCATTCGAGCGTGCGGACCGCATGATCATCGACGAGGGCGTCGACACCGCGGCTCTGATCGCTCCGCTCGCGGATGCGCGCCACCGTCTGAGGGAGGTGTTGGAAGAGGCGGCGCCCCTCATCGCCTCGCTCGACCGCGCGAGTCGACTGGCGCCTGCGATGCTAGGCGCCGAAGGGCCCCGCGACGTTCTGTTGCTTTTCCAGAACAACGCCGAGCTGCGATCGACGGGCGGCATCCCGGGAGCTCTCGCGCTGCTCCGCACGGACGGCGGCGGTTTCGACCTCGTGCAGCAAGCGAGCACGAGCGACTTCGCTCCGTTCGATCCGCCGGTGGTCGATCTACCCCTCGAGACCCGGGCACTCTGGGGAGAGAACACCGCCAGATATATCCAGAACGTGACGTTCACGCCCCAATTCCAGATCGGTGCGTCGGTGGCGCGGGAAATGTGGGCGCGCCAGTTCGGCAGTGCTCCCGCCTCCGTCGTTGCCGTCGATCCGATTGCCCTGAGCTATCTGCTTCGTGCCACTGGGCCGGTCTCGCTTCCCTCGGGTCATGAACTCACAGCCGACAACGCGGTGCAGCTCTTGCTGACTGACGTCTATGCCGAATTCCCGGATCCGTCTGATCAAGATGTGTTCTTCGCCACGGCGGCCGCCGCGGTGTTCGAGGCGGTGAGTAACGGCGGGATCGACCCGCGCATGCTTATCGAAGCGCTCGCGCAGGCGGGCGACGAACAGCGAATCTTGATCTGGAACGCTGATCCTGCCGAGCAGGCGATCCTCGAGGACACCACGCTCGCGGGCGGCCTGCCCACGTCGGGCGACGGCGATCAAGCCTTCGGTGTGTATCTGAACGACATGACCATGTCGAAGATGGACGCATATCTCGATGTGCAGATCGGCTCGGGCGTGCAGGTGTGCCGTGACGACGGGGTTCCGCAATACGAGGTCGAGGTCACGCTTACGAACACCGCACCGGGCGATGCGGCTGCAATTCTGCCGTCGTACGTGCTCGGCGGCGGATCCAAATACGAGCCGGGCCAGATCGCGACGTCGGTGCACGTGTACTCCGAGCCCGGCACGTTCAACCTGGGCGTGACACAGAACGGGGAGACCGCCGCGTATCATCCGACCTCCGACGCCGGCTATACGCTGAGCAAAGTCGAGGCGACGCTCGCCCCGGGGGAGAGCACCTCGTGGCGCTTCAGCTTCCTCGGCGACGCGCCGGAAACGCGCACTCCCGTAATTCAATCGACACCGATGATTTACAAAAATGAAGTGTCTGGACTCGCGCTTTCCTGTGACTTCTCTATAAGCTGAGGTTGTGGTGTCCATTCGGGGATCTGACATCACTTTCTCAGGCACAGTACGGGGGAAACATGAGGGGTACATCCATGCTTAGAAAGCTCTTTGCTGGCGCGGCCGTCGCGGTCGTCGCCCTGTTCGCGGCACCGGCCGCGGCGAACGCGTACGGCGAACAGCCGCCAATCGCGGAGACCGTCCAGGCGGGCGAGGCGGTCGCACTCACGTTTACGGGTCTGCCGCCGAACACGCCCTCCACCGCCGTTGCACCTGACGCCGTCACGCTCGCCATCCTGAAGGCGGGCACGGCTTCGAAGCCGACCGACGCGAACGGCTCGGTCACCTACACAGCATCGGCTACCCAGCCGGGCACCTACACGATCACGGTCACCGCGGGCCAGAGCGTCGCCACGGCGACGCTGACGGTCGTCCCGGCTGACGGCAGCGGCCCCGGCACGGGCCCTGGCACCGGCCCGGGCGCGGGCCCTGACAGCGGTCTCCCCAGCACCGGTGTGGACACGGTCCTGTTCATGTGGATCGGTGGTGGCGCCCTGCTGCTCGGTGCCGCACTGGTCGTCGTGCTCTCGACGGTCCGCCGCTCGCGCAACCAGGCCTGAGTCTCCGATAGAGCTCCGAGTGATGCCCGGGTCTACGGACCCGGGCATCACTGCGTCTGCGGGTTCGTTGCCTGAGGAGCTACGCCGAGCGCGAATGCGACGGCCAGGACACCACCACGGCGAGGACGGCGGCGCCAATGCCTGCACCGATGGTGTTCGCGAGCACGTCGCCCGCCGACGGATAGCGTTCGGGCAGCATCAGCCACTGCACGCACTCGATCGCGATGCTCGCAAGCGCGCCGACGATGATCGCGACCCACGCACGCCGTCGGCCAAGCAGCGCGGCGACCAGGAACCCCAGCGGCACGAACAGCATCACGTTCGCAGCGAACTCGACGAAGGCGTAGTTGAACCACGCCGGAACGCCGATCTCGTGCAACCGGTTCAGCACACCGCGCAATGCTCCTGACACGGGCCGGTCTACCGGTGTCGGCCAGAACGCGATGAGTGCCACCCCGCCCACATAGCCGCCGAGCGCCGCAAGGACAGGCTTCGGTCGGAGCACGGGGCGAGGCATGCCTCCACACTATGGATGCCGTGTGACGGTTGTGCGTCGCAGCGTGTCGGGCACTGGTTTCCACACCGAGCACACGTGAGGATGGAGTTAGGTCACACGGGGAGGGTCGGATGACAGAGATCGCGGTCGGAGTCAGCAACGCCGGAGCGGCGAGCGAGCGAGCCGTGCGGTGGGCGGCCGAACACGCAGGGGCCCGAGGCGCTCGTCTCCGGCTCGTTCACGTGGTCGACCGGGCGATCGAAGCGACCGGCGACGCCGAGCTGCTCCTCGCCGCGCAGACGGGTGCTCGCGACTCCCTTGAAGCTGCCCGCGTGACCGCTGACTCCGCCGCCCCGGGGATCGAGATCGTCACCGACCTTCAGCAGGGTCGCGCCGAGGAGGTCTTCGAGCGTATCTCAAAGTCCGTCGAGCTGCTCGTCGTCGCAACGGACTGGCACGGCGGGCGACGACCCAGCCGCCGCGGCGTGCACAGCCTCCGCATCGCCGCAGCGAGCCACGCGCCGGTGGCGGTCATCCCGGACGTCGACCTCACTGCCCGAAACGGCGTCGTAGTGGGCGTCGACGGGTCTCCCGAGGGGGCACGCGCGCTCGAATTCGCCGTGCACGAGGCGGAACGTATCGGTGAGCCGCTCATCGCCGTGCACGCGTGGGACATCGCGGTCATCGCCGGCGGCGAATACGGGTACGGCGTCGCGATGGTCGGCACCGACGAACTCAGCCAGGCGGCCGAGGAGCTGCTCGATGAGGCGCTCGAGTCGATCGTCAGCACGCACCCGAATGTCGAGATCGTTCGCCGGGTCATCACGGGCGACCCAGTCACAGCACTCGCCGATGAAGCCGTCGACGCGAAGATGCTCATCGTCGGCAGCCACGGCCGTGGCCCGCTTGCACGCTTCCTCCTCGGGTCGGTGAGCCACGGCGTGCTCTCGCACCTCGAAGCGCCCACGGTCGTAGTGCGCTGACCCGCATGACGAAGGTCGCCGAGCCGCGGAGCGCGACGCGCAGCCGCGTCGACGGCGTCGACACCGCGCGCGGGCTTGCCCTCATCGGCATGTTCATCGCGCACGCGGCTCCGGTTGCGGCAACGCTCGAAGGCGCCGAATTGCTCGCGATCGCCGACGAACGGCCGCGCCTGCTGTTCGCGCTCACCGCAGGGCTCGCACTGGGATTCATCAGCGGTGGCACACGCCCGACGCCGGCCGCCCGAGGGTTCGCCGGCGGGCCCGCGCGCAGGCGCCTCCGTATCCAGATCGGCATCCGCGCGGTCATCCTCATCGCGCTGGGTCTGATCATCACGGCGACCGTCGCGCCGCTCGTATTCATCATCCTCGACGTCTACGGGGTCGCCTTCCTCGTGCTGCTGCCACTCCTGTTCCTGCCGAAGCAGGTCGCGCTCGGTGTCGGCATCGTCGGTCTCGCGATCGCTCCGGGGCTCGCCGTTGTGCTGAGCCGAGAGCAATGGGTCGCCGACGCACGTCTCGCGCGGGTTAATCTGCCCGTCGATTGGTTCATCTCTGGTGCCTACCCGGTGATCGAGTGGGTCCCCGTCATGCTCATCGGCCTCGCCCTCGCGCGATACGGAATGACCAGGCCGGACGTCATCGCGTGGACGGCGTTGATCGGCACCGCTGCGGCAATCGTCTTCCTACCCGCCGGTGTCGCTCTGCTCGAGCTCGGAGCACAGCAGCAACTCGACCCGTCCATCGCGGCCTCGTCGGTCACCAGCTTCGCGGTGGGAGAGTCGCTGCAAGCGCTCGGCAACGTCGGTGTGGGGGCGCTCGTCGTCGCCGCGACCGTGACGCTCACCGGCCTCGCGCGCGAACGGGTTCGCCGCGTGGCATCCGCTCTGCTCTCGCCGATCACCGCGATGGGCGCGATGCCGTTCACGATCTACACCGTGCACCTCCTTGTACTTGCGGCCGCGATCCGCGTCGAGAACGGCTTCAAGACCGATGACTCGTGGCCGCTCACGATCGGACTCATCGTGGGGTCGATGGTGTTCGCCTGGTGCTGGCGCCGGTTCGTGGGGCGCGGGCCGCTCGAGATGGGGATGCGGTTCGTGAGTGGGCGGACCCGCAATGGCGGACCGCGCGCAACGTAAGACTTGTTCCTGGCTTTCGGGCCCGCGATTCTCGGCGCAGTTCGCCACGGAGCGCCGCCGATGTCATTCAGCCAGGGCAGATCTCTCCAGAATCGGCTCGATCGCTTCCTCGAGCACGGCCGACAAGGACGCGGAGAACGTTGCCGTCAGGTGGTGCGCGTCGCGATAGACGAGGGTGTCCCCGATGACTGTCGGGCACACGTCCTCGTTGCAGAAGTACTCCGTGAGGTCCACATAGGTCGTTTCTGGGACTGACGCTTCGGCGGCTCGGGTAGCCTCGTCCAGAGCATCTGATCGGGGGAGCGCGCAGGCTGAGGCGTTGTCGAGGTGAGCCGAAAGGCATATCGCGGGTGTCGCTCGCCCGTGAGGGCTATCAGCCATCACAACAACGTGAGAAGACTCATGCAGTTTGCCAACTGTTGTCGCCAGTGCGTCCCGCCATTCAGTGCCCGGATCAGGGCTGCCCGCGACTTGCGCCGACGCATAATTCGCGAGGATGACGATGTCCGGCGCGGTATCCGCGAGGCGATCAATGACGCCTTGGCGCCACGTTGAGCACGAGGCGTACGCCGGTTCAGGAAGTGACGCGGATGCGCAGCGACTCTTGGAGTTACTGTCGAGTCTGATGGTGCCACTCTCAGCGAGGCGCGCCAGGGCCGGGTACCACTGTGCCGCGTGTGAGTCGCCGAAGAGCGCCACCAAGGGAGCATCCCCATTGTCGCCGACCATGCAACCTGCGGGATCGCTTGAGCCCGATTCGCGGTGGCATCCGTTCTCGTACACCACTGGATTGTCGTGCTCTGCGCTACGCAGAGTTGGTCGCATGTTCGCCGGGACGTGATCAGTCCCGTCTGGTTGGGTCGTGACCTCAGCTGCCGGTGCCACGCTGCCCGAAGTGAGCGGCTGGCCCTGGGCTGCGACCGCTCCTCCGAGCGCAAGCACGACAACGCCGGCTGAGGCACCGAGTGCGGTCAGCAGGGAATGCCGGGCCGGGCGCTTTGCGGCCCGGCCGCTCTTCCTGAATGGTTCCTCGATGAATCGCCACGACAGCCAAGCCAGTGGAATGGCAAGAGCGCCAAGCGAGAGGGTTAGCCACGAGGGCAGGGGCGCCGACAGTCCGATCGCCTCCTGGGGAATGACGAGCAGGGGCCAATGGACGAGATACAGCGAGTAGGAGATCGCGCCGAGAAACAGCGCCGGTCGCACCGACAGCGACCTCGCCGGGCCCAGCCGCGTGCTTCTCCCGCTTCCCGCGAGGATGACGAGCGCGGTCCCAAGAACGGGGATCGCCGCCTGCCAGCCCGGGAAGGGCGTCGATGACGTGAAGACGAGTGCCGACGCCGCGATCATCCCGAGGCCGAGCCAGCCAACCAGAGGAACGCCGGGCAGCGAAAGCCAGTGCGGCGCGCGCGCGACCAGGAGCGCAAGCAAACCGCCCACGCCGAGTTCCCAGGCCCGCGTCGGCAACATGAAGAAGGCGATGGGCTGTGAAACGCCGGTGGCGATGATCGACAAGGCGAAAGACCCGATGACGAGAATGACCAATGTGATGAGCAGGCCGCGATATGACCGGCGGGTGAGCACGAACGCCGCAAGCATGAGAAGCGGCCAGATCAGATAGAACTGCTCTTCAATGCCCAGCGACCAATAGTGCTGGAAGACAGACGGCGCCGTCTCCGCGAGGTAGTTAGTTCCTTGCGCAGCGAAGAGCACGTTGGGTACGTATGCGGCGGTGGCGGCAGCAGCTTGAAGCATCGCCGGGTGCTGCAACGGTGGTAGCCAGATAAGTGCTGCTGCGACTGAGAGGATGAGTACCGCGAACGATGCGGGCAGGATTCGTCGCGCGCGTCGCGCATAGAACTGAGCGAACCGTAGCCGACCGGTTTGGTCGATCTCGCGCCAGATATGGCTCGTGATCAGGAACCCGCTGATCACGAAGAACACATCGACCCCGACGTAGCCGCCGCTCAGCACAGAAACACCACTGTGGTAGAGCAAAACGAGCAGGACGGCGAGTGCGCGGAGGCCTTGAATGTCCCCCCGGAACAAAGTTGGCACAGGCCGACCTTAGCCGACGGTTATTGCGCAGCCGTTACGTTTTGCGCTGCTCGGTTGGGTTTGGGTTGGGTCGGGTTGGCGACACGTTAGCCCAGCCCCTGTTCAGTCCGCCTCCGGCCCTGGGCGGGCGTGTCGTAATGAATCGGCCGGACTTTCGTTCCTATTGGATTGCTTGTCCGGCAGGTGCCGGGTGGGCTGATTTCAGGTCAGCGAAGTACGCGTTCTCGACCTCGATGGGGGTGCGCATGTCGAGCTCGCCGTGCAGGCGCTGGTTGTTCCACCACCACACCCACTCCAGCGTCGCGAGCTCGACCTGCTCGACCGTCCGCCACGGCCCTCGCTGGCGGATCAGCTCGGTCTTGTAGAGGTTGTTCACCGCCTCCGCCATCGCGTTATCAAAGCTGTCGCCGACGGTCCCGGTGGACGGGATCGCGCCGAGCTCGACGATCCGGTCGGTGTAGACCATCGCGGTGTAGTTCGACCCGTGGTCCGCGTGATGGACCAACCCGTCCAGCCGGCCGCCGGCGCCCCACGCGGCCATATCGAGCGCCTGCATCGGCAGGATCTCCGACCGCAGCGTGGCAGCGACGTTCCACCCGACGATGCGTCTGGAGTAGACATCGGTGACGAAGGCGACATACGCAAACCCGGACCACGTCGCGACATAGGTCACGTCACACACCCACAGTCGCCGAGGCGCCGGCGCGGTGAATCGCCGATTGACGAGATCCTTCGGGAACGACAGCGTCCGGTCGGAGCGGGTCGTGAACACCCGCTTCGACTTCCTCACCCCGCGCACTCCGGCCAGGCGCATGAGCCGTTCGGCTGGTCGCGGCCGATGTCCCAGCCTTGCCGACACATCAGCGCCTGCATCTTGCGGCGCCCGTAGACGCCGTAGTTCTCCATCGGTCACCAGCTGTGGGAGAGTCGCTGCAAGCGCTCGGCAACGTGGGTGTAGGGGCGCTCGTCGTCGCCGCGACCGTGACGCTCACCGGCCTCGCGCGTGAACCGGTTCGCCGCGTGGCATCCGCTCTGCTCTCGCCGATCACCGCGATGGGCGCGATGCCGTTCACGATCTACACCGTCCACCTCCTTGTACTTGCGGCCGCGATCCGCGTCGAGAACGGCTTCAAGACCGATGACTCGTGGCCGCTCACGATCGGACTCATCGTGGGGTCGATGGTGTTCGCCTGGTGCTGACGCCGGTTCGTGGGGCGCGGGCCGCTCGAGATGGGGATGCGGCTTGTGAGCGGCCGGACCCGCGCCGAGGTGGAGGAACGGGAAACCGCCTAGCGATCGCGGACGCCGACCGTGAGCACCTCGCTGCTGCCGTCGAAGCACATGATCGTGTCCATCCAACCCAACGGGCCGTTGGTGTAGAGCATGCTCAGGCGCCTCGCCTCTTCGTGTACCGCGATGGGAGAGAACGCGGAACGATGATCAGCTTCGCGTGCAGCGGTGGAGACCCGCAGCAGGCACGCGGAGCCGGCTCGCAGCACGCCGCTCGTTGCTCCTGCGGCGATGCTCGATTCCATGGGGAGATCGTCGGGAAGCGGAATTTCCTCCGTGGGAAGTACATGTCGAAGCGTGACGATGAGCGTCCGCGGGTGATGCGAGTACAACTGGCGATACCACACCGCACGTGCGCCTTGTTTCAACGTCCGAGGCGCACGCGCCCATTGACCTTCAAGCTCGAACGCCGGTTCGTAGCCGATGGCGTTCACTGCTTCGTTCCTGGCGAAAGCTTCGATCACAGGCGCAGCCAGCGCGCCGTTGTGTGCCTCCGCTTCAGCGATCAGGAGGAAGGTTTCAATCTGACCGGGCAGACGCTTCTGCGCACTGATCACTGCCACAAGGCCGGCCGTGGGCTCGAGCTGTCGAGTCCAAAGGTCGCCGACGCCGATCTGGATCTCGCCACTCACACGTCGCAGGTTACGTCGTTGTAGGCGAAACTGCGAGCGACGCCGTAGTCGAGGCGACCACCGTCGTACCTCAGATGAACTGCGAGACGGTAACGACGTGGCGCGTAGGACAGGCACTGTTCGGTGCTGGTTGCCGTGGCGACGCGTGCATAGGTCCAACCGGAGTTCGCTGGCCCATCTCCTTCGGGTGCCCAAATGACGCACCATGGCTCGTTGCACGTGTTTGGGGGACTGCTCATCCGTTTGCCGCGATGTGCGAGATGGGAATGCGGTTCGCGAGCGGCAGGGACCGTACAAAGGCGTGAGTGCTCACGGGAGAACCGAGGACTGGTACGCCTGACCTGCCCCAGCGGCACTCGCGGCAGAGTCGCTCGTGCCATCGACGCTACACTCGTGACTGTCGACTGGTATCCGAATGCGAGGCCTGAGGAGCGGGCACAATGGCACCGGGCTGACTTCTGGATCGGCCGCGCGCGTGAGCCGGTCCGGCACCCGTCATGGCGGCCGGAGGGCGTCGTATAGCCCCGGACGGTGCCATCCCATCCCTGCGCGCGGTGAATCGTGCACGGGCCCTGGGGTACGAACTGTAGCTCGAGAGTCCGCCGGGTGCGGGCACTACACTGTCGTGGTCTTCGGAGGGGGCCGCATGTCCAAACCTATCGAGCTCTTGAACGCTTCAGATGCAGCGAAGGTCGAGCGAGCGGTCGCCCGGTGTGTTAAAAAGGGGAGAGATGTCGAGACATGGGATCTCGACCTGGTGAGCCTCGCGGGAAACGCCCCAATGGCCTCGGATGCGTTTCGAGTCGAGCGACCGGCGGGGTCTGGCTCGAGCTTGCCGAGAGTGGATCAGTACGTACAGCATGTGCTCGGGCGGGTCGGGCTCGAGCGCCGGGGCGCATGGGAGGCGGTTGATTCGCGTAGCTTCGCTGCGCCGGTAGGTATCCGTGACTTCGCATCGTAGGCACCTGCATTCGGACTGACTCGCATTCACAAGCACGCAACTTCCGCCTGCCAGAATGGAATCCGCGCGCGTACCCCCACGCGCGCAGGGGGGAAAGTTACATGCGAATCTCGGTGATCGGCTGCGGCTACTTGGGCGCGGTGCACGCGTCGGCGATGGCCGAGCTCGGCCATGAGGTCGTCGGCATCGATGTGGACGAGCGGAAGATCGCCCAGCTCGCCGCGGCGCAGCCGCCGTTCTTCGAGCCGGGCCTCCCCGAGATCCTCGCGACCGCCACCGCGAGCGGCCGGCTCCGGTTCAGCACGGACATTGCCGACGCAGCCGACGCCGAGGTGCACTTCATCGCGGTCGGCACGCCGCAGGCGCCCGGCGGTCACTCCGCCGATCTCAGGTACGTCGACGCGGCCTTCGAGGCGCTCGTCCCACACCTGAAGGACGGCGCGCTCATCGTCGGCAAGAGCACGGTTCCCGTCGGCACCGCGTCACGCCTCGCTACGCGCCTCGCCGGGGTCGCCCCGCACGCGTCGCTGGCCTGGAACCCCGAGTTCCTGCGCGAGGGATTCGCGGTGAAAGACACGCTCGAGCCTGACCGTCTCGTGTACGGCGTCGACAGTGACGACGCGACCGCGACGCTCGATCAGGTCTACCGCGCCGCGATCGAGGCCGGTACGCCCCGCGTGGTCACCGACTACGCGACCGCCGAACTCGTCAAGGTCGCCGCGAACGCGTTCCTCGCGACCAAGATCAGTTTCATCAACGCAATGAGCGAGATCGCGGATGTCTCGGGCGCCGACGTCACCGCGCTCGCCGACGCGATCGGGCACGATGTGCGCATCGGCCGGAAGTTCCTGAACGCGGGCGTCGGCTTCGGTGGCGGATGCCTCCCCAAGGACATTCGCGCGTTCACCGCCCGCGCCGAAGAGCTCGGCGTGGGGGAGTCCGTCGCCTTCCTGAAGGAAGTCGACCAGATCAACCTCCGTCAGCGGCAGCGGGTCGTCGACCTCGCGATCGAGGCACTCGGCGGGTCCGCGTACCGCAAGCGCGTCGCGGTGCTCGGCGTCACGTTCAAGCCCGACTCCGACGACGTGCGCGACTCGCCCGCGCTCGACGTCGCGGTGCAGCTGAAGGGGCTCGGCGCCGATGTCATCGCCACGGACCCCGAGGGCATCGAGAACGCCCGGGGGAGACATCCGCAGCTCGCCTACACCAGCTCGACCGAAGAGGCGCTCCAGGGCGCCGATCTCGTGGTGCTCGTGACCGAATGGCGCGAGTATCGCGCCCTCGACCCGGCCGCGACCGCGGCCCGCGTCGCGAGCCCGCGCATCATCGACGGCCGCAACGTGCTCGACCCCACCGCATGGCGTGCCGCAGGTTGGGAGTACCGCGGGCTCGGGCGGCCGTGACGTCGACTCGCTCCTGGCATCCGTGGCGGCTGGTCGCCGGTATTGCGCTGATCGTCGCCGGGCTGGCCGTGTATGCGTTCCGGTGGGTGCTGGAGGCGGAGTTTCCCGTGCTCGGGGAGTTCCCGTTCGTCACGATCGTGGCGCTCGGGTTGTTGCTCGGGGGAAGCGGGCTGCTCGTGGCTGCACGCTCGCGACCGTCATCGCCTGAAGACGAGGTCGGCGGGTAGGGCAGTCGGTGGGTGCCGACGTGTTCGATGAACGGCGAGCGAAGTATGCCGTCCGCGGTCGGACAGTGGCGAACGCCTCGACTCGTTCAAGACCTGAACGCGGCGCGTTGACCTGAGGCGGTCTCGATACGTTCGCTGGCGCTGCGACTCGACCAGCGAGGTGGGATTGCGCGTCGATCGCGCCCGGTGCGAAGCGAGACGGTTCCTCCACAGCTGGCACGGTTGGCACATTATCCACAGGTTAAAACCCAGGTCAGCGGATGTTTCATGGTGTGCGCCGATGTCGGTGGGTGGGGGCAGACTGGCTCGCATGAACACTTCGCCGTTGGGCCGGTTGCAGACCGAGGTGGGTGAGCTTGCCGCGGTATGGGCGCTCGCGCAGCCGGCCTTCGGCGCGCCGGCGGCGGAGGCCACGGGTGATCGGGCCTTCGAAGAGCTGAGTGGGCCCGGGCTGGTGCGGGTCCTCGAGCGCGCAGCCCGCGTGAAGCGCGCAGCGGAGGTATTCCTGGCCCATGCCGGTGACGAGGTGGCGAAGCGGTCCGCCGGTGAGTTCGGTGCTCAGGGGCTGGCGAAACAACACGGCCATTCGAGTCCGGCACGCCTCGTCGCGGCAGCGACCGGCGGCGGGCAGGGCGAAGCCGCCCGGTTGCTGTCGGTCGGCGCGGTGACGCGTACGCGTTCGTCGTTCACCGGGCAGGCGTTACCGGCGAAGTTCGAGCACGTCCGTGCAGGGCTCGACCAAGGCGGATTGAGTCTCGAGGCGGCCCAGCTGATCACCGGCATGCTGACCCGGGTCGAGATGCGTGTGAATCCGAACGTGCTGGGCGCGTACGAGCAGAAGCTCGTTGAGATGGCCGCTGGGCAGCCCCTGTCATTCGTCGCGCGGGCGGTAAAGAGCGCCGAGGCCAGGCTGGATCCTGACGGCCTGCTGCCGGCCGACGAGCGGATGCATCAGGAGCGGTCGCTGATCTTCAGGGAGGGCGCCGACGGAGTATTCCAGGTGCGGGGCCGGCTGGATCCGATGACCGCTGCCCCGATCAAGGCCGCACTCGGCGCGATGGTGAGCGATGCGCTGCGCCGCAGCGGGTCCGGCAGTTCCTCGAGGGCGAACGCCGTGATCGAGGACCGGCGGTCCATTCCGCAGATCCAGGCCGATGCGCTGGCCGAGCTCGCGCGGCACGCGCTGGGGTGTCAGGCGGCACCCGGATCGGTGCCGGCGACCACGATCGTGGTCCGGATGAGCCTCGACGCGTTGCGCGACGGCGTCGGCGTGGCCGAGATCGACGGCATCGACCGGCCCCTCGCGGCCGGCACCGTGCGCAAGCTCGCCGCGGACGCCGAACTCGTTCCGGCGGTGCTCGGCGGCGACAGCGTCCCGCTCGATCTCGGCCGCGGCACGCGGCTGTTCAGCCGATCGCAGCGATTGGCGTTGATGGAACGCGATGGCGGGTGCGCGTCGTGCGGAGCGAACATCACCTACGCTGAAGCACACCACATGGACTGGTGGAGCGCGGGAGGCCCGACCGATCTCGCCAACGGCGTGATGTTGTGCGCGAACTGTCACCACCAGATCCACGATCAAGGCTGGCAGGTGCACATCATCGGCAGAGACCGACGCGGGAGCGTCTGGTTCATCCCGCCCCCGCATCTCGACCCCGACCAAGTACCCCGGCTCGGAGGTCGAGCCCGCTTCGACCCCGACCCCGCGCTCGGATCCGCCGACCCCTCCCTTGAGGGTGCGGCCCGCGCTTGAGCCCAACGCATGCACACCATCGACGTATGGGTCGGCGGGTTTGCTCTCATCGACAGACGTCAACTGACATGACAGTAGTCATTGACAGGGACGCGAAGGGCCGGACACCCGAAGGGTGCCCGGCCCTGGACCGTGCGGTCGGAAGCGTCAGACCTGCTGACGCCGCCGGCGCATGACCAGCAGCGCGCCACCGCCGAGCAGCGCCAGGGCGGCCGCGACGATGCCGGCGAGGCCCGCGAGGTCCAGACCCGTGGCCGCGAGTCCGCCCGAGGCATCCGGAGCCTGACCAGCCGGCCCACCCGGCCCACCCGGCCCACCCGGCGTGCCCGGCCCACCCGGCGTGCCCGGCCCACCCGGCGTGCCGGGTCCACCCGGCCCGCTGGTGTCGGCGGGCACTGCGACTCCCGGCTCGGTGACCCACTTGGTGCCGTCGGCGTACTTCGTGATCGTGAACTCGTCGAACACCTCGCCGACCTCTTCCGTGACGGTCGCCCGGTCCTGCTTCAGCGCCACCACAGCCCGGTACCGGATGCGCTCCTCGGTCACGTCGATCACCTGATAGCCCTGCGTGTAGCCCGCGCGGGTCACCTGGCGGGCGCCGTTCTGCGTCCACACATTGTCGTCGGCGGCACTGAGCTCGTACATCTTCGGCCCCGACACCGAGACGGCGTACACCGGCCCGGTCGAGAGCCCGTCGACGTCGGTCTCGTTCTCGATGAGATGCCCGCGACCATAGCTGTGGTCGTGGCCGTTGAGCACGAGGTCGACGTCGTGCTCCTCGAGGATGGGCAGCCACGCGTTGCGCACGAGCGCGTTGTCGCGGCCGGCCGAGGTCGAGAACACCGGCTGGTGGAACGTCACGATCGACCAGTGGTGCGGGTTCTCGTCGAGCACGGTGCCGAGCCAGTCGCCCTGCATGCGCAGGAAGATCTCGATCGCCGACTCGCAACGCTCCAGCTCGCACGCGGGCACCACGTCCGGGATGAACTGCGCCACACCCGAACCCGGGTTGTCGTCGAGCGAGATCACACGCACGCCCTGGAAGTCGAGGTAGTAGGCCGACTCGACGAGGTGCGCGGCGATCTTCTCCTCGAACGCGCGCGTGTACGCGTCCTCGGCGGTCGCGACCGGGCCGTTGCGCGGCTGCTCGACGTGTGAACGGTACTGCGTGAGCGCCTGGTCGCCCGAGTACTCGTGGTTGCCCGGCGTCGTGATCGTCGGCACGGTCGCCGTGAACGGCTCCTGCGCCCGGAACCACTCGGCCCACTCGACATCGCGGTCGGAGTTGTTGATCAGGTCGCCCGCGTGCAGCGCGAACGCCGCCTCCGGCACGTCCTCGAACGCCATCTGCGCCACCGGCGTGAAGCCCTCGGTCAGGTTGTTCTGCGCGTCGCCGAACCCGAGGAAGGTGAACGCGCCGCCCTCGGCGGCGGTCGTGAAGGCGAACCAGTCGCTCCAGTGCTCGCCGGCGCCGACCCGGTACTCGTACTCGGTCGCCGCCGATAGGCCGTCGATCGTCGCCGAGTGCGCGCGCGAGGCGTACGCCCATGACGCGAACGTGATCGGGTCGCTCGTGACGGCGGCCACGCTGCGCGCGGCGCCGCCGGACTGCCGCACCTCGACCGCGCCGCTCCCGACGGCGGCATCGGTGCGCCAGGTCACGGCGACGGATGCCTCGGGCGTCTCGGTCGCGCTCAGGATCACGCGCGACGGGGTGGCCGTCGGGATCGCCCACGTGGTGTCCGGCTGCTCGCCCGGCTCCTGCGGGACGACCGGCTCGGCGAGGCTGCCGTCGCGGCCGGCCGCGACCGAGGCGACGACCACGCGCGCGAACTCGCCCGCGGCCTCGAACTCCATGCTGCCGAGGTACATCGTGGCGGCGCCGCTCGCGGTCGCCGCGAACGTCGTCTCGGCGCTCAGTACGATCTCGAGCGCGGTCGAGGCGCTGCCGCCGGCGATCGACGTGATCGGGGAGACGGTCGCCGTGACCGTGCTGGTGGCGGTGCCCGCGAGGTTGCCGCGCAGGCCGGGCGCCTGGTCGAACAGCTCCTCGCCGAACAGTGCGCCGATGAGGGCGTCCATGTCGGTCGCCTCGGTCTCGGTCGTGATAACGACCGGCTCGGTGCCGGCCGCGCCGACGTCGACCGGCTGGCCGAGCACGGTGAGGCCGTCTGCCGTCAGCTCGGCGCCGGCCGCGGCGTCGAGCGCGCGCGGCGCGGTCGCGCTCGCGCTGATCGCGTCGAGGCGCACGACCTCGTCGAGCCCGAAGACCGCGCCCGCGATGCCGTCCTCGGCGACCAGCGGCGCGCCGATCGACAGGCCTTCGGCCTCGACGGTCGCGCTCGCACCGGCGGCCTCGAGCTCGTTCGTCACGCCCAGTCGCAGGAACGACAGGCCGTCGAGCGGCTCTTCCTCCTCGACGAAACGCCCGGTCACGCCGGGGTCGGTCTCGGGCGTGCCGTGCTCGGCGTAGACGACGCGGTCATCGCCGCCGATCTCGGTCTGCTCGAGCTCGGCGTTGAACAGGTCGGCGAAGGCGCCGCCCGTGATCGATCCGGATGCGGGCACCTCGCGGTGCTCCACGACGACCGCGGACGACACCGCCTGCAGGTCGACGGCGGGCGCGGCATCCGCATCGAGCTCGTAGGCGCCCAGGTCCGCGACCAGCAGCGTTCCCGAGACGGATGCATCGATGGTGCCGATGACGCTCTGGATGTCGACGTCCCACTCGGCGTCAACGGTGAGGCGCAGCGCGGCGCCGGACACGGCGTCAGCCGGCCGCTCGGCGGTGACGGTGAGCTCGCCCGCGAGCAGCGCATCGGTGACGTACCCGGCATAGGCGGCGCCGTCTTCGGGGCCGACCAGCGAGCTCAGCACCGCGGCAGGATCGGTCACCGAGAACGGCGCCGTGCGCGTCGTGACCGGCACGCCGGACGCGGTGTCGACCGACTCGCCCAGGATCGTCAGCCCGGTGACCGTGCCGATCGGGTCGGCGCCCGTCGTGACCTCCGACGTCGCGGTGCCGACCGTGGCGAGCTCGCCGACGCCGGTGACGGCCGCGAGCTCGGGGAACAGGGCGGCGAGATCGAGGCTGACCCCGTCGATCGACGACGTCGCCGCGAAGCCGGCGGCGGTCGCCGTGGTGCGGGCGGTGGCGGGGCCGGCGGTGATCGCGCCGGACGTCGGCTCCCATTCGCCCGGGGTCTGGCAGTCCTCGAGGTCGTCGTCGCAGACCTCGCCGGCCACGGGGCCGGCGGGCGTGATCCGCTCGAGGGTCGCCTCGGCCTCGCCCGGAGCGGGGATCGGGGTGCCGACGCCGGGCACCGCGTGGCGAGCGTATGCGCCGATGCGCTCGTCGAGCTCGGGCGACAGCAGCTGCGCCACCTGGCCGGTCGTGATGCCGGTCGCGCGGAGCGCGGACTGCTCGGCGACGAGCGGCTTCGCGGCGACCGTTCCGGCGGGTGCCGCAGCCGCGGCTGTGCCGCCGGAGAGGGCCACCGCCGCGCCGAGGATCGTCGCGACGCCGAGCGCCGTTCCTCGCCGTATCACTGGACTCGCTCGGTGCGCTGGAGTGTCCGCCATGTCGTCTCCTCTGTCGGGGTCTGGGGGTGACCGACACGACCGTAGGGACGACGGGTGAACGTCGCGCGCCGCGAGATGAACGGAGAAGAACGCCCGTATTGCCGGACGGCGTTACCGGCCCGGACGCGGCGCCGGCTTCAGCAGGGCCGCCAGCCGATCGACCTGCGTCTCGTCCGCGAGCGCGGAGCCGACGGCGACCACCCGGACCCCGGCGTCGAGGAACGGCTGCGCATTCGAGGCATCCATGCCGCCCGTCGCGACGAACCGCACCTGCGGGAACGGGCCGCGCATGGCGGTGAACCAGCCGGTGCCGAGCACCGACGCCGGGAACGCCTTGAGCCACGTGAGGCCGTCGCGGAGCGCGAGCTGCACATCGGTCGCCGTGGCGACGCCGGGGAGCGGCGGCAGGCCCGCCGCGATCGAGGCGCCGACGATCTCGCGGTCGTACCCCGGGCTCACGGTGAACGCGGCGCCGGCCTCCTTCGCCTGGCGCACATGCTCGGGCGTGATGACGGTGCCCGCGCCGACCGCCTTGCCCTGCGCGCGGCCCGCGTCGGCGACGACGCGCAGCGCCTCGACATCGGCCGGGGTCTGGATCGGCAGCTCGACGGACGTGATCCCCAGATCCCAGGCCTTGTGGGCGAGCTCGAGGCTGCGCTCGGCGCCCAGGCCGCGCAGGATCACCATGAGCGGTGCCTCCGCGAAGAGCTCGTCGAATCCGGTGTTGCCGCTCATGCGTGTCCTCCATGGGTGCTGACGTCGATGAAGTCGCTGGTCGACTTCAGAACGAGTGCCGCTCGGTCGTGTCCCGCGCGGAGGCGGTCGATCGCAGGCGCCCCGCGCATCGCCGCGACGAGGTACCCCGCCGCGAAGGCGTCGCCGGCGCCGACGACCTCGACGACCTCGGTCGGCGTCGTCGGCGCGAACGTCTGGTCGGCGCCGTCGAACTCGGTGGCGCCGACGTCTCCGTCTTTGACGACGAGTCGCCTGGGCTCGGGGATGAGCGCGCGCACGTCTTCGGCGGTCTCGGTGCCCCACAGCGTCTGCGCCTCGTCGAGGCCGACGAGGACGAGGTCGGCACGCCGGCTGAGCTCGAGGAGCACTGGGGCGGCGTCCGAGACCTCCCACAGCGCCGGCCGGTAGTTCACGTCGAAGCTGAGCTGCGCGCCCGAGCCCGCCACCCGCTCGAAGACGGACTCGATGAGCTCGGCGCACGTCGCCGACAGCGACGGCGTGATGCCGGAGACGTGCACGAGGTCCGCTGACTCGAGGGGGACGTCGGCGATGCTCTCAGGTCCCATGCGCGACGCCGCGGAGCCGGCCCGGTAGTAGAGCACGCCCGCGCCGGGGTCTTTGAAGTAGACGCCGGTGGGCGCCGCGGCATCGGGGGCCACCCAGCGCAGGTCGAGCTTCGGGGCCCGGATGGCCCGCTTCAGACGCTCCCCGAGCGCGTCGGCGCCGACCGCGCCGACCCACGCGACGGGCACGCCGAGGTGCGCGACGTGGCGCGCCACGTTCAGCTCGGCGCCGGCGACGTCGAGCCGGAAGGTCTCGGCCGCCACCAGGGGCTCGGCGTGGGTCGGCGTCACGAGCATCATCGCCTCGCCGATCGCGATCAGCCGCGGAGGGGGCGCATCATCCATGAGACGACTCTGCCTGAGCATGTGCAGTGAGCGCAAATGACGTTGCATCTATTGCAACCACTGCTGAACCGGGCGTAGCGTGTGGTTCGAGGAGGGCCGCCCCAATGTCGCAGAGCGTCACGCGCGCCGCACGGATCATCGACTCCGTCGCGGCCGAACCGAAGACGGTCATCGAGCTCGCCACCGAGTTCGACCTGCACCGGTCGACCATGTTCCGCGAGCTCCAGGCGCTCGAACAGGTGGGCTACGTGCGCCGCCGTCGCAACGGCACCTATGCGCTGGGATTCCGCCTCATCTCGCTGTCGCAGACCGCGCTCGACACGATCGACCTGCGCGAGGCGGCCGGGGCGCACGTCCGGCGCCTGCACAAGGCCGTGGGCAACACCGTGCACGTCGCCGCGCTCATGGAGCACAGCATCATCTACGTGGACAAGGTCGAAGACGCCGGCGGGGTCCGCATGTACTCGCGTGTCGGGGCCGCGGTGCGGCCGTACTGCAGCGCGGTCGGCAAGGCGATCCTCGCCGACCTCGACGAGGCGGCCCGCGACCGCGTGCTCGCCGGCGCCGACTGGGTCAAGCACACCGAGGCCACGATCCTCACGCGCGCCGCGCTCGACGCCGAACTGGATCGCATCAGCGAGCAGGGCTGGGCGGCCGACGACGGCGAACACGAGGACTTCGTGAACTGCATCGCCGTGCCGGTGCGCAGCTCGGCCGGCATCGTCGGGGCGCTCTCGGTCACTGCCATCCGCATGGTCGAGGATCTCAACCGGCTCACGACCTATCTGCCGGTACTGCAGCAGACTGCCGCGCAGATCTCGCGCGAGCTCGGGTAGGGGCGGGCGGGTCCCGCGCGCGGTGCGCGCGCCGGGCGGGCGGGTCCCGCGCGGTGCGCGCGCCGGGCGGGCGCGTCGCGCGCGCCTCAGGAGCCGAGCGCGAGCACCACCAGGCAGACCGCGCCGGCCGCGAGCAGCGCGAGCAGCGCGAGCTTCAGCCGGAGGTAGCGGGCGGGCTCGAGCACTTGGCGGCGGCGGGAGCGAGAGCGAGCGCGGGTGAGCGAGGACGGAGGCACGCAGGCAACGGTATGCACCGCGCTGGGCGAGCACATCACCCCAAAACGGGGGATGATCTCCGTTTTTATGGCTCACCTCGGCGCCGACGCCGTTGCCACCTCTGTCAGGGTACGCCGGCGTGCCCGCGCGAGCGCCAGGCGTGGCGGATTCTACTCACGCGCACCCGGCGCCGAGATGATCGACATCGGCCGAGGCGTGTGATCGTCGATGATCGCCCTGTTGACCGGAGCAATGCATACCATATACTGCAATTTCATGAAGTGGCAGTCGAAGGTTGCTCACTCGGCCGACGTCGGCCGGCTGCCGCGCCGGGCCGCAATGGTCGTTTTAGCGACCGCGTTGTCCGGCACGCTACTCGCGGAGGTCGCGACCGAACCGTCGTGGGCGGGCTCGGCGCACACATCCGAACCCGCGGCGCTCGGCGGGTTCGCCCTCGGCGACGGGCTCGAGGGCCTGGTCGATCCCGGCGCCGGCGCGTTCTCGTTCACGCTGCCGGCCGCCGGATTGGCCGTGAGCTGGGATTCCCGGGCGAGCGGCGTCGATCGCGCGGGACTCGGCGGCGGCTGGTCCATCGCCGGGGTCGCGCACGTGAGCACCCAGGGCGGCGTGCAGGTCACGCCGGCGTCGGGCGGCGTCTACGCGGCGGATGCGACCGCGCCGAGCGGTCTCGCCGGCTACCTGCCCCGCGATCTGGTGTTCGCGCAGCACCCGAAGACGGTGCCGGCCCGCGCCGACGGGCAGCGCGGCGAGCAGGCGGCCGCCTTCGAGCTCTTGGAGCTCGGCGGCGTGCGCACCTACTTCAGTGCGGCGGGCGACCCGGTGGTCAGGTTCGACGCGAACGGCAATCGCGCTGACTGGGAGTGGCGGCCAGGCCATCGGTTGGTGCGGGCGATCGACCACACCGGCCTCGTGAGCGCGCTCGACTGGTCCGACCCGGGTCGGGTCGAGGTGACCACCGGTGCTGGGCATGCCTGGGCGGTGACCGCGACGCTCGAGCTCGACGGCGGTCGCCTGGTGACGGTGACGGATGCCTCAGGCGGTCGAGTGCACGTCGGGTACACGGGTACCGGGCTGGTCGAACGGCTCAGCGCGGGCTCGGGTGCGAACACCGAGGTCACGTGGCAGCGGCTCGATGACGGCCGCAGCGCGGTCGACCGCGTGCGCGTCGTCGACGCGTCGACCGGCGCCGAGCTGTCGGCTCGGCGGTGGGAGGCGCGTGCCGGTTCGGCCTCCGGGTGGCCGAGCCTCGGCGAGGCGGCGGGCGCGACACTCCGCGACGACACCGCCGATGGATACCTGACCACGGTGACCGACGGCTCGACGTCGATCGGCACGGCGTTCGACGCGGCGCACCGGGTGCTCGAGCGTGACATGACGGTGACCGCGCGAGGCGGCGCGCTGGTCGTGCAGCGGCAGACCTACACGTATCCGGAACGGGATGGCGGCGGCGAGATGCCCGCGCAGTCGGGCCAGCCGACCGAGGCGACCGTGACGCACTTCGACGCGAGCGGCGCGCAGCGCACCGAGCGGGTGACGTTCGCGTCCGACGAGCTGGGTCGCGTGACGCTCGCGCTGGACGGCACCCGGTACACGTACGACGCGACCAACCAGCCCGTCACCGAGACCACCCCCGACGGGGTCACGATCCGCACCGGCTACTGGGCCAGCGGCCAACGCGCCACCCACACCCAAGACGACACCACCGCGGCGACGGTGTTCCACTGGGACGGCACCACCCTCCTCAACGACACGCACACCAGCCCCGAGGCATCCGGCACCGCCGCCTACCTGCTCGGTGTCGGCCGGCATGCCCGCACCCTCGGCAGCCCAGCGTCGACCGTGTTCTCCGAGGCCGACTTCCACGGCAACGTCACCGAGCTGACCGGCCCCGACGCGAACGTGACGACCAGCTACGACTACACCGACTACGGCGCCACCACGACGAGGCAGCACACCGACGACGAGCCCGACGCCGGACCGCTGGTCGGCGACGCGCACCGCAACCCGTTCCAATACGCGGGTGAGTACACCAACCCCACCGGCACCCAACACCTGCAGGTCCGCACCTACGACCCCACGACCATGCGGCTGACCAGCGTCGACCCCGAACCGCAGCACAACCGCTACCACTACGCCGCGCTCAACCCCATCACGCTCGCCGACCCCACGGGCCGCATCTCCGACCTCCCGGCCTGGGCCTACGCCGTGCTCGCGGGCATCGGTCTCGGACTGTCGCTGGTGGGTGTGGCCGTGGCCGGGCTCGGGGTCGCCGCGGCCGTAGCGACGGCCGCGCCCACGATCGGGGCCAAGGTGGGGCTGTTCTCCACGATCGCGGCCGCGACCGTCGATCTCGGCGTGACCGCACTGACCACCGCCCACCACTACAAACCCGACTTCCTCAATACCGACGTCGCATTCGGGCTCGGCGTCGCCGGCGCGATGGTGGGTGTCTTGACCGCGGTCGCGGGCTTCGGCGTGCGCGCCATGAACCGGCTCGAGATCGACGCATACGTCGAGGAGGGGGCCGGTCCGGCGTTGGCGAGCTACATCATCGCCAAGGAGAAGCGGATCGCGAAGCAGGCGCAAGCGGCCTACGCGGAATTCGGTCTGCACTACGACGTGAACGCGATTCGACAGAACCTGCATGTCAACGTGAAGGCCGCTTCGATGGCGCCCAAGTACTCGAGCGACCTGTCCTCCGAACAGGCCTGGGACGCGCACGCACACCACACGGTGCTCAATGAGCTTCTGGAGGACGTGCCAACGCGACGAGGAAGCTTCGCCGACGTCGACGAGACCTTCGCGACGAAGCTTCGCCCGCTCGAGAACGCCGAACGATACGCGCCCTACGTGTTCCCTGGAACGATCCAACCAATGCTCAGCAAGCAGCGGAAGGTGTATCGACCGGAATTCTTCAAGGCCCACCCGAACGGGTACACCGCACGAATGTGGCTCTTGGACCCCGAGAAGAACCTGGCCTATTCCGACCGCTACGGGTATCTCAAACGCGTGTTCCCGAAGAATCGCAGTGGCGGGCTCCACAGCCACAGCGCACCCACACTGCCGACGAAAAACGAGCCTGTCGTGCTCGAGGTGATCAACGAAGAGCTCTGACCCTGGGCGGCGACGACACCCGGACACGCGAAAAGCCCCTCCGCGAGGAGGGGCTTTTCATGCAATCACATTGGTCGGGGTGACAGGATTTGAACCTGCGACCTCTTCGTCCCGAACGAAGCGCGCTACCAAGCTGCGCCACACCCCGGTGGCCCGAAGGCCCCGGCCCGGAGGCCTCAACAAGAATAGCCCATAAACCGCGGTGCTCCCGACCACGTCGGCCCGAGGCATCCGCCCGGGTGGTCAGCCCGCTAGGGCGCCGGAACCAGCGTGAGCAGCGTCGCCTCGGGCGGGCATGCGAAGCGCACCGGCGCGAAGATGGACGTGCCGAGGCCGGCCGACACGTTGAGGAACGCGGACCGCAGGCCGTGCTGCCAGACGCTGAGCCCCTGCACCTGGTCGCGCGGGATGTCGCAGTTCGTGACCAGCGCACCGAAGCCGGGCACGCACACCTGTCCACCGTGCGTGTGACCCGCGAGCATGAGCTGCGCGCCGTGATTCAGGAACGAGTTCAGCACGCGCTGATAGGGCGCGTGCGCGACCCCGATGGTGACGGTCGGTCGCTTGTCGGCGACGGATGCCTCGTCGAGCCACGACTCGTCGCCCAGCGGATCGTTCGCTCGCAACTCGTCAATGGCGGCCGTGATGAGGTCGAGCCGGTCGTAGCCCTTGTGCGGGTCGTCGACGCCGAAGAACTCGAGGCGCGTGCCGTTGATCGTGAGTGCGGCGGCGGCATTGTCGAGGTCGATCCAGCCGAGCTCGTCGAAGTACGCGTGCAGCGCGTCGATGTCGAGCTTCTTCGACCGCGGCACATGGCCCGAAGGGCCGCCGAAGTAGAGGAACGGGTTCTTCAGCACGGGGCCGAAGTAGTCGTTGGAGCCGTTCACGAAGACGCCGGGCACGCCCTCGAACCGGTCGAATGCGCGACGGATGCCATCGAGCCCGCGCTCATGGCCGAGATTGTCCCCGGTGTCCACGATGAGGTCGGGCTGCAGGTCGGCGAGGGCGCGCACCCACTCCTGCTTGCTGCGCTGCCAGGGCGCCATGTGCAGATCGGAGAGGTGCAGCACCCGGATCGGCTCGGCACCTGCCGGCAGCACCGGCACCTCGACCTCGCGCAGGGTCCAACGGGTGCGCTCGATGAACGAACCGTACGCGAACGCGGCAGCCCCCGCCGCGCCGATCGCGATCGCGATCCGCGCGACGGGGGAGAAGCTACCGGTGCTCAATCGCCGCCGTTACCGTTCTGACCGCCGCCGAACGTGACCGTGACGGCCGTGTCGCGGCGCACCGGCGTGTTCGGAGCGGGATCCTGTGCGGTGACGACCTGATTGCCCTGGCCGTTGCCCTGCAGCCTCAGACCGGCCTGACCGAGCGCGGCGTTCGCCTGCTGCTGCGTCATTCCGGTGAGGTCCGGCACCGTGGTGCCCTGGCCGTTACTGGTGAACACGCGGATCAACGCGCCGCGGCCCGCCTGACCGCTCGGGTCGGTGCCCGAGACGGTGCCGGCCGGCTGGCTCGAGTCCTGCTGGCCGCCGTCTTCGACCTGGAAGCCGGCCTCTTCGAGCGCCTGCTTCGCGGCGTCGAACGAGAGTCCGGTGACCTGCGGGATGTCGACCAGCACCTGACGGAACGCCGTCGAGTCGGGCTCGGTGAAGGCGTCGCCACCGTACTTGGTGTCGGCGAGCTCCATGATCGAGCTCCACATGCGGTGACGTGCCGTGGCGGCGGCCCCGCTGTCGAACGAGAGGCTTCGCAGGTTCGCATCGCCGACGACGTTGCCCACCCAGACCGCGGTCGCGACCTTGGTGCTGGAGCCGATCATCCACGTGTCCTTGGCGCCGTCGGTCGTGCCCGTCTTACCGATGTGGTCGATGCCCGTGCCCGTGTTCGACGCCGTCGCCGTGCCGCCACCCGAGAAGGTCTGCTGCATGGCGTACGCCATCGCGTGCGAGACCTCTGGCGTCACCGACTGCGTGCACGACGACTGCGGCGGCTGGATCTCGGTGCCGTCGGCCTTCACGATGCGGTCGATCACGATCGGCGTGCAGGTCATGCCGTTGTTCGCGATGCCCGCGAACGCCGCGGCCATCGTCACCGGGGCGACCTCCTGCGTGCCGAGCACGTCAGAGGGGTTCATCTGCAGCTCGTTGCCGTCGGCGCGGTGGATGCCGAACGCCTGAGCGGTTTGCTTGATGCCGCAGAGGTCGAGCTGCTGCGCCATGGCCATGAAGCTCGTGTTCACCGACCACGCGGTCGCGTTGACGGCGTTGTTGGCGATGCGGCCGTCGTCGTTGCGCGGGTTGTAGTTGCCCGTCCAGTTGCCGGTGCAGCTGTCGGTGAACGAGGTGAACGCGCGGCGTGAGCCGTTGAACGACTCGAGCAGCGAGTGCCCCTCGTTCAGCCACTCGGCGAGCGTGAACACCTTGTACGTCGAGCCGGGCTGCAGACCGCTCGAACCGCCGTTCTCGAAATCGGTGCTGTAGTTGACCGAGGTGTACTCGGGGCTCGTCGCCGCGACCTCGGGGTCGGCGGTGTAGTTCTTGTTCTGCGACATGGCGAGCACACGGCCCGTGCCGGGTTGCACGCTCACGGCGACCGAACCGACGTCGAAGCGGGGGTCGGAGAACGGCACGTTCTCGCGGATCGCGTTCTCGGTCTTGATCTGCAGATCGAGGTCGAGCGTGGTGAACACCTGCAGTCCGCCCTCATTGAGCAGGGCGAGGCCTTCGTTGACGTCTTCGGTTGCCGGGTCGTCGTAGTGGTTCAGGATCGTCGTACGCACGTAGTCGCAGAAGAAGGCGCTACCGCCAGCGGTCTGGCACCCGGTGCTCGGCGGCTGGATCACCGGCGCGACCGGGGTCGCGACCGCCCCGTCGTACTCCTCTTGCGTGATCTTGCCGTACTTCAGCATCTCGTTGAGGATGTAGTCGCGACGGGTCTTGTTCGCCGCGTACGGCACCGGTTCGCCGGCCTCGTTCACCGTGGCGGCCCCGTTCTCGGGGTCATCGGGCATGTCGAGGCGGAACTTCTCGGGATGGTTCACGATCGCGATGAGGCTTGCGGCCTCGGGCAGCGAGACATCCGCAGCGGGCTTGCTGAAGTAATACTGCGCCGCGGCCTCGATGCCGTACACGCGACCGCCGAAGGCGGCGATGTTCAGGTAGCCGAGGAGGATGTCGTCCTTCGAATACTTCTTCTCGAGGGCGATCGCGTAGCGCATCTCTTTCAGCTTGCGCTCGGGGGTGACCGCGGTCGCCTCGTCATACGCGAGCTGCTTCTCTTCTTCGGTCTGCGCCTCGCGCACGCCGTTGTTGATGAGCACGTTCTTCACGTACTGCTGCGTGATCGACGACCCACCCTGGGTGGAGCCGCCGATGACGTACTCGGTCAGGAAGCCTCGCATGGTGCCCTGGATGTCGACGCCGCCGTGCTCGTAGAAGCGCGGGTCCTCACCCGCGATCGCGCTGTCTTTCACGTACTGGCTGATGCGGTCCCACGGGACGGCTTCGCGGTTCTCACTGAAGAAGGACGCGAGGTGGACCGGCGACCCGTCGGAGTTGGTCGCGTAGATGTCGGTCTTCTCGGAGAGTTCACTGATGTCGAGGTAGCCGGGCAGGTTCTCGAACATGGTGATGCTGTTGCTCGCGGCCATGCCGGTGACGGCAAGGGCCGGCGTCACCGCGGCGGTGACGAGCACGCCGGCGAGAGCGCTCATGCCGACGAAGCCGAAGAAGCCCGTCGCGGCAGCACTCATCGAACGTTTCTGGGCAGACATAGGATGGAGCCTAACGGAGAAGGCTGAGGAAACCCGTGAAGCGGGTGGGGGCCGAAATCCCGCGCCGACACGCCGTTTCCTGCCGGAATCGTCCGATTCCAGCGCGACACTTCTGTCGCTCCGACGCACCGCCCGAGACGAGGGAGCCCATGCAGGCCTGGGAGTACATCACCACCCCACTGCTCATCCACAACACCGCCGCGATCCTCAACAACTGGGGCTCGGAGGGGTGGGAGCTCGTGCAGATCGTGCAGGGCCCCGAGGGTGGGCTCGTCGCCTACCTGAAGCGCCCGGTCGGCGGCGAGTCGTCGACCGCCGCTGCCGCGGGTGCCGCGGCAGCGGCGCAGGCCGCCAAGCAGTTCGAGGGGGAGCAGTGAGCGCGGGCGGCGGCGCGGGCGGCTCGTTCGAGTCGCGCCTCGCTGAGCTCGGCATCGAGCTGCCCCAGGTGGCGGCGCCGGTTGCCGCGTACGTGCCGACGGTCGCGACCGGCTCCTACGTCTATACGTCAGGCCAGCTGCCGTTCGTCTCGGGCGCGCTGCCCGCGACCGGCAAGGTCGGCGACGGCCATGGTCTCGTGCCCGCCGACGACGCGAAGGAGTACGCCCGCACCGCGGTGCTCAACGCGCTCGCGGCGATCCGCGCCGAGATCGGCTCGCTCGATCGGATCACGCGGGTCGTGAAGGTCGTCGGCTTCGTCGCCTCCGACCCGGCGTTCACGGGCCAGCCCGGCGTCATCAACGGCGCTTCGGAGCTGCTCGGTGAGATCTTCGGCGACACCGGCCGGCACGCGCGCAGCGCGGTCGGCGTCGCGGTGCTCCCGCTCGACGCCCCGGTCGAGGTCGAGCTCGTCGTCGAGTTCGCCTAGCGGCTCGCGCACCGCTCACCCCACCGGATGCCTCGGCGAGCTGCTGCTCGCCGAGGCATCCGTTGTCAAGCAGCGCGGGCGCCCGAGCCTCGTCCTTCCGGCACGGAACGCTGCTCACGCGCACCCTCGGCGAGCGTCCATGTGCCCAAGCATCGAGGGAATGTGCGGAAAACGCGTATGCAAGTTCCCCCTCATCGAATGAGGGGGAACTGGCATACGGCATTTGAGGCGCTTCGAGCTCTGTCGTCCTCTGGTGAGCTGAGGGGTCCAATGGGGCGTCACACGCAACGCACACCGGCGTGAACGACGGATGCCTCGGCGAGCTGCTGCTCGCCGAGGCATCCGATCGTTCGTGGCATCCGCCACCTGAGGCTGAGGCTACCGGACCTGCTCGGTGATCGCCGTCATGACCGAGGTGTCGGCGAGCGTCGTGGTGTCGCCCACCTGGCGACCCTCGGCGAGGTCGCGCAGCAGGCGCCGCATGATCTTGCCGCTGCGCGTCTTGGGCAGTTCGTTCACGATGAAGACCTGACGCGGGCGGGCGATCGCGCCGATCTGCGCCGCGACGTGGCGGCGCAGCTCGTCGGATGCCTCGCTCGGGTCGCTGACCCGGGCGGCCTGGCTGGACTTCAGGATGACGAAGGCGACGACCGCCTGCCCGGTGGTCTCGTCGGCGGCGCCGACGACCGCGGCCTCAGCGGTCCAGGGGTGGGCGACGAGCGACGACTCGATCTCCGCCGTCGACAGGCGGTGGCCCGAGACGTTCATGACGTCGTCGACACGGCCGAGCAGCCAGATGTCGCCGTCTTCGTCGCGACGGGCGCCGTCGCCGGCGAAGTACTTGTCGCCGAACTTCTCCCAGTAGGTCTCCTTGAAGCGCTCGGGGTCGCCCCAGATGCCACGCAGCATCGACGGCCACGGCTCGGTGATGACCAGCAGGCCGCCGCCCTCGCCCTCGACGTGCTCGCCCTCATCGGTGAGGATGTCGACGTTCACGCCCGGGATCGGCACCTGCGCGCTGCCGGGCTTGAGGTCGGTCACGCCGGGCAGGGCGGAGATCATGATCGCGCCGGTCTCGGTCTGCCACCACGTGTCGACCACCGGGATCGACCCGCCGCCGATGACATGGCGGTACCAGATCCACGCCTCTGGGTTGATGGGTTCGCCGACCGAGCCGAGCAGCCGCAGCGACCGCAGGTTGAACTCGTGCGGGATCTGCCGGCCGGCCTTCATGAAGGAACGGATCGCGGTCGGCGCGGTGTACAGGATCGTCACCTTGTACTTCTCGACGAGCTCCCACCACCGGCCGGGGTGCGGCGTGTCGGGTGTGCCCTCGTACAGCACCTGCGTGGCGCCGTTCGCGAGCGGACCGTAGACGACGTAGGAGTGGCCCGTGATCCAGCCGACGTCGGCGGTGCACCAGTAGACGTCGGTCTCGGGGTGCAGGTCGAACACGTTCTTATGGGTGAACGCGGTCTGCGTCAGGTAGCCGGCGCTCGTGTGCAGGATGCCCTTGGGCTTGCCCGTCGTGCCGCTCGTGTACAGGATGAACAGCGGGTTCTCGGCGTTGAAGCCCTGTGCCTCGTGCTCGTTGCTCGCCGTCGCGACGGTGTCGTGCCACCACCGGTCGCGGCCGTCGGTCCAGGCGATGTCGTTCTCACCGCGCTTGACGACGAGCACGTTGCGCACCGTCTTGCCCTCGCTCTTCTCGAGCGCGTCGTCGACGACCGGCTTGAGCGGGAACACCTTGCCTTTGCGGTAGCCGCCGTCGGCCGTGATGACGAGGGAGGCCTCGGCGTCGTCGATGCGGCTCGCGAGGCTGTCGGCGCTGAAGCCGCCGAAGACGACCGAGTGGATCGCGCCGATGCGCGCGACCGCGAGCATCGACACGACGGCCTCGGGGATCATCGGCAGGTAGATGGCGACCCGGTCGCCCTCGCCGATGCCGAGGTCGGTCAGCACGTTGGCGGCGCGCTTGACCTCGTCGGTGAGCTCGGCGTAGGTGATGTCGCGGGAGTCGCCGGGCTCACCCTCCCAGTGGATCGCGACACGGTCGCCGAGACCGCGCTCGACGTGCCGGTCGAGGCAGTTCGCCGCGACGTTGAGCTCGCCGTCGTGGAACCACTTCGCGAACGGCGGGTTCGACCAGTCGAGCGTCTGGGTGAAGGGCTTCGTCCAGGTGAGGAGGGAGCGCGCCTGGTCGGCCCAGAACCCGAGCCGGTCGGCGGATGCCTCGTCGTAGAGCTGCTCGCCGGCCACCGCCTGGGCGGCGAACTCTGGGCTCGGGCGGAACCGCCTGATCTCTTCGAGGGCGTGATCGATCTGAACGTTCATCGTGGTCCGGTCGCTCCTTCGCGCGTATGGATCAATTGGGTTCGCCTGCCCATGAGCACTGTAGCGCTGTCGCCCGACATCACCCATTCGAGGTCGTCGCGCGGCGACGCGAGGCTTTCGAGCAACCGCTCTCATGCCCAGGATCGTGTGGACTTTCGCCCGGCTTCTGAGCAATTCCAGGGAGAAAACTGTGTGTCCACACAAATGAGGACAAAAAGTACTTGCGCATAGAAATGGAACCCCTACACTGAGTACCGCCCGAACACTCGTTTCGAGGCTTGCAGCGCGTGGGTTCCCCCCAATCCGCCGTTGCCGAGGCGGCACCTGTTCCCCCCAATGGGTGCCGCCCCCTTCTTTTAACGCGCGGGTCGTGCCGCGCGGGCCACGCGCGGGATGTGCCGAGCGGGACGTCGCTTGCGCGTTGGAGGACGGATTTCGCGTCGGAGGTCCGAATCGACCGTCCTCCACCGCGAAATTCGTCCTCCAACGCGTGGCCGTGGACGAACCGCGTGGGGTGAGGCGTGCACGTGTGGATAACTTGGAACGCCCTCGCACCGTGCGGCGTACCGTGCCGCCATGCGTTCTCGAGGTGGGGTGCTCGCGGCTGCGAGCGGAGTCGTCCTGATACTTGCGGGTGTCGCGGGGTGCACTGACCCGCCGGCGAGTCGCTCCACGACGCTGCCATCCGCGACAGAGAGGTCGAAGGTCTCTCAGTTCGCGCTGTCGAACAAGGAAGCACTCGACGCGGCGGTTGTCGCGTTTGAGCGGTACGTGGAGCTCGCCAATCAGATCGGCGCGGCTGGTGGCGCCGAACCCGAACGACTGTACGAGGCGCTCACCCCCGAACTCGCTGAGGAGTCCATCGCAAACTTTCAGCGTATGCAACGGGATGGGCTTCGTCTCGAAGGGTCGAGTACGGTCCGGGGTGTCAGGCTCGTTCAGCAGAACGCGGACCTCGTCCAGGTGTACGCCTGCCTTCAGGCGGGCTCAACACGATTGATCGATCGCACTGGCGCAGATGTAACGACTGCGGATCGTCAGATCGAAACGCCCCTCGTCGTGAACCTACAGCCAGGGGATTCCGGCACTCTTCTCATCTCTCAAAGCGAGCAGTGGCCATGGCCCGACAACGACATTTGCTGATCGCCTTCCTCCTCGGCGGCGCACTATCGTTCCCCGTTGCGACGCCGGTTCAGGCTGCGGCATGCCTTCCCGAGGTGCAAGCAGCGGGAGCCTGTTCACCAACAGTCGGCGGCCGAATCGGCGGCCGAGGCGCAGAACTCCGGGGCGTGGACCAACGGGCTGGATATGATTCGCCGGGTACTCGGAGTGGCGATTCAGTTAACGGAGGCACGGCACTGGACGAGTACATCTGGCGTCACCGGCAACGTTATGCGCAGGGCGACCGTTCTTGCGGGCTCGGGAGGGCGGTGGTGGGCGCGTGCCAGCCACCGGCGGCAACAGAAGACGACGGCAGCGAAGACGAGAGCGTTCGTATCGATGACGTGGCGTCGTTCGCGCCGGAGGCGCAGGCGGATGCGATGGAGCCCGGGCCGCGGATCGCGGTGCGCAAGCTGCCGGCGAACTTCATCAGCCGGGCGACCGAGCAGGTCGTGAGCGGAACACTGTTGGGCCGGCCGGCGGCGGTGCGCTTCACACCGGTGGCATTCAGCTGGATGACCGGCGATGGCGGCCGCATCGACGCCGAGACATCCGGTGCGACCTGGAAGCACCTGAAGCAGCAGGAACTCAGCGACACGGCCACCAGCCATCGGTACGCGGAGCGCGGGTTCTACGACGTGCAACCGACCGTGACCTACTCGGCGGAGTATCAGTTCGACGGGTCGGGGTGGATCCCGATCGAGGGCACGCTCGACGTCGCAGGGGAGGCCTACCGCGTTCGGGTGGTGACGGTCGAGACGCGCCTCACCCGCGGCGACTGCATCCAGTACCCGAACGACCCGGGCTGCCGGTGATCAGGTGGATCAGGGTCGATGGACGGGGATGGACCGCCCGGTGACCCCGCGGGCGGCATGATCTCGGCCGGGGAGTCCTCCTCCACAGGCGCAGTCGCATGCCGACTCTTCAGGATCGGCCTTCCGGCGGCTGCCGCGCAGAGGCGCCGACCTAGGCTCGCTCGGCATGACCACCCCGTTCGTCGCCACCCCGTCGTGGGAGACGCCGCTCCCCGAGCCGCGCGCGGGCGCCTCGCTCGCTCCCGTCTCGGCGACGGCTCGCGGCACGGGCGCCCGCCCCGCCGAGTACGAGGCACTCGGGCCGCTCGCGCCATACGCGGCATCCGGCCCCGTCACCGACCTGTTCATCAACGGGGACGCCGGGCTCTGGGTCGATCGGGGCACAGGGCCCGAGCTCGCGACGGGCTGGGCGGCGACCGAGGCCGAGGTGCGCCAGCTCGCGGTGAAGCTCATCGCTCGCGGCGGCCGGCACATCGACGAGGCGACACCGGCCGTCGACGTGCGATTGGGCCGAGGCATCCGGGTGCATGCGGTGCTCCCGCCGATCTCGGCGGCGGGCACCGTCATCTCGATCCGCATCCCGCGGCCCGGTGGCTTCTCGCTCACGGCGCTCGCGCGGGCGGGCATGTGCACGGGCGATCACGAACGCGCGCTTCGCGAGGCGGTCGCCGAGCGGCGCAACCTGCTCGTGACGGGCGCGGGCGGCACCGGCAAGACCACACTGCTCGCCGCCCTGCTCGGCGAGGCCTCGCCGAGCGAGCGCATCATCGTGATCGAAGACGTCGCCGAGCTCGACCTCGCGCACCCGCATGTCGTGCGCCTCGAGGCGCGCCAGCCGAACCTCGAGGGCACGGGCCGGGTGGGCCTCGACACCCTGCTCCGTGAGGCGCTCCGCATGCGGCCCGACCGTCTCGTCGTGGGTGAATGCCGCGGGGCCGAGCTCCGCGAGCTGCTCGCGGCGCTCAACACCGGGCACGACGGCGGGGCGGGTACGCTGCACGCCAACTCGGTCGAGGATGTGCCGGCTCGGCTCGAGGCGCTCGGCTCGGTCGCCGGCATGTCCGCCGACGCCGTGGCCAGGCAGGCGGTGAGTGCGTTCGACCTCGTCGCGCATCTCGAGCGCCGCGACGGTGTGCGGCGGCTCGCCGGGCTCGGGCGTTTCCGGCTCGAGCGCGACCGGCTCGCGGTGGAGGAGCTGTGATCCGCGGTGGCATCCGTGCGCTCGCGGCCGCGCGCCGGGTCCGTGACGACGTGACCGCGGTCGACAGGGTGGCCGGGGTCGCCGAACGCCTCGCGGTGCTCATGTCCGCCGGCGTCGCCGCGCCGGCCGCATGGCACCACCTGTCGTCGGATGCTCCGGCGGATCCGGTGCTCGATGCCGCCGCCCGGGCGGCGGAGGAAGGCGAGCCGATCGCCCCTGCGCTCATGCGCGCGCTCGCCGAAGCGACCTCGGCGGGCGGGCGCATCGTGCCGAGCGCGCCCGTCACGTCCGACGACCACGCGGCGCGGCTCGACCAAGCCGAGCCGGATGACCGCACTCGACCAGGCGAGCACGCGGTGTCGGCCGAGCGCACTGTGTCGGCCGAGCGCACTGTGTCGGGTCGAAGCGGCAGAACGCTCAGCCCCCGGGTGCGTCGCCGTGTGGCGCGTCCGACGATCGAAGCCGCGTCGGGCGCGGCATGGTCGGCGCTCGCCGCGGCGTGGGCCGTGGCCAGCGAGACCGGCGCGCCGCTCGCGGCAAGCCTCCGCGAGCTCGCGGGTGCACTGCGCGACGATGCGCAGCTGCGCCGGGAGGTGCGGGCCGCGCTCGCCGGGCCCAGGGCGAGCGCGAAGCTCGTGACGCTCCTTCCGGTGGTCGCCGTGGGCTTCGGCCTGCTGCTGGGGTTCGACACCGCGACGGTGCTGCTCGGTAATCCGCTCGGCTGGGCGTGCGTCGTGGTCGGCTCGGCGCTCCTGTGGGCAGGCGCCCGCTGGAACCGGTCGCTGGCGGCGCGCGCCGCACCGCCGACCGCGTCGCCGGGTCTCGAACTCGACCTGCTGGCCATCGCGATGGCGAGCGGGGCGTCCATCGAGGCTGCCATCGCCGTGACCGCTCGGGCTGTCGCCGCGCATCTCCCGGGCGTCGCCACGGCCGAGCACGACATCGCGGCGACGGTACGAATCGCCACCCAGGCGGGCGCCCCGGTCGCCGAGCTGCTGCGGGCTGAGGCGCACCGTCACCGACGCGCAGCGCGGGCCGAGGGTGCGGTGCGGGCCGCCGCGCTCAGCGTTCGCCTCATGGTGCCGCTCGGGGTGTGCATCCTCCCCGCGTTCGTCCTGCTGGGCGTCGCCCCGCTCATGATCTCGGTCGTCACCGGCACCCTCGGCGGTGTCCGATGACGATCTCCCGGCTCGTGCCGTTCTCCCGGCCGCTGCGCGGCCACAACCGAAAGGAACACTGCACATGCCCGAACTCACTGCGCCCGCCCCGCCAGGCGCTCCGATCCGAGACACCGCCGTCCGGCGCTGCCTCCGACGGCTCGCCGGCGAGCGGGGCGCCGCGACCGCGGAGTACGCCGTCGCGACCATGGCCGCCGTCGGCTTCGCCGGGTTGCTCGTCGTCCTGCTCCGCGGCGACGAGGTGCGCGGCATCCTCACCGAACTCGTGCGGAATGCGCTCACGGTCGGCTGACCGCGAACAGGGGAGTGTGACCGCAGAGCTTGCGGTCGCACTTCCCGCGGTGACGCTCGTGCTCGCGCTCTGCCTCGGTGCGGTGGTCGTCGTCGGACGTCAGGTGCGGTTGACCGACGCCGCAGCCGACGCGGCCCGCGCGCTCGGCCGCGGCGAGAGCGAGGCGGTCGCGCACGCCATCGCCGACCGGGTGGCCGGTGGCGGCACCGGGCTGGCGACGAGCGAAGAGCCGCCGCTGATCTGCGCGACGCTCACCGCGAGCGGCGGCGCCGGTCTGCTCGGTGCGATCCAGCTCCGCGCGGAATCGTGCGCCGTCGCCGGGGGTGGCTGAGCGTGTGCGGGCGCCACCGGACGCGTGCGCGTCGCGCCGATCTCCGCTCCGATCGTGGTTCGGGCAGCGTGCTCGTGCTCGCGATCGTGGGATCGGTGCTCGCACTGACGGCGGGACTGCTCCCGCTGCTCAGCGTCTTCGTGCAGACCCAGGTCGCGGCCAACGCCGCCGATGCCGCGGCGCTCGGCGCGGCCGACGCGCTCACCGGTGCGGTGCCGGGCACGCCGTGCGCGCTCGCCGAGCAGGTCGCCCGTCGGAACGGGGCCCGACTGGTCTCCTGCGGCGGCGACGGCCTGGAGGCGTCCGTCTCGGTCGCGGTGGGCTCGTTCGGGTTCGCGATCACGGCGCGAGCCCGCGCCGGACCCTCACCCGGTCGCGAGCGCCGCCGTCGCTCGGATACCCCATGCGGGAGAACCGGACCGCTGGCGCATCCAGGATCGCCGTCCGGGTTCGCTCGGCCTCCGCCTGACGAGAGGGAGATGAAGGTTCGCGGGGTCACAGGATTTTTGTCGTCTGGGACACAGGCGACGGTGGCCGGGTCGAGTCCTCGACGCCCGGCGCGACCTGGAAGCAGCTCGATCAGCACGATCTCTCGGACACCGCCACCAGCCACCGTTACCCGGAGCGCGGCTGTTTCGATGCGCAGCCCATCGTGACCTACACCGCGGAGTACCAGTTCGACCGCTCCGGGTGGGTCCCGCTCGAGGGGCCCGTCGGTATTGCCACCGATCCCTACCGCGTCACGGTCGTCACGGGTGGGACTCACCTCACCCGCGGCGGCTGCCTCCAGTACCGCGACGACCCCGGCTGCCGCTGAGCCGGCGGCGCGGTCGGGCGCGACGTGCTGGGTCAGCGGTCGTCGCGCGTGGCGGCGACGATACGAGCGGCCTCCTCGACAGCGACGCGGGTTGCGTCGTGCAGGGACTTCCCGTGGGCGAGCTGCACGCACAGCGTGCCCGCGAACGCGTCGCCCGCGCCCGAGCTGTCGCGGACGTCGTCAACGCGCGGGGCCGGCACGACCGCAATCTCGCCATCGATGCCGACGACGGCGCCGTCGGGACCGGCGGTGACGACGACCGAGCGGCAGTGTATGGAAAGTGCTCGTGCAAGTTCTGACGAGGATGCCCCGGCCGCCGCAATGGTCGACGGCGGGATCGTGGTCAGGATGTCTCGGGCCTCTCCGACGTTCACGAGGAGGGGGTCGGCCGAGGCGAGGGCATCGACGCTCATGGCGCGGATCGGGCTCGGGTTCACGACGAGGCGGCTCGTGGACGACGAGGTCCATGCGGCGACCGCGTCGACGACCGCGACGGGGATCTCGAACTGGATGAGCACGACCGATGGCGCCAGCCTGGCGAGCGCGGCGACGGCTTCGTCGGGCTGGATCGACATATTGGCGAGGGGCGCGACGACGATCGAGTTCTCCCCGTCTGGTGTCAGCGTGATGAGCGCGCGGCCGGTCGTCGTGCGGGACCGCTCGACGGCCGTGACGTCGACCCCGCGAGATCGGGCGTAGTCGAGCAAGGTGCGGCCGCTGTCGTCGTCGCCGACCGCGCCGACCAGCGCGGTCGGGCCGAATCGCGCGGCGGCCACCGCCTGGTTGAGGCCTTTCCCGCCTGGGTGCTCGCCGAACTCCTCGGCAAGGATGGTCTCGCCGGGCGCGACCATGTGCGGCACCCGGGCGATGAGGTCGAGATTCAGGGAGCCGACGACGGCGACGGCCGTGTGTACCGGGGTGCGGCCGTGGCCGGGGAGCGAGTCCCCGGCCACGGCGCGTTCTCCATCACTCACCGGCGGTCCAGGTCGCCAGTGCGCGCCACAACGGCGCGTATCCCGCCCACTCCATGAACGGGGGAGGAGCCCAGTGGGGCGACATGTCGGACGTGAACACGCCCGTTCGCCCGGATCCGACCTGGCGGACGGCGACCAGCGGGTCCCCATTCACCTGGACGAGCAGTTCCGCATCCTCGCGGGGACGAGTGCGGTTGTAGCCGAGCAGGGGCGGCCACTCGGTGCCCACGCCGCCGACCGCGGGGTGCTCGGCAGCGAGCACGGAGATGGCCGTGCCCTCCGGGTGCTCGGCGCGGTCGTCGATCTCGAGCACGTCGACCGGCAGGATGTCGCCGATCGCGCTCGAGGCGTAGTTCGCCTTCGCGTCGACGCCCGAGAACGACAGGTAGCCGCCGACCATCAGGAGGCCGCCGCCGTTCTCGACGTAGGCGCGGATGCGCTCGAGCTTGTTGGGTTCGGACACGCTCCGGCCGAACACCGCGCGGGTCAGGAGGAATGTGTTCGCGCCGACGTCGCTGATCACGACGAGGTCGTACGCGGCGAGCTCCTCGTCGCTCTGCGGAAAGTGTGTCTCGATGGCGTGCGCCTGAACGTGAGTCACCGTCCAGCCGTCGCTCTCGAGCGCGTCGGAGAACTCGCGTCCGCCTTCGACGTACTCGGTGGTGGTGAAGCTGTCGAATCCCTTCTGGTGGATCATGTGAGTCGTCCAGGACTCACCGAGCAGCAGTGCCTTCTTCATATGTTGCCTTTCAGCCGATCGTTCCGCTGGGGTGTTCCTGGAGGAACTGCCAGTCGTGCTCAGGGATGATGAGGTCCGCCTCGCGGTGAAGGCGGTCGTACCCCGACATCAGGTCGGGGAGGTCCCAGAACGAGCCCATTGGCCAGTTGAGCTCGAGATTTCGGTAGTTGTACATCACGTCGCTGGTCAAGCAGACGGTGCCGACGTCGGTCTTGACCATGACCACCATGCAGCCGGGCGTGTGCCCGCCGATCTTCACCAGCCGCACGGCCGGGTCGATCTCCACGTCACCGTCGATCACCTGCAGGCGGTCGCGCACGGCGTCGACCTTGTAGGCGTACTCGGGGTAGTAGAACATGCAGAAGTGCGGTGGCTGGGTGGCCTGCGGCAGCTCGTCCTTCTGCACGATGAACGTGGCGTTCGGGAAGAGCTCGTTGTTGCCCACATGGTCGAAGTGCAGGTGGGTCAGTACGACGACGTCGACGTCTTCCGGCCGGACACCGTGTCTGGCCAACCCAGCCACCAGATCCTGATCTTCGGAGCGTGAGGCGACGAAGTCCACGCCGTAGCGGCTCTGCATCTCGGACACCTCGTCGATGTCGCCCAGGCCGGTGTCGATGAGGATGGTCTGCTCGGTGCCTTGGATGAGCCACACGGGCACGGGCACCATCACCCCCTCGTGCACCGAACCGTCTTTGCGGACGATGTCGTCGCGGAACCCGAAGGGCAAACGGTGCTCATGCGGGACATCCGGGTGGATGCCCGAGTTGAGCAGCGAGACCGGCAGTGAGCTCTCGAGCTCACCCGTGACGATGTGGTGGATCTTGACGCTCATCACACGCTCCTTTCGACGGGATCAGTAGTCGGTCTGGTCGGCGCCGTACTTCGCGACGTACGCCTCCCAGATCTGAGGCATCAGGAAGTGATCGTCCGACGGGACCTCGGCCGGGATCTCGCCCGAACCGAACAGATAGGCGTTGTCGCTGTCCCACGTGGTCTTCCAATAGGAGACACCGTCCTCGGCGAGGATCATCTCGTCGGCCGCGTGCGCGTTCGGGGCGTACAGCTCGATGTTCTGCCAGTAGTCCATGAAGCCGTCGACGGTGAGTCCGGCTGCGGTCTCCTCGTTGAGGCGATCCGTGATGGTCTGACCGCACGCCTCGGTCTCTGCGTCGCAGTATCGGATGATCCGGTGCATGACGTCGATGAACGACAGCATCGCGTCCTCGTGCTCGTCGACGAACGTCCGCGTCGTGACGGCACCGTTGATGGGCGGCGCAGCGAGGTCGGGGCCGGAGAGCCCGATGAGCATGCCTTCATCGAGCGCCTTGGCGCGTTGCGGGATACCGCCAAGATAGGCGTCGCCGGTGCCGGTGATGAACGCGGCGAGCCCGGCGTCGGGGTCCATGTCGACGAAGGTCACGTCGCTTTCGTCCATGCCGACCGATGCGAGCGCGTCGACGATCTGCTTGCCCATGTCGGTCGACAAGGTCGTCACGATCGTCTTGCCCGCGAGTGACTCGATCACCTCAGTGCGGGCCGCTTCGCGGTCGCCGGATGCCTCTTCGAGATCGTCGATCGTCTCGAGATCGCCGTCGGGTCGGATCATGAGCGCCGAGCCTTCGGTGAACGGGTTCCAGCCGTAGGCGTAGACGACGTCGGGCTCGGCGTTCGCGACCGAGACCACGCCGGTCGTGTTGTTGACCACGATGTCGACGTCGCCCGAGATGAGCGCGGGCATCGTCGCGTTCCAGGCGAGCGAACGGAGTTGCACGTCGAGGCCGGCCTCTTCGAACCAGCCCTTTTCCTGGCCGATGATCGGCAGGTAGGTGTCCTGGAACGGCGAGATGCCGACGGCGAGCTTGGTGAGCCCCCCGGCGCCGGTGCCGGAGTCTGCGTCGCCGCCGGCGCAACCGGCCAGCGCGACGACGAGCACGGCAGCCGGAACGGCAGCCGCGATCTGCGTCTTCTTCATTTCGTGTCCTTCCATGCTTCCGCTCCTGGATGCGGTCGCGAGGTGGTGTCGAGTGGTGCGCGAGTGGTGCAGGGGAGTGGAGTGGGTTCTTGGGCGCGGTCAGCGCTGCGCCGACCATCGCGTGATGTAGGCGCTGAGACGCGAGATGGCGACATCGAGGAGCACGGCCATGATGGCGATCACGACGGTGCCGAGCAGCACGACCGGGGTGTTCAATGTGCGGCTGGCCTGCATGATCAGTCGGCCGATTCCGACATCGGCGCCCTGGAACTCGGCCGCGACGACGACGGCGAAGGCAAGCGCGCTGCCGATCCGGAAGCCAGAGAGGATCTCGGGCACGATCGCCGGCAGCACGACGGTGCGGTACACCTGGTTGCGGCCTGCGCCGAGGGACGCCGCGGCCTGGATGTACACCGGCGGGACGTTGCCGCAGGCGACCGTGGTGTTGACGACCATGACCATGAAGCAGGCGAGCGCTCCGAGGAAGATCTTGCCGTCGTCCCCGATGCCGAACCAGAGGATGACGAACGGGATGAGCGCGACCGGCGGCACCGGGCGCACGGCCTCGATGATCGGGTTGACGATGTAGAAGAACCAGCGGCTTCGGGCCATGAGGAGACCGACCACTACGCCGAGCGCCGAACCGCCGATCCACGATACGAGCACGCGCACGAGCGTTGCGAGTGCGTCGCTCGCGAGTTGCGTGTTCAGCGTGGTGACCGCCGACCAGAGCGACTCGGGGCTGGGGAAGTACAGCTCACGGATGGTGCCTGTGCCGGTGGTGAAGACCCACCACAGAACGAGCAGCACGACGACCGAGAGCACACTCAGCAGTGGCCCGAAGTTGCGGTTGCGGCCGGCGCTGGCCGGCGAGGCATCCGGTGACGGCATCGCTCCCGTGGGCGTGACCGGCGATTCAAGCTGCGTCATCGTGGACCTCCCGAAGGGTGTGCGCGATCTCGTTGCGCAAGGACTGGAATGCAGGAGTGGCGCGGAGATCGAGGCCGCGGTTCGCGCCGAACGGCACCTCGAGGATGCTGTGGACGCGCGCGGGCCGCGGGGTCATGACGATGACGCGGTCGCCGAGGAAGAGCGCCTCCTCGATGTCATGCGTGACGAACACGCTGGTCTTCGGTTCGGCAGCGACGACGCCGGCGAGCGCGAGCCACATCGCCTCCTTGGTGAAGAGGTCGAGCGCGCCGAACGGCTCGTCGAGGAGTAGCACACCGGGCCCGCTCGCGTACGCGCGCGCGAGGTCGACGCGCTTGCGCATGCCGCCGGACAGCTCTTTGGGGTACGCCTTGCGGAAGTCGGCGAGGCCGACGAGTTCGAGGTAGTGCTCGACGCGTTCGCGCCGTTCGGCGCCGGCGACGCGCTGCATGCGCATGCCGTAGGCGACGTTGTCGGCGACGGTCAGCCAGGGGAACACCGCGTCGGCCTGGAACACGACCGCACGATCTGCCCCCGGGCCGTCGACGGCCCGGCCGCCGACCTGGATGGTGCCGCTCGTGGGTGCGAGGAATCCTGCAATCAGGTTGAGCAGTGTGGTCTTGCCGCAGCCGCTCGGGCCGACGATGCAGACCGTCTCGTTGGTCTTGATCGTGAGCGTGGTCTCGTTGAGCGCTACGGTGCGCTTGCGAGCGGTTGCGAAGACCTTCGAGACCTGGTCGACGATGATCTCGGACATGTCATCGCTCCTTTCCGCGCCGGGCCGGCGCTGTCGATTCGCGGACGGTCAGCGTGACGGGGAGCACGCTGCGGGATGACTGCGATGGGGAAGGCGGGTCGATCGCCGTCTCGTCCTCGAGTGCAGCGACGAGGGACTCGACGGCACGGGCACCGAGCTCCGCGATGTTCTGGCGAACAGTCGTGAGACGCGGGCGGGCGAACCGGCCGGCGGTGATGTCGTCGAAACCGACGACCGAGACGTCATCGGGGACGCGTGCACCGGCGCGCTCGAGCTCCTCGATCGCGCCCAGGGCCATGAGGTCGTTCGCGGCGAACACCGCCGTGGCCCCTGAGTCGAGCAGCTGAGGCAGGTGGCCTGCGATCGCCGTGCGCCCACCTTCTGCGGTGAACGCGCCGGTGTACACGGCCGGGACGACACCGGTCGTGCCGGCCCAGGTCTCGCGGAACCCCTCGACGCGCTGGGCGCTGCTGACGAGGTCGCCCTCGGCCGCCAGCACGACCGCATCACGGTGCCCGAGCTCGAGCAGGTGTTCGGCGACGAGGCGGCCGCCGGCGACGTTGTCGGAGACGAACGAGGGGGCGGATGAGCCGGGCACCTCTTCGTCGACGAGCACGAGGGGGAGGTCGCCGAGGATGTCTCCGAGCTCGGACGTCGTGGGTGGCGAGCCCGCCGCATAGACGAGGCCGTCGACGGCGCGCGATCGGATCATCGTGAGGTAGTGCACCTCGCGAGCGTGGTCGAATCCGGTCGTGCAGAGGATGACGTTGTAGCCACGATCGACCGCGGCCTCTTCGACGCCGCGGGTGAGTTCGGCGAAGAATTCGTTGCTGATGTCGGGCACGATGAGTCCGATGATGCGCGTGCGACCGCTTGCCAGACTCTGCGCCGACCGGCTGGGCACATAGCCGAGCTCGGACATGGCCGTCTGCACCCGCGCACGCACCTCGTCGCTCACCTTGCGCTTTCCGCTGAGAGCGTGCGAGACCGTGGTGGGACTCACTCCGGCGCGCGCCGCAACGTCCGCAATCGAGACCATGTCGTTCCCTCCAAAGCGCTTTGCCAAATCGCTTTGCACGACCCTACGTGAACAGGGCTGTCTACGACAAGCCTGAAACTGACTTGTTACCCCCGCGAAATAGTCGGCCCGGCCCGTGGCATGCTGCAGTGCATCATGAACGCGACCTGCCGCCGCCCGTCCCCTCGGCTGCGGCGGGTGTCGGCGTTGGCGTCTGTGTCTGTGCCTGTGCCTGTGCCTGTGCCTGTGCCTGTGCCTGTGTCTGCGTCTGCGCAGCACGGCACTCGCCCGGTATCAGCGAAGCTTGGATGGTGCCGACGTGGGCGCGGTCCTACCGGATTTCGGCGCACCTGACCGCCCGCCGACCTGCGCCGCCGGGCGGCGGGTCAGTCGAAGACGGTCTCGATGAAGCGATACTCCACCGCGCTCGGCTTCGACGAGCCCGCGCTCTCGAACTCGAGGCCCCCGCCCCGCGAATAGATGTAGCGTTTGCCCGCTTCTGCGGTGAGCGAGATGCGCGGTTGCGGGTCGCCCGAATCGAGGAAGCTGGTCGCGACGGTCTTGCCCTCGAGCGGTCCGTCGATCAACTTGGCCGTGTAGGAGCCGGCGGATGACGTGTCCATGCGGTCATTCTCCTCCGCTGCCGCGCAATCGCAAGCGATCTCAGCACCGGGGCGTCCTTCAGTCGGTGAGCTCCGAGCGCCATCGTTCCAGAAGCCCGAGCATCGTGGTCTCGAGCCACTGGCGGTACGTCGCCTCGCTCCATCCCGACCGCATCACGAAGAACGCATAGGTCTCGGGCCCGACGAGATGGTTGAGCTCGTCGGTGGCCTGTTCGATCCCCTCCTGGCGGAGCATCCCACGTTCGACGAGCCACTGCGCGGCGATGCGGATGTCGGATCGACGGCGACGATCCAGATCGGCCACGGCGTCGGCGGCGATCGTGTCCGTCTCCGCAGCGACGGTCATGGCGCGGACGAGCCCAGCGGTGCGGGTATTGGCGTGTGTGACGTAGTCGAGCCATCCACGCATCGCATCCAGTGGGTCGGCGCGGGACATGATCTCGGCCATCGCGGGGCGCTCGCTGAGGCTGTGCCGTCCTTCGTCGCCGGCGAACGCGCGCTCGAAGGCGGAGATCAGCAGTGCGGCTTTCGGGCCGGCGAGGTGGACTGACTGCACCGACACGCCCGCCTCGAGGGCGATGTCCTTCATCGTCGTCGCCGGATACCCCTCGCGGGAGAACCGGACCGCGGCCGCATCCAGGATCGCCGAACGGGTGCGCTCGGCCTCCGCCTGACGCAAGGGAGATGAGTAGCTTCGCGGGGTCACAGGATCCTTCCCACTATGGTTAGAGTTCAAATCTAACGAATGGATGCGCCCGTGGCCACCTACCTCCTCGCCTCGAACCCGATCCACGGGCATGCCGGCCCGGTCACGCAGGTCGCCGCGCATCTGGTGGGCGAGGGCCATCGCGTGACGGTCATGACGGGCAGCCGTTTCCGGGCGCGGGTCGAGGCCGCAGGCGCCGACTTCGTTTCCTTGCGGGGTGCAGCCGACTACGACGACCGCCTGCCCGACACCTACCTTCCCGACCGCCACCGCTTCCGCGGCGTCCGCCGGGCGCAGTACGACATCCGCACGATCTTCGTCGAGACCATCCCCGATCAGTACCGCACCCTGCGGGAGACGATCGACGCCGTGGATCCCGACACTGTGCTCGTGGACAGTGCGTTCGGCGGTGCGCTGCCGCTCATCGCGCAGACGACGAACCGGCCGCCGATCCTCGCGCTCGGCGTCACCCCGCTCACCCAGTCTTCACGGGTCCTCGGCCCGCACGGCCTGTCGCTTCCGCCCGCGAGCGACGCGTACACCCGGGCGCGGTACGCCGCGATGAACGTCATCGCCAAGCAGCTGATCTTCCGGCCCACCCAACGTGCCGGCGCCAGGGCGTTCGCGGAGAGCGGCGCCCGGCTCGACGGCTTCGTCATGGACGCCTCGCGACGGTTCGACCGCTTCCTGCAGACGGGGCCCGCCAGCATGGAGTATCCGCGCCCCGATCTCGACGCGAACACGCACTTCGTCGGCGTGCTTCCCCAGGCGGGCGCGGCCGGCCCGCCTCCGGCGTGGTGGCACGAGCTCGACGGCCGCCGGCCGGTCGTGCACGTCACGCAGGGCACCATCGACAACCACGACTTCGGGCGTCTCGTCCGGCCTACGCTCCAGGCGCTCGCCGACCGCGACGTGATCGTCGTCGTCACCGCCGGCGGCCGACCGGCCGAGGCGGTCGGCCCGGTTCCCGAGAACGCGAGAGTCGCGAGTTTCCTCTCTTACGACGAGCTGCTGCCGCGTACCGACGTGTTCGTCACCAACGGCGGGTTCGGCGGCGTTCAGGCGGCGCTCGCCGCGGGCGTGCCGGTCGTCGTGGCCGGGGACACCGAGGACAAGCCAGAGGTCGCCGCCCGCGTCGCGTGGTCGGGCGCCGGCATCGACCTCGCGACGGGGACGCCTGACGCGGATGCCGTACGCCGTGCTGTCGATTCCGTCCTCACCGATCCCGGGTATCGCGCCAACGCCCGCCGCATCGCGGCGGACGTCGCCGGCCACGACGCGCTGGGCGAGATCGCGCGGCATCTGGCCGAGGCATCCGTCAGGTCGCCAGCGCGCTGACCGCGCACCGGCCATCGCTCCCGTGCGATGACCACCGCTCCCGGCTCCGCGCCACTTGGCGCAGCTGCGCGCCACCTTTGCTGGCGCGGAGCTGCCGAACTGGCGCGGAGCGCGCGGAGGGTCGGAGCGGCAGTCCGCGCGGGCACCGAGGCGCCCGCGCGCACCGCCGCTCACGCGCACTGACCGGGCGCTGCCGTGCGATGGCCACCGCTCCCGGCTCCGCGCCACTTGGCGCAGCTGCGCGCCACCTTTGCTGGCGCGGAGCTGCCGAACTGGCGCGGAGCGCGCGGAGGGTCGGAGCGGCAGTCCGCGCGGGTACCGAGGCGCCCGCGCGCACCGCCGCTCACGCGCACTGACCGGGCGCTGCCGTGCGATGGCCACCGCTCCCGGCTCCGCGCCACTTGGCGCAGCTGCGCGCCACCTTTGCTGGCGCGGAGCTGCGTAAGTGGCGCGGAGCGGCCCGGCGGCGCGGCCCGGCGGAGCGGCCCGGCGGAGCGGCGGCCTCCAGTGCGCTCCACCGCGCTCGTCTCAGACGGTCGGCTGCGGCGCGTGCGTTGCGCGCGCCCGCGTCGGGCCGACTGCGGCGCGCGACGCGGAGCGCAAGGCGAGGATCCCGGTGGCGATGATCGTGAGGTGCACGGCGATGAACGCGAGCATGGCACCGAGCGGATAGCCCGCCGCGATCATGTAGACGTCATCGAGGACCCCGCGTACGGCGGAGAGCCCGATCGCGAGCCAGGCGAGGATACGGCTCTGCTCAGGGCGGAACGACGCGATCACCAGGAAGACGCCGAGGACGATCAGGTCCAAGCCGAACAGCAGCATGTAGTCCAGAAAGCCGCGGTAGGCCGCGCCGCCGATCGGCGCGTCCCATCCGGGCACGCTCAGCTCGAGGCGAGCGGCGTTGAGGAACGGCAGCCACATCACCCCGAGGGTGATGTTGACGATGCCGACGATGCGAAACCACCACACAAGAAATTTCATAGGCTGATTGTCTATTGATTAGAGCCACAAGTCAATGAATATGAATGGCTCTCGTCGACCGGCGTCGACCCCTCCGCGCGCGCGTCTCGCACACCACCGTCCAGCGCCCGACAGGCGCGATCCCGGTTCATATGTGTATCGTGTGGCTGTCACCGGCACGTCGTACGGTGACGGCACGCCGCTCGGGGCGCGGTTCACGTGCATCCGACGCGTTGAAGAATTTGAGGAGCCTGTGGCAGGCACGAAGAAGTTGGTCATCGTCGAGTCGCCGACGAAGATGAAGTCGATCGCGCAATACCTCGGCGACGGCTATCAGGTGCTGTCCTCCGTGGGGCACATCCGTGATCTGATCGAGCCCAAGAACCTTCCACCCGAGCTCAAGAAGGGCTCGCTCGGCAAGTTCTCGGTCGATGTCGAGAACGGCTTCGAGCCGTACTACGTCGTGTCCGACGCGAAGAAGAAGACCGTCGCTGAGCTCAAGCGCGCACTCAAAGACGCCGACGAACTCCTCCTCGCCACCGATGAAGACCGCGAGGGCGAAGCCATCGCGTGGCACCTGCTGCAGGAGCTGAAGCCCAAGGTGCCCGTGCGCCGCATGGTCTTCCACGAGATCACCAAAGACGCGATCCTCGCCGCGAAAGACCACACGCGCGAACTCGACACCTCCCTCGTCGACGCGCAGGAGACGCGCCGCATCCTCGACCGCCTCTACGGCTACGAGGTGTCGCCCGTGCTCTGGCGCAAGGTCGGCCCCGGCCTGTCCGCAGGTCGGGTGCAGTCCGCCGCGACCCGGCTCGTCGTCGACCGCGAGCGCGAGCGGCTCGCCTTCGTCGCCGCGTCCTACTGGGACCTCATCGCGCGGTTCGCGGGCGCCGGCACGTCGTTCGAGGCACGCCTCGTCCGCGTCGGCGGCGAGCGCGTCGCCACCGGCCGTGACTTCGACGACAGCGGCCGGCTGAAGGGCACGGCCGCGGTCCTCGACGAGGCGACCGCCAACGCGCTCACCGCAGCGCTGCGCGACGATACCGTCGCCCGCCGCGTGTCCAAGGTCGAGTCCAAGCCGTACTCCAGGCGTCCCGCCGCGCCGTTCACGACCTCGACGCTCCAGCAGGAGGCGGCGCGCAAGCTCCGGCTCTCGGCCCGGGACACCATGCGCGTCGCGCAGTCGCTGTATGAGAACGGGTACATCACCTATATGCGAACCGACTCGTCGTCGCTCTCGCAGCAGGCGATCAAGGCGGCGCGCGACCAGGCCACGAAGCTCTACGGCGCCGATTCGATCCCCGAGAAGCCGCGCAGCTACGCGGGCAAGTCGAAGAACGCCCAGGAGGCGCACGAGGCCATCCGCCCGTCGGGCGAGGTCTTCCGCACGCCCGCGTCGGTCGAGGGGCAGCTGCGCGGCAGCGAGTTCAAGCTCTACGACCTCATCTGGAAGCGCACGGTCGCGTCGCAGATGGCCGACGCGAAGGGGCAGACCGCGACCGTCACGATCGCGGTCGGGCCGACCGCCGCCGACGCCGCGGCGCCCGAGCAGGCCACCGCTCCGGTCGCGAACACGACCGCGGAGTTCACGGCGAGCGGCACGGTCATCACGTTCCGCGGCTTCCTCGCCGCGTACGAAGAGGGTCGTGACGAAGAGCGCAACGCCGACGACTCGCCCGGCGAGGCCAAGCTGCCGCCGCTCGAAGAGGGCCAGACGGTCTCGCTCGACGAGCTCGAGGCCAAGGGCCACGAGACCAGCCCGCCGCCGCGGTACACCGAGGCGAGCCTCGTGAAGCGCCTCGAAGAGCTCGGCATCGGCCGCCCGTCGACGTTCGCCTCGATCATCTCCACGATCCTCGACCGTGGGTACGTGTCGCAGCGCGGCCAGGCGCTCGTCCCGAGCTGGACCGCGTTCTCGGTCGTGCGGCTGCTCGAGGAGCACTTCGGCGACCTCGTCCAGTACGACTTCACCGCCGAGATGGAAGATGACCTCGACCGCATCGCCTCGGGCGAGGCCGACCGGGTCGACTGGCTCAACGAGTTCTACTTCGGCGGCGACAAGCACAAGGGCCTGCGACAGATCGTCGACAACCTGGGCGAGATCGATGCGCGCGAGATCAACTCGGTCGAGGTCGCGCCCGGTATCACGCTGCGCATCGGCAAGTACGGCCCCTACCTCGAGCAGGTCGACGAGGCCGCCGGGCCGGATGCCCCGCCCAAGCGCGTGAACCTCCCCGAGGGCCTCGCGCCCGACGAGCTCACCGCGGAGAAGGCGATCGAGCTCGTCGAGGCGCCCGTGCAGAGCGACCGCGTACTCGGCAGCCACCCCGAGAACGGCAAGCAGATCGTCCTGAAAGACGGCCGGTTCGGCCCGTACGTGACCGAGGTCGACCCCGAGCCCGAAGCATCCGTCGACGTTGCGACCGGCGAGGTCGTCGAGCCGGCGAAGCCGAAGCGCGGGACCAAGAAGGCCGCAGCACCCAAGCCGCGCACGGCCTCGCTGTTCAAGACCATGCAGCCCGAAGAGGTCGACCTGCAGATCGCGCTGCAGCTCCTCGACCTTCCGCGCGTCGTCGGCCTCGACCCCGAGTCGGGCACCGAGATCACCGCGCAGAACGGCCGGTACGGCCCTTACCTGAAGAAGGGCACCGAGACGCGTACGCTGCCGAGCGAGGATGCGATCTTCGAGATCGACCTCCCCGGTGCGCTCGAGCTGCTCAGCCAGCCGAAGTACGGTGGGCGACGCGAGTCGAGCGCGTTGAAAGAGTTCGAGGCCGACCCCGTGAGCGGCAAGCCGGTCAAGGTGAAAGACGGCCGCTTCGGCCCGTACGTCACCGACGGCACCACGAACGCGACGATCCCACGCAGTGAGAACGTCGAGGAGCTCACGTTCGAGCGTGCGATCGAGCTCCTGCAGATCAAGCGCGACAAGGGCCCGGCCGCTCCCCGCGCGAAGCGCGGCGCGGCGAAGACCACGGCCAAGAAGACCACGGCCAAGAAGCCCGCAGCGAAGAAGACGACCCCGAAGAAGAGCTCCGCGTGACGCGCGGGCTCTTCATCACCCTCGAGGGCGGCGACGGGTCCGGCAAATCGACGCAAGCCGAGCTGCTCCGCGAATGGCTCACCGGCGAGGGGCGCACCGTCGTGCGCACGCGCGAGCCGGGCGGCACCGAGGTGGGCGTCGAGATCCGCGAGCTCGTGCTGCACCATCGGGGCGACATCTCGCCGCGGGCCGAAGCGCTGCTCTACGCCGCCGATCGCGCCCACCACGTGGCCACCCTCGTGCGCCCCGCGCTCACGCGCGGCGAGGTGGTCGTGCAAGACCGCTACCTCGATTCATCCGTCGCGTACCAGGGTGCCGGTCGCGTGCTCGACCCCGGCGAGGTGCGACGCCTCTCCGACTGGGCGGCCGAGGGGCTGCTGCCCGACCTGACCGTGCTGCTCGATCTCGACTCGGCCGCGGCGCGCGCCCGACTCGACGTCGCACGCACGCGGTACGACCGGCTCGAGGCCGAGGCATCCGCATTCCACGACCGCGTGCGCGGCGCGTACCTCGACCTGGCCGCGGCCGAGCCCGACCGGTTCCTCGTGATCGATGCGACCCGCCCGGTCGAGGAGATCGCCGCGGCGATCCGCGAGCGGGTTCGCGGGCTCCTCTGAGCTTCGCGTCAGGGGAGCCGGGTAGCGTGATGGACGTGACGGCGTGGAGTGAGCTGACCGGGCAAGACGCGGCGATCGCGATGTTGCGGCACGCTGCCGCGGCGTCGGTCGCGACTGGCGCGACGGGCGCGCCCGGCACCCAGACGGATGCCTCGGCGGCGCCGTCGGCGCAGCAGATGACGCATTCGTGGCTGATCACGGGTCCGCCCGGGTCGGGGCGCTCCAATCTCGCCTACGCCTTCGCGACCGCGCTCATCTCGGGCGATCCCGACGGCGACGAGGCGACGCGCACCCAGGTCGAGGCGCGCAGCCACCCCGATCTCCACGTGCTCTCGACCGAAGGCGTCATCATCCGTGTGCACGACGTGCGCGAGATCGTCCGGCGGTCGCACTACGCACCCTCGGTCGGCCGGCACCGCGTCATCATCGTCGAAGACGCCGACCGCATGACCGAGCACACCTCCAATGTGCTGCTCAAGGAGCTCGAAGAGCCCCCCGAGCGCACGGTCTGGCTGCTCTGCGCACCGAGCGACGCCGACCTGATCCCCACGATCCGATCCCGGGTGCGCACGGTGCGCCTGCAGGTGCCGTCGATCGACGATGTGGCCGCCCTGCTCATTCGGCGCGACGGGGTCGACCCGGTCCTGGCGGAACGCGCGGCGCGCGAGGCGCAGAGCCACATCGGCATGGCGCACCGGCTCGCGACCAGCGACGAGGCCCGGAGCCGCCGCGAAGAGACCCTCAGGCTCACCCTGGGGGTGCGTTCGGCGTCGGGCGCGGTGCGTACCGCCGCCCGGCTCCTCGAGATCGCGGGCGAAGACGCGAAGGCGATCACCGAACTGCGTGACACCGAAGAGCGCGAGCACGCGCTCCGTTCCCTCGGGCTGAGCCCGGGCCAGGCGGTCCCGCCGGCGCTCCGTGCCCAGCTGAAGGCGCTCGAAGACGACCAGAAACGGCGCGCGACCAGGAGTCTGCGTGACGGCATCGACCGGATCCTCGTCGACCTCGCCTCCCTGTTCCGGGATCTGCTCGTGCTGCAGCTCGATGCGGGCGTCCCGCTGGTCAACCGCGAGCTCGAGCCCGAGCTGCGGGTCTCCGCGGCATCCGCCACGCCCTCGGACTCGCTCGCGACGCTCGACGCCATCCAAGAGGCGCGCACCCGCATCGAGGGCAATGTCCAGCCGGTGCTGGCGCTCGAGGCGATGCTCGTCTCCGCCATCCGACGACCAGATCACGAACGGGGGGCCGCATGAGCCGGCGATCGACGTTGGGCTCGGTGCTCGCGACCGTGGCGGCGAGCGCCCTCCTGCTGGCCGGGTGCGTGCCCGGATCGCAACCGTCGCCGACCTCGACGCCGACCGGTGAGTCGGTCTCGCCCGAACTCGAGCCCTTCTACTCGCAGGTGCTCGAGTGGGAGAGCTGCGGCGACGGCATGCAGTGCGCCACGGCGACCGCTCCGCTCGACTGGGACGACCCGCCGGCCGGCGAGGCCGAGCTCGCGCTTGTCCGCCACGCGGCGACCGGTGACCGCATCGGTTCCTTGCTCGTGAACCCGGGCGGCCCCGGCGGATCGGGCTACGACTTCGTGGCGAACTCGCTCGACTTCGCGGTTGGCGCGCCGCTGCAGGAACGATTCGACGTCGTCGGCTTCGATCCTCGTGGGGTCGGGCGGTCGTCGGCCGTCGCCTGCTACGACCCCGCGCAGATGGACGAGTACCTCTACTCGCTGCCCGAGTCGCCGCGCGGCAGTGACGCATGGATGCAGGAGGTGCGGGAGGCTCGGGCGGCGTTCGGCGCGGCGTGCGAGTCGAAGACCGGGGAGTTGCTGGCGAATGTCGACACGGTCAGCGCGGCACGCGACCTCGACCTGTTGCGAGCGGTCCTCGGCGACGAGAAGCTCAACTATCTCGGCTTCTCGTACGGCACGCTCCTCGGCGCGACCTTCGCCGGGCTCTACCCCGAGCACGTGGGGCGGTTGGTCCTCGACGGCGCACTCGACCCGTCGTCCAGCGAGAGCGACGTCACGTCGGCGCAGGCCGTCGGGTTCGAGCGCGCGCTCCGCGCGTACCTCGAGAACTGTCTGACCGGCGAGGAATGCCCCTTCTCGGGCACGGCCGACGACGCGCTGGCGGAGATCGCAGAGCTGCTCGCGTCGGTCGAGGCGAGCCCGTTGCGTGGCACCGACGGCCGTCAGGTCGGCGCCGACACGCTGATCACGGCGATCATCTATCCGCTCTACTCTCAGCAGAGCTGGCCGGCGCTGGACCAGCTCTTCACGTCCGTGCAGTTCGGCGACGCCGACCTCGCGCTGCAGCTCGCCGACGGGTACAACGGCCGGAACCCCGACGGCAGCTACCTCGACAACTCGACGGAGGCGTTCAGCGCGATCAACTGCCTCGACTACGAGTACCAGTCCGACGTCGCCGTCATGCGCGAGAAGGCGGCCGGCATCGCGGAGGCGGCCCCCATCATCGGGCCGTACTTCGGCTACGGCGACCTCGGCTGTCTCGACTGGCCGGTGCCGAGTGAGGCGGAGCGCGCGCCGATCCACGCCGAGGGCGCCGCCCCGATCCTCGTGGTCGGCACGACCGGCGACCCGGCGACGCCCTATGAATGGTCCGTCGCGCTCGCCGAACAGCTCGACTCCGGCGTGCTCGTGACGTACGACGGCGAGGGGCACACCGCGTACAACAAGTCGAATCAGTGCGTGTCCGACGCGGTCGAGCGCTATCTCATCGACGGCGTCGTGCCCGAGGGCGAGACGAACTGCTGACCGCTCGGCGAGTGGTCATTCGTTCGCCGAAAACCCGCTAGTATTGGTGCTCGTGCCGCGGACGCCTCAGCGCCCGGGACACGCCGCCTTAGCTCAGTCGGTAGAGCGATTCACTCGTAATGAATAGGTCGTCGGTTCGATTCCGACAGGCGGCTCCGAGTGTGAACGCCCCTCCTTTCGGGAGGGGCGTTCGCTGTTTCGCGCCGGCCGCCGAAGCTCTCTCCCCAGGTCGAGCGGCGCGTCACTCGTCCACGGATCCGCCCATCGACGCGAGGGCGACGACGTCGGCGGCCTACGTTCGTTCCGGGCGGGCACCCCGTCTGCTCTGGAGGGGAAGGTCTGACGATGTGGGCACGGTGTCTGGCGACGGCGAGAACGGTCGCGGCGGCAGCCGCGACCACGACCCTGCTGTTCGGCGGAGTGGGCATCGGTGGCGGCGGTGCCGCTGCGGCTTCGGTCGCCATCGCACCGTCGACGTCCGAACGCATCACGATCGAGGGGCACTGGCGAACGATCGGGGCCGGCGAGACCCAGCTCGTCGAGGAGGTGCGATGCCCCGAGTCGCATCCGTTTGTGTTCAACGAGATGTACGGGGGTCCTCCCTGGCGGCTCACGCCGGGAGTGGAGGTGACGATCGGGGCGGGCGGTCCCGGTGAGCTCGCCGTCGACATCCGTGCGGTGCTCACGAGGCTCGAGGACAAGACGGCGGTCGGCCTCGGCCCGTACGGTCTGAATCGGGTGACGCTGACCAGCGAGGGCGAGGGCGGCGGCAGTGGCGACGGTGCCGTGTCCTACCGCGTGGACGTGCACTGCACCTCCGACGTCAACGACTCGTATGCCTGACGGCCGCGAGGTCTCGGTCGCGGCCCCTAGGCTGGCCTGTATGACGGAACGACTGCGATGGGGCATCCTCGCGACCGGCGGCATCGCCCACGCGTTCACCAGCGACCTCACGCTCAACGGATTCGATGTTCGCGCGGTGGGCTCTCGGAATCAGCGATCGGCGGACGCGTTCGCGGCCGAGTTCGGCATCCCGACGGCATACGGCAGCTATGAACAGCTCGCGGCCGATCCCGAGATCGATGTGATCTACATCTCGACGCCGCATCCGTTCCACGCCGAGGGCGCGATGCTGGCGCTCGAGGGCGGCAAGCACGTGCTCGTCGAGAAGGCGTTCACGCTCAACCAGGCCGAGGCACGCCGGGTCGCCGACCTTGCGGCGGCGAAGGGGCTGCTGGTGCTCGAGGCGATGTGGACGCGGTATCTGCCGCATATGGTCCGCATCCGCGAGATCATCGCGGAGGGCACGATCGGCGATCTGCGCACGTTGATCGCCGATCATACGCAGAAGCTCCCCGATGACCCGTCGCACCGCCTCAACGCGCTCGAGCTCGGGGGAGGGGCGCTGCTCGACCTCGGCATCTACCCGATCTCGTTCGCGTGGGACCTGTTCGGTGCGCCCTCGACCATTCAGGCGACGGCGACCTTCAAGCCCACGGGGGCCGACGCGCAGGTCGCGACCATCTTCGGGTACGAGGGCTCGCGCATCGCCCTGACCCTCTCCGCGAGCGATGCGCGAGGTCCCGACACCGCCACGGTCGTCGGCACGGAGGCCCGCATCGACATCGACGACGTCTGGTACACGCCGACGACGTTCCGGGTGGTGTCGCACGACGGCAGCGTGCTCGAGGAATACCGCTCGGAGGTGAACGGCCGAGGCATGTACTTCCAGGCCGAGGCGCTCGAACGGCTCGTTGCCGAGGGCAACCTCGCGGGCGACATCCTGCCCATCGAGGAGACCGTCGCGATCATGGGCACGCTCGACGCCATCCGCGAGCAGATCGGCCTGCGGTACCCCGGCGAGTGAGGCGGATGATCAGGCGCCGCCCGGTCTCCGCCCGGAATCGGCTCGTACAATGCCCGGGTGGTGCGGGGTGACGAGAATGACGGGTCCATGGGCAGCGAGCGCATGGACGGCGAGTTCGTGGACGCCGAGCTCACGGACGCCGAGCCGACGGCTGCCGACCCGACGACCGCCGACCCGACGACCGCCGACCCGACGACCGCCGACCCGACGCCCGGCGACCGTGCCGGCCACGCGACCCGTCACGGCACGTTCGTCTCCCGCCTGACCCGGAGCGCACGCCGGCATCGGCTGCCGCTGACCATCGTCGGCGCGAGCCTCGCGTTCGTGCTGCTCGGCACGGGTGCCGTCTTCGCGGGAACCCAGTCCGCCCCGCCGCGCCCGGACGACACGACGACGGCGGCGGCGACCGCCGCACCGGTTCCGACGGTCGATCCCGCCCGCCCGGCGCCGGCCGCGGCGGTCGCCGCGAGTCGGGTCCGTACCTGCTCGGTGGCGGAGAGGGCCGCCGATCCGCGGCTCGCGAACCTGCAGGCCCAGGTGATGAACACCGCGACCGGCGAGGTGCTCTACGACCGAGGTGGCACCACGCCGTCGCGCACGGCGAGCGTCATGAAGGTGCTCACCGCGGCCGCCGCGCTCAATGTGCTCGGACCCGAGTACCGAGCGACGACCACGGTCGTGAAGGGTGCTGAACCGGGCTCGGCCGTGCTCGTCGGGGGCGGCGACGTGACGCTCTCGCGCACACCGAGCGGCACCGAGACCGTCTACCCGGGCGCCGCGCACCTCGACGACCTCGCCGCGCAGGTCCGCGCGGCCTGGAACGCCGACCCGTCGAACCCTCCGCTCACCAAGCTCATCCTCGACGCGAGCTACTTCGGCGGGCCCGAATGGCACGACAGCTGGGATACCGTCGAGCGCGACCTCGGATACATGTCCCACATCACCGCGCTCATGGTCGACGGCGACCGCGACGATCCCACCGCGAACACCTCGGCCCGCAGCACCGATCCGATCGGCCGGGCCGGTGAGGCGTTCGCGGGGGAGCTCGGCGGCATCGCGGCCATCGAACGCGGCACGGCGCCCGCGGGAGCCGCGCAGCTCGGCCAGGTCGGCTCGCCGACCGTCGCGCAACTGGTCGACAAGTCATTGATCGTCTCCGACAACACCGCGGCCGAGATGCTGGCGCGCCTGGTCGCGATCCGCACCGGCGCCGGCAACTCGTTCGACGCGATCAACGCGGGGGTGCTCCAGGGCCTCGCCGCGTACGGCGTCGACCCGGCCGGCATCCACGTCGTCGACGGCTCCGGTCTCTCCGACTTCAATGCGGTCCCGCCGTCGTACCTCACGCGCCTCTTCGTCAAGATCAACGCCCGCGAGGCCAACCTCGGCGTCCTCATGGACGGACTGCCCGTCTCCGGGCAACGCGGCTCGCTGTCGTACAGCGATCGGTTCGCAGGCGACAACGCCGTCGCCGACGGGGCGGTCTCCGCCAAGACCGGCTGGATCGAGACCGGGTACACCCTCTCCGGTGTCATCCGGGCCCAGGACGGCTCGACCCTCACGTTCGCGATCTACGCGCTCGGCGACGTCACGGATGCCGCGAAGCAGGCGATCGACACGCTCACGACGGGGTTCTTCCTCTGCGGGGACAACCTCGGCAACGCGTGACCCGCTGGCCGGAGACATCCGGCCGGTTCTGCCCACCCGGCGCACGCGCGCCTCGACCCGAACCGCAGAGAACCACCCCAGACGCGACGGATTTGGGATGAGAATGGGGGTGAGGGAAGGGTGGTCCACATGACCCGGGCGCTTATGATCGTCGACGTGCAGAACGACTTCACCGAGGGCGGCGCGCTCGGGGTCGCAGGCGGGAATGCGGTTGCTCAGGGTGTCTCGAAGCTGCTCGCCGAGCACCGCGACGCCTACGGCGTCGTCATCGCCTCCCGAGACTGGCACGACGCCGACAACGACAATGGCGGCCATTTCGCGGGTGAAGACGGCGACCCCGACTTCGTCGAGACCTGGCCCGACCACTGCGTCGCCGGCACCCCGGGCGCCGAGTACCACCCAGACTTCGACCACAGCGGCGTCGACGTGCACATCCGCAAGGGGCAGGGCGAGGCCGCGTACTCGGCCTTCGAGGGCGTCGCCGACGACGGCCGGACCGTCGCCCAGATCCTCGACGACCACGGCGTGACCGAGGTCGACCTCGTCGGCATCGCGACCGACTACTGCGTGCGGGCGAGTGGCCTCGACGCCGTCGAACACGGCCGTCACGTGCGGATCTTCACCGACCTCATCGCGGGCGTGGCGCCCGAGTCCAGCGAGGCGGCGCTCGCCGAGCTCGCGCATGCGGGCGCCGTGCTGGCCGACTCCAGCAGCCTCGGCGAGGCCCGCGAGTGAGGCAGGCGTCGGCGCCCGAGGCGCCGGTCCTGTACGCCGACAGCCCCGACGGCGCGTTGATCGCGTACCGCGTCTTCGAGGCGGCGACGCAGGGTGGGGCGGATGCCTCGGGCGGGGCGGATGCCTCGGAGTCCGCGGACATTCTGACGGTGCCGGTGCTGCTCGTGCACGGCTTCGCGTCGAACGCGCGGATCACCTGGGAGGGCACCGGGTGGGTGAACGCGCTGCAGGCGGCTGGGCACGCCGTGCTGACCGTCGATCTGCGTGGGCACGGCGAGAGCGACAAGCCGGCCGAGGCATCCGCCTATCTCCCGGAGCGGTTCGGCGACGACCTCGTCGCCGTGCTCGACTCGGCCGGAGTCGACCGGGTCGACCTCGTCGCCTACTCGATGGGCAATCGCGCGCTGTCGGCGTTCGCGACGGCGGCACCGGGGCGGCTGCGCCGCGCGATCGTGGGCGGAGCCGGGCCGAACGAGCTGTTCGCGTCGTGGGATCTCGATGACGCGCGCGGCGTGCTGCTGCGCGGCGAGCCGGCGAGGAACCCGGTCATCGAGCAGGTCCTCCGCCCGGCCGTGGACGCCGGCGCCGACCGGGCCGCATTGCTCGCGTGCATCGAGGGCGTCGCGGGGGCGCCGCTGGTCATCCCGGCCGAGGTGCCCGTGCTCTTCGTGGCCGGCGAGCTCGACCCTGTGCCCGACGGCGTGGAGGAGTTCGCTGCGGCGCGGGGCAGCGACGTCCTGCGCATCGCCGGCCGCGACCACGTCTCAACGCTCACGAGCCGCGAGTTCAAGGCCGCCGCCCTCGGCTTCCTCGCCTGACGAGCGCACGTGACGGCCGTGCAGATCTGACCCTCACGCGCGGCACAAAATCAACCCCGGGGCTCCGAATCGGAATCCGCAGTCCTCATCGGTAGCGTGGAAGCGCAGCATCGCTGTCCAACCCACCTCACCGTCAAGGAGACGCTTCCCTATGCCTTCTCGCCGCCACGTATCCGCGCTCGCCGTGCTCGCGCTCGGTGGGCTTCTGCTCACCGGCTGCGCTGCGGACTCCTCGTCCTCCGGCGGGCCCGACGAGTCCGGCAGCTCCGGCTCCGACTCGAACTCGCGTGACATGAACACCGCCACCGACCAGACCGTCGCCGAGGCGTGCGCCGACCTGCAGGAGGGGCTCTCGGCATCCACCAGCGCGCTCCAGGAGGGTGTGTCCGAGCTCAGCGCCGATCCGAATGCCGCCGTCGAGAAGCTCAACGCGTTCGTCGTCGAGTTCGCCGAGGTCCGCAACGGCCTCGGCAACGCCGAGGTGAAGGCGCAGGCCGACTCGGCAGGCGTCGCGTTCGAGGAGCTCGTCGCGCAGGCCCAGGCCGCCGCCGCCGATCCGGCCGCGCTCGACATGAACGCGTTCATGGAGACCACCCAGAATGTGCAGACCGAGCTCACCGCCATCGGCGAGGTGTGCGCCGCGGGCTGATCCCCGCACCGCGCTTTCCGCACTCCGGACGCCGGGGCCGACGCACACGTCGGCCCCGGCGTTCTGCGTCCCGTCGAGACGGAGTGACGCGGGCCACGTGTGGCACAGTGAGAGCAGCATGAAAGGGACCGCCGTGACCGCACCCGATCCCGTCCCGCGGGTCATCGACCGCGGTGACGCGTGGTCGTCGGTTCCCCCCGCGTCCCACGCTGCCTCGCGCCGTGGGCGCCGGCTCGGCACCGCGATCGCGGCCGGATGCCTCGCGGTGCTGCTCGGCGGCTGCAGCTTCGCCGACCGGCTCATCGAGGACGAGGTCGAGGAGCCCACGATCGAGGGCTTCTACGAGCTGCCCGACGACGTGGCATCCGGCGACCCCGGCACGCTCGTGCGCTCGCAGGAGATCGTCGGCGCGCCCGACGATGCGCGCGCCTGGCGTGTGATCTATCACACGACCGATCAGGCCGGCGATCCCGTGCTCTCCTCGGGCCTGGTCGTCGCCCCGACCGGCTCGGCGCCCGACGGCGGTCGACCGGTCGTCGGTTGGGGCCACCCCACGACCGGCACCGCGCCCGACTGCGCCCCGTCCAGGTGGATCGACCCGTTCCTGCTCATGGAGGGGCTCGGCGACCTGCTCGACCGCGGCTTCGTGGTGGCCGCGACCGACTACGTCGGCGGCGGTGTCGACGGCCCGAACTCCTACCTCGTCGGCGCGACGGCGGCCACCGCGGTGCTCGACGCCGTGCGCGCGGCGCAGCACCTGCCCGAGACCGACGCGGGTGACGACCTCGTCACGTGGGGCCACTCGCAGGGCGGGCAGGCGGCGCTCTTCGCCGCATCCGCCGCGTCCTCGTACGCGCCCGAGCTCGAGGTGCACGGGGTGGCGGTCGCCGCGCCCGCCGCGAACCTGCCGAAGCTCATCGATGCGCACCTCGACGATATCTCGGGCGTCACGATCGGCGCCTACGCGTTCGCCGCATACGCCGAGGTCTACGGGCCGACCACGCCGGGTGCGACGCTCGAGTCGATCCTCTCGCCCGCGGGCGTCGCCGCCGTGCCGGCCATGAACGACCTGTGCCTCGCCACGCAATCGACCGAGCTGCACGATCTCGCCCGGCCGCTCGTCGGAGGGTTCATGACCGCGGACCCGGCGGCGACCGAGCCATGGGCGACGTTGCTCGCCGAGAACGTGCCCGACGCGGTGCCCGCCGACCTGCCGGTCTTCGTCGCGCAGGGCCTCGCCGACGAGCTCATCGACCCGGCCGAGACGAAGGCGTACGCCGACGGGCTCGCGGCGAACGGCAACGCCGTCGAGTACGTCGAGTATCCCGACATCGACCACGGCGCGATCGGGTACCGTGCCGTGCCACGCCTGCTCGAGTGGATCGACGCCCTCGCGGTGCCCGGCGCACTGAACTGACCGCGGCGCGCTCGTCCTGCCTATCGTCTGGCACGGAGGCCCCGCGCGCTCCTGGCAAGATGGACCGCGTGAAGACGATTCAGCTGCGCCGGTACACGCTCGTCGACGGGGAATACGACGCCTTCCTCGCCTGGTTCGACGGCACCATGCCCACCGTGCGGCCCGCGGCGGGCTTCGCGATCGAGTTCGCGTACGGACTCCGTGAGACGAACGAGTTCGTGTGGGCCGTCAGCGCCGAGGGCGACCGTGAGCGGTTCGCCGAGCTCGAGCAGGCCTACCTCGCATCCGACGCGCGAGCGGCCGCCTTCGACGGTGTGCCGCAGCGCATCGCGGTCTACAACATCTCGTTCGTGGACGACGTCGCCGTCGACGCTGAGGTCGCCCCGGCCTGACGCGTCCCTCTAGGATCGAAGCATCCCTTCAACGAGTGTGGTCGACGCTGCCCACCGGTGGCTCGGCTGAGAGGACGCGCACGTGAATGACGAGTTCGATGCCCGACGCCGAGACTGGATCGCCCGGGAGGAACTCGCCGAGCGCATGATCCCGCTGATCGGCGGTCTGTACCGCGAGTTCGGGGTGGTGACCTCGATCCACGGTCGCCGGCTGATCAACCGGTCGCCGGTCGACCTGCTGAAGGCGCATCGCTTCGCCCGGCAGGCCGAGGACGTCGAGCTCGACCCGGAAGACACGATCCGCCTCCTCGAGGCGCTGCGCGAGGTGGGCCCGGGGCCGGCCTCGATCGATGTGGCGCGGCTCGTGCAGCGGTACCGTGACACCGTGGCCGCGGGCGGGGCATCCGATCTCGTGGACTTCCTGCGCAGTGAGCTCGCGCCGGTGCTCGTCGCTGACGCCGATGGCGACGCGGCGCCGGCGGGCGCCGACGTCGTGCTCTACGGGTTCGGCCGCATCGGCCGGCTGCTCGCGCGCATCCTGATCGCGCATGCGGGCAACGGGCACGGCCTGCGGCTGCGCGCGATCGTCGTGCGCCGGGGGGCCGAGAACGACCTGCAGAAGCGCGCGAGTCTGCTGCGCCGTGATTCGGTGCACGGGCCGTTCGCCGGCACGATCGAGGTCGACGAGGAGCGGAACACGATCCTCGCGAACGGCACGCTGATCCAGGTCATCTACTCCGACGACCCGGCCTCGGTCGACTACACGGCGTACGGCATCAGCGACGCGATCGTGGTCGACAACACGGGTCGGTGGCGTGACGAGGCGGGGCTCTCGCAGCACCTGCGGGCGCCGGGCGTCGCCCGCGTGCTGCTCACGGCGCCCGGCAAGGGCGCGATCAAGAACATCGTGCACGGCATCAACCACGATGCCATCACGCCGGGCGATGCGATCCTGTCGGCGGCGTCGTGCACGACGAACGCGATCACGCCCGTGCTGGCCGCGATCGACGACGCCTACGGCGTCGTCCGTGGGCATGTCGAGACCGTGCACTCGTTCACGAACGACCAGAACCTGATCGACAACTTCCACAAGGGCGACCGCCGTGGCCGGTCCGCGGTGCTGAACATGGTGATCGCCGAGACCGGGGCGGCGAAGGCGGTCGCGAAGGCGCTGCCGCAGCTCGCCGGCCGGCTCACGGGGAGCGCGATCCGTGTTCCGACGCCGGATGTCTCGCTCGCGATCTTGAACCTGCAGCTCGAGCGGCCCACCGAGAAGTCGGAGCTGAACGGCTACCTGCGCCGCGTCTCGCTGACGTCGCCGCTGCGGCAGCAGGTCGACTACATCGAGTCGGCCGATGTCGTCTCGACCGACTTCGTCGGCTCGAACCGTGCGGGCATCGTCGACGGGCTCGCGACCATCGCCGACGGCACCGATGTCGTGCTCTACGTCTGGTACGACAACGAGTTCGGCTACTCGTGCCAGGTCGTCCGCGTCCTCGAGGCGATGGCGGGCGCGCACCCGATGGTGCTGCCCGAGCGCGAACCCGTGCGGGTCGAGCGCGCCTCGTTGGTCGAGTAGCGTCCTCGCCGGTCGAGGAGGGAGCGTCTCGAGACCCGATACCCGTCCTCTTTGTCGGGCGCTTCCCGACCAGCGGAGTGCGGAGCCTCGTAGGGTTGAGGTATGAGCACCGAAGCCGTCATCGTCGACGTCGTGCGCACGCCGGTCGGGCGCGGGAAGCCCGGCGGCAGGCTGTCCGGCACCCACCCGGTCGACCTGCTCGCGAGCGTGCTCGACACGATCGTCAACCGCAACGACCTCGACCCCGGACTGATCGACGACGTCATCGGCGGCTGCGTCAGCCAGGTCGGCGAGCAGTCGTTCAACGTGACGAGGAACGCCGTGCTCGCCGCCGGCTTCCCCGAGACGGTGCCGGGCACGACGGTCGACCGGCAGTGCGGCTCGAGTCAGCAGACCGCGACGTTCGCGGCCCAGGCCGTGCTGGCCGGGCAGGCCGACATCGTGATCGCGTGCGGCGTCGAGTCGATGAGCCGGGTCCCGCTCGGATCGAGCCTCGCCGGTGCCGATCCGTACGGCGCGCGGCTGCGCGGCCGGTACCCCGACGGACTGGTCGGGCAGGGTGTCTCGGCCGAGCTCATCGCCGCGAAGTGGGGGCTCACGCGCGAGGTGCTCGATGCGTTCGCGGCCCGGTCGCATCGCCTCGCGGCGGACGCGGCGGAGGCGGGCGCATTCGCGGCCGAGGTCATCCCGGTGCCCGGCGTCGACTCGCTCACCGACGAGACGGTGCGGCCCGGCACCACGGTCGACGGGCTCGCCGAGCTCCCGCCGGCGTTCCGCACCGACGAGCTCGCAGCCCGGTTCCCTGAGCTCGAGTGGCGGATCACGGCGGGGTCGTCGTCACCGCTCACCGACGGGGCATCCGCCGCCTTGATCATGAGCGCCGAGGCCGCTGAGCGACTCGGCCTCGAACCGCGCGCCCGCTTCCGCTCGTTCGCGGTCGTCGGCAGCGACCCGATGCTGATGCTGACCGGCGTCATCCCGGCGACCGAGCGCGTGCTGGCGCGCGCCGGCCTCGGCCACGACGACATCGACGCGTACGAGGTCAACGAGGCGTTCGCGTCGGTCCCGCTCGCCTGGCTCGCCGAGACCGGCGCCGACGAAGCCAAGCTGAACCCGCGCGGCGGCGCCATCGCGCTCGGGCACGCGCTCGGGTCGAGCGGCACCCGCCTCTTGACCACACTGGTCGCGCAGCTCGAGGCGACCGGCGGCCGGTACGGTCTGCAGACCATGTGTGAGGGCGGCGGCATGGCCAACGCGACCATCATCGAGCGCGTGTGACCGCGACCGTTCCTCGACGAGCGGCACCCAGACAAGGAGAACGTGCATGGATCTGAGCGGGGTATCGGCGATCGTCACGGGCGCGGCGTCAGGGCTGGGCCGCGCGACGGCGGCGGCGCTCGTCGAGGGCGGCGCGAGCGTCGTGCTCGTGGATCTGCCCGGCGATCGCGGTGAGACGGCGGCGCGGGAGCTCGGCGAGCGGGCGCGCTTCGTCGGGGCGGATGTCTCGGATGAGGCACAGGTGCGCACGGCGATCGAGGCCGCGGCCGCACTCGGGCCGCTCCGCGTGGTGGTGAACTGTGCGGGCATCGTGACGGCGAACCGCACGGTCGGCCGTGAGGGGCCGGCGCCGCTGGAGGCGTTCGAGCGGACCATCCGGGTGAACCTCGTCGGCACGTTCAACGTGACCAGGCTCGCCGCCGCGGCCATCGCCGAGACCGAACCCGTCACGGCCGCCCTGCCGGGCGGACCCGCCACCGCCGAGCGCGGGGTCATTGTGAACACCGCATCGGTCGCGGCGTTCGACGGGCAGATCGGGCAGGCGGCCTACGCCGCGTCCAAGGCCGGCGTGGTCGGCATGACGCTCCCGCTCGCGCGGGACCTGTCGAAGCTGTTGATCCGCGTGGTCACGATCGCGCCGGGCATCTTCGAGACTCCGATGATGGCCGGGATGCCGCAGGAGCTGCAGGACTCGCTCGGTGCCCAGGTGCCGCATCCGTCCCGCCTCGGGCACCCGACCGAGTACGCCGCGCTGGTCCGCTCGATCATCGCCAACCCGATGCTGAACGGCGAGACCATCCGCCTCGACGGCGCCATCCGCATGCAACCCAAGTAACCCCGCCCCCGCCCGCCCGCCCACCCACCCACCCACCCCACCCCACCCACCCCACCCCACCCCACCGACCCCGTCGAGTGATGACGAAACGCTCCGAGTGATGACGATTCGGCGGTGCATCCGAGCCGTTTCGTTAACACTCGGGGAGGGAGGAGAGATGGGGGGATGGGGGGACGGAGGCGGGGAGGGAGGACGGACGGGAGGACGGGAGGGGGTCAGGCAGTGCGCGTGCGGGCGCGGGACGCGCGGTACGCCTTGATGGCACCGTCGACCACGTCCCAGATCGCGACGCCGATCGTCGCGACGACGACGAACGCGATCACGATCGGGCCCGCGTCGCCCCACGGCCAGCGGATGAGCTCGATGAATGCGTCGCTGAAGAGCTGCCCGGTGAGCAGGAGCCAGAGCGCGGGAACCGTGAACGCGACGTTGAGCGCGAGGTTCCCGGCGACGAGCCACCAGTTCCAGCCCCACGCGTACACCGCGACGGCGAACAGGATCTCGAGCGCGATCAGCGCGAGGAAGAACGGAATCCAGAAGCTCCACAGCTCGGGGTTCAGCACCGGGACGGCGCCGCCGTCGGGGCCGCCGCGGAAGGCCATGCCGAACTGCTGTACGACGAGCGCGACCGCGAAGAGCCCGAGGAACACCAGCGACCCGATGAGCTCGCTGAGCCGGTTCGACCGGTTCCCGCTCGTCGGGTGCGGCAGCTCGGGCAACTGGTCGGGTGTCCACGTGAGCGTGAGGTCGTGCCCGCTCGTCGTTCGCTCCAGAACCGCGAACACGAGCGTCGTCCAGAACCCGATGTTCACCGTGACCTGGATCGCGGTGACGACCGTCGTGCCGATGGCGGCACCGATCGGCGCCCCCGAGATGATCTGCCCGAGCAGCACGCCGCCGGCCGCGATCGGCAGCACGATGGCGTACAGCAGCTTGAGCAGCCTCAGCCACATGGGGTAGTACCGCGGGCCGATGAGTCGCAAGGGCCGGTCGACGTAGTCGGCTGCCACGACCAGCGGGTCGCCGAGCTCGGTGAGCGCGGCGCGCTCCGCCTCGTCGGGCGCGTGGCCGGTCTCGATCAGTGCGTCGGTCTCGTCGCCGATACGTTCACGGAGCTCGCGCTCGACCTCGGCGCGCTGCGCCTCGGGAACCGTGCGCGCGGCCGCGTACACGTAACGGTCGGTCAGAGATGCCGTGGTCATCGTTCGTCTCCCTCGGTGAGGCGCGTGAGCGCCTGGTCGATCAGCTTCCAGTCCGCGGTCAGCACGCCGGCAAGGCGTTCGCCGTCGGGGCTCGTGCGGTAGAACTTGCGGGGCCGTGCCTCGTCGGTGTTCCACTCGCTCGTGAGGAGCCCCTGCTTCTCGAGTCGGCGCAGCAGCGGGTAGAGCGTGTTCGCATCGACGGCGATGCCGAGCCCGTTCAGCGACTCCAGCAGCGCATACCCGTAGTCGGGCGTGCGAAGCCGGATCAGGCAGGCCAGTACCGCGGTGCCGCGACGCAGCTCCTGCTGATGTCCGCCGGTGATCTCATCCGCGCTCATGGCACACACGATACTGTGTGACACACACTATTGCAACACGCACGTCATCGTGTGAGCGCAGCCCGATGCGAGTCGTCGGCAATTCCGAGCGACACGCCGAGTAACGGCGCCCGAGCACGGCGAGTCGCCGAGGATCACCGACGACTCGTCGACCCGGGACGGCGGTCGCATGCGCTACTCGCCCGCGTGCGCCTCCAGGAAGCTGTAGACCTCGACGTCGTCCACGCCCGGGAACGTGCCTGACGGCAACGGCGACAGCACGTGCGCGTGCAGGCGCGCGCTCGGCCATGCCTGCCCCGCCCAGCGTTCGGACAGATCGGCCGGCGCGCGGCGACAGCACGCGTCATCCGGGCACGTGGACGACACCCGGACGTTCGTCTCGCGCCCGCGGAACCACTTGGCCTGGTTGAACGGCACGCCGACCGTGATGGAGAACTCGGAAGGCTCCGCCCGGCCCGTCTGCGTGGCGCACCAGAACGTGCCGGCCGGCGTGTCCGTGTACTGGTAGTTCTCGGTCGTGCGGTTCGTGTGCTCGAACGCCGTCCGGGCGCTCCACCTCTTGCAGACCCACTGACCCTCGATCGAGCCGGTGACATCGGTCGGCAGTGGCAGCCCGTCGTTCTCGTACCCCTTCAGCAGCGCACCGTCACCGTTGACGCGGAGGAAGTGCAGCGTCATGTCGAGGTGGCTCGTCGCGAGGTTCGTGAACCGCAGTGCGGCGGCCTCATGGGTGACGCCGAAGGCGTCGCGGAAGTCCTCGATGGCGAGCCGCTTCTCTTTCTTCGCCTCCTGGAGGAAGGCGACGGATGCCTCGCGAGGCATGAGGCACGCGGCCGCGAAGTAGTTGATCTCGAGGCGCTGCTGCAGGAACTCGTCGTAGCTCGCGGGCGGCGTGTGCCCGAGCAGCCGGTGCGCGAGGGCCTGCAGGGCCATGGCGCGTAGGCCGTGACCGCCGGGGATCGACGCCGGCGGCAGGTAGATCCGTCCGTTCGCGAGGTCCGTGATCGAACGCGTCGAATCGGGCAGGTCGTTCACGTAGATGAGCTGGAACCCGAGCTGCTCGGCCATGACGCTCACCTCGCGGTGCGTGAGCGCGCCGACGCGGTGGCCTGAGGCGCGCACGCGATCCTCGGCGAGTTGCTCGATGTGCGGAAGGTAGTTGTCGCGTGCACGCAGCCGTTCGCGGAGCTCGGTGTTGGCACGACGCGCCTCCTCGGGCGTGGCGATCGCCTCGCTCGCCCGGCGTTGCAGCTCGTGATGGAGTCCGACGATCACGCGCAGCGTCTCATCGCCCACGCCGCGGCCGGGCTTGATCGACGGCAGGCCGAGGCTCGCGTACAGGGGGCTGGCCTGGGCGCGCGCGAGCTCGAGCTCGAGCGCCGCGCGCGGGCTCGGCGCCTCGCGCGCAAGCAGCGCCGACAGCTCGACACCGAGTGCGGCCGCAAGTGCGTCGAGCACCGACAGCTTCGGTTCGCGTTTGCCGTTCTCGATCAGGGAGAGCTGGCTGCCCGCCAGGCCGACCGCCTCGCCGACCTGGTCGAGGGTCAAGCCACGCTCGCCGCGGAAGTGGCGGATGCGTTGTCCGAGGATGGCGAGATCTGCGCTACCGGCCTTCATGGTTTAAACATAGCGAAAGAATTCCGGTTCTTAACGGCTTATTTCGTGGTGCGGATGCCTCGAACCGGCGCATGCTGTTAACACAGCCTGGGACCACCACCACGCATCCGGTGCCGCCGGACAGACGAAACAGGACGACGATGACCCTTTCCGAGCTCTCGACTCCGACCGACTCCGGCGCCGCTCGTCGCGGCACGACCGATCCTGCGCTCGCCGCCTGGGTCGCCGACATCGCCGCGCTCACGAAGCCCGACGAGATCGTCTGGTGCGACGGATCGCGCCACGAGGCCGACCTCCTGACCAAACAGCTCGTCGCCGAAGGCAAGCTCATCAAGCTGAATCCCGAGTGGCGCCCGAACAGCTACCTCGCGCGCACCGACCCGTCCGACGTCGCGCGCGTCGAAGACCGCACGTTCATCTGCTCGACCTACGAAGAGGATGCCGGCCCCACGAACAACTGGCGCGACCCGCGCGAGATGCGCGAAGAGCTCACCGACGTGTTCGACGGTTCGATGAAGGGCCGCACGATGTACGTCGTGCCGTTCTCGATGGGGCCGCTCGGCGGGCCCATCTCGCAGCTCGGCGTCGAGATCACGGACTCGCCGTACGTCGTGCTGTCCATGGGGATCATGACCCGCATGGGCGAACAGGTGCTGCGACTCATCGAGGCCGGCGAGCCGTGGGTGCGCACCGTGCACTCCGTCGGCTACCCACTCGTCGACGGCGTCGGCCATCCTCGCGCCGAGGTCGACTGGCCGTGCAGTGACACGAAGTACATCGTGCAGTTCCCGGACTCGCGTGAGATCTGGTCGTACGGCTCGGGCTACGGCGGCAATGCGCTGCTCGCGAAGAAGTGCTTCGCGCTGCGCATCGCGAGCGTCATGGCTCGCGACGAGGGCTGGCTCGCCGAGCACATGCTGCTCATCAAGATCACCGCGCCGACCGGCAAGGCGTACCACGTCGCCGCGGCCTTCCCGTCCGCGTGCGGCAAGACCAACCTCGCGATGCTGCAGCCGACCATCCCGGGATGGGCCGTCGAGACGATCGGCGACGACATCGCCTGGATGCGTCCCGGCGACGATGGCCGGCTGTACGCGATCAATCCGGAGGCGGGATTCTTCGGCGTCGCGCCGGGCACCGGCGAGACGACGAACCCGACCGCCGTGCAGACGCTCTGGGGCAACACGATCTTCACCAATGTGGCGCTGCGGCCCGATGGCGACGTGTGGTGGGAGGGCCTCACCGACACGCCGCCCGCCGAGCTGACCGACTGGGAGGGCAACCCGTGGACGCCGGAGTCCGGCCGGCCTGCCGCGCACCCGAACTCGCGCTTCACCGTCGCGGCCGACCAGTGCCCGCAGATCTCGGACGACTGGGACGCCCACGACGGCGTGCCCATCGACGCGATCCTGTTCGGCGGCCGACGGGCCACGAACGTCCCTCTGGTAGCCGAGGCGCGCTCCTGGAAGCACGGCGTGTTCATGGGCGCGACAATCTCGTCGGAGCAGACCGCGGCCGCCGAAGGGACCGTCGGGGAACTCCGTCGCGACCCGTTCGCGATGCTGCCGTTCTGCGGCTACAACATGGCCGACTACTGGGGTCACTGGGTCAAGATGGGTCGAGTGCTCGGTGAGCGGGCGCCGCGGATCTTCCAGGTCAACTGGTTCCGGAAGGGCGCGGACGGCTCGTTCCTCTGGCCCGGCTTCGGCGAGAACTCGCGCGTGCTCGAGTGGATCGTCGGGCGGCTCGAGGGCGAATCGGCCGCGGTGGAGACGCCGATCGGGATGCTTCCCGCCACCGGATCGCTCGACCTCGACGGGCTCGAGCTCAGCGACGAGACCGTGGCGCACCTCTTCGACGTCGACCGCGACTCCTGGCTCGACGAGTGCCGCCTCACCGAGGAGTACTTCGCCCAGTTCGGCGACCGGGTGCCCGCCGCGCTGAACGCCGAGCTCGCGAGCCTGCGCTACCACCTGGAGCGCATGCCCGCCTGAGATCGGCGGGCGGTTCGAGGGTGTGAGGCATGCACGATGTCACTCGCACGCCGATGCGTCGCGGCGACCGCCGCGACGCATCGGTGTGCGCGGTGAGCGGCGTCGTCTCGTGGGCCGTTGCGGCGGGTTGCCGCGGAGCGGCGGGTTCGCAGCGCTAACGTGAGCGCGAACGACGAGGGGCGGCGGCATGGACTTCGGGCGGACGATCGAGACGGTCGGCACGGTCATCGATGTGATCGGCGTCATCGCGATCGTCATCGGCGTGCTCTTCGCGCTCGGCGACGCCGCGGTGCGGCGCCTGCGTCGGTCCGGTCCGCTCTACACACGGTTCCGGCGGGTGCTCGGCCGGGCCATCCTGCTCGGCCTGGAACTGCTCGTCGCCGCCGACATCATCAAGACGGTCGCGGTCACGCCGACGCTCGAGTCGGTCGCGGTGCTCGGGATCATCGTGCTCATCCGGACGTTCCTGAGCTGGTCGCTCGAGCTCGAGATCACGGGCCGGTGGCCGTGGCAGAAGTGGCGCGGCGGGCGCGCAGACGAATCGGACGAGGGTGTCCTCGCCGAGCCCGCCGCCACAGATGCTCAACGAGACTCGGGCGCCCCGAGCCCGAGCACCCCGACCACCGCGCGGTGATGTGAGCCGGCGGGCGGGCGCATGTCGATCAGCGCCAGTCGGTCGAACGTCACATGATCGCCCGCATACAGCCGGCCGTGGCGTTTCTCGGTCACGTGCGGGCGAAAGTCTGGCCGCACGCGCCGGAGGTCGAGTCCCGTGGGCGCGAGCGCGGTCAGCGCTGCGTCGCGGAGCGCGGTGATCTCACCGCCGTCGCGGATCAGGCTGACGGTCACGTCCCGTCGCCGCCCGAACATGGCATCCTCGCCCGCGGTGGTGCGCACCACGTGCGCACCGGCGGCGACGGGCGCCAATGCAGCCACCAACTCGCCGGGGGGTGCGTCCGATTCGAACGGCTCGACCACGGTCACGTGCAGCGGCCAGTCCGCGACCGTGAACTCGTCGCCGCGCTCGAGCGCGGCGAGCGGCAGAACCACGACGTACCTCGCCATGTCGCGAGTGTATGCGCCCGAGGCATCCGCCCGGCCCGCCGCAACCCCGGCATCACACCCGCCGAGCGGTCGCAGATGGTGCGTCCGAGCGCAGCACCCGCCATCTGCGACCGTTCGGCGAAAGGGCCGAGCGGATGCGCGCGACGACGCGGCCCGGCGTTCGGGTCGCCGGGCCGCGTCTGGGGGTGGTGCGGTGGAACGGGTACTTCGTTTCGGGTAACCGGGGCGGAAGAATCAGGCCTGCTCGCCGAACATGGCGAGCAGGGCGGTGGGCGTGAAGCGGGTCTCGACCGTGCCCGAGGCGCCGGCGCCGGCCGGGCCGACCCACGAGCTCGACCCTTCGTGCACGCGCACCCAGCCGTCGCGGAAGAGCAGGTCGGTGCCGATCACGAACGCCATGGCGGGCGTGTCGCCGGCTTCGACGTCGATCGATCCCTCGAACTCCTGGGCGGCACCGACGTCGGCGTCCTCACGGCACTGCACGGCGACGAGCGGGCGCGCGATCGGCGTCGCGAAGCCAGGCGCGTCGAACGGGCTCGCCGTGGCGACATCGGCCACGATGCCGAAGTTGAGGCTCGTCGAGACGAGGCTGGTCTCGGCCTGGCCGTCGAGCACGAGCCGGCTGCCGACACTGAACCGGTAGTGCAGCCGGCCGGGCTCGGTGACCCGGGGGAGGGTCACGACGCTCACCCAATTGCGCGACCAGGCGAGCGGCGCACCGGTGCGGGTCGGCGGGTCGTACAGGCTCGCGGTCACGCGCACGGCACCGTCGGGGCGACACTCGGGGGAGCGCAGCGAGCTGCGGCGCTCCGCCTCCGGGTACGCATCGCGGACCGCCTCGAACGCGGGCACCGCGACGGGCTCCCACTGCCGCAACCACGCACGCATCCGACGGCCCATGCCGTCGAACCCGTCGCCGAGGGTCTCGGCCGGAAGGGTGTCGGTCGCCGCGATCTGGTCGGGCCGGCCGAGTGCCGCGATCACGGCGTACGGCGGCTCGACCGCGAAGGTCGCGACGCGGGTCGCCTCGGTACGGTCGGTGTCGGTGATGACGGCGGTGCCGGATGCCTCGGGCTGGGCGATGCCGGACGCCTCGGGCTGGGCGTGGTCGAGATCGGAGGTCTGCGCCTCGGTGGTCTGCGCCTCCGCGGTCTGCACCTCCGCGGTCTGCGCCACCGCGGTCTGGGGTTCGGCGTGGATGAGGGTCATGGGCTGGGCCTTCGTTCGGCCGGACGCAGCGCGACCGGCAGGGATCAAACGGATGACGCCACGGTACGGATGCGGCGCCGATGCGACATCCGTATCATCCCTGAGAAGTGCTCAGGACATTCCGCAGAAAAAGCCAACTGACCAGCGCCGTGCTCAGATGAGCAGGCAGAGCCGCCTCAGACGAGCAGCTGGTGCTCCGCGAGCGAACGGTACAGCGGCACGGTCTCGACGAGTTGGGCGTGCGTGCCCTCGCCGATGACACGACCCTCGTCGAGCACGATGATGCGGTCGGAGTCGATGACGGTCGACAAGCGGTGCGCGATCACGATCAGGGTCCGCCCGGCCGAGACGGCGTCGATCGCCTCACGCATGAGCCGCTCGTTCACACCGTCGAGCGACGACGTGGACTCGTCGAGCAGCAGGATCGGCGGTGCGGCGAGCAGCGCCCGTGCGATCGCGAGCCGCTGACGCTCACCGCCGGAGAGCATGATGCCGTCTTCACCGACCTGCGCGTCGAGCCCTGCGGGGTCGCGGTCGAGCACCCGGTCGAGGTTGACCGTGCGGAGCACGTGCTCGCACTCGTCGTCGGACGCGTCGGGGCTGCCCAGCTTGAGGTTGTCGCGGATGGTCCCGGCCAGCACCGGGGCATCCTGCTCGACGTAGCCGATCTGGGCGCGCAGATCGTCGCGGTCGAGCGAGCGCAGGTCCAGCCCGCCGAGGCGCACCGCGCCGACGCTCGGGTCGTAGAAGCGCTCGATGAGCGCGAGGATCGTGGACTTGCCCGCACCCGATGGCCCGACGAGCGCGACGCGCTCGCCGCGCGGCACCTCGAACGACACCCCGCGCAGCACCGGCTGCGTGTCGGTCACGTTCGGTTCGGGCTCGTGCTCGTCGGCCGACTCGTTGCCGGGATCCGCCGGATCGTTCGGCGTGGTCTTCGCGTACGCGAACGACACGTCGTCGAACGCGAGCGCGGGTGCGTCGGGCAGCAGGCCCTCGTTCGCGGGGCCCACGATGACGGCGAGCGGGGCGAGCTCACGGTCGTGCTGCTGCTCGTCGGGCAGGTCGAGCACCTCTTGGATGCGGCCGAGCGCGCCGAGCGCCTGGTTGATCGCCATGAGCGCGCCGAGGATCTGACCGAGCGGCATGATCATGAGGAACAGGAACAGGATGAACGCGACGAGGTTCGCGATCGAGGTCGACCCGTCGGCGACGCGGTACCCGCCGACGCCGAGCACGACGAGGAACGACACCTGCATGGCGATGCCTGCGACGGGCACCACGAGCGCCGAGATCTTCGCGACGCGCACGCCGAGCTGCCACGCGCCCTCGGCGTCGGCGTTGGTGGCCTCGATCTCGCGCTTGGTCGCACCCGCCGCGCGGATGGTGCGCACCGAGCTGATCGCGCGCTCGACCGACGACGCGAGCGCGCCGACCTTGGTCTGCGCCTGCTGCGAGGCCTCCCGGATCCGCATCGAGAGCACGGTCGCCGTGCCGAGCGCGATCGCGACCACGAGCACGGTGAGCCCGAGCAGCACGGCGTCGAGGATGAGCATCGCGACGAGCGCGCCGACGAAGGTGACGATGCCGCCGATCGCTTCGACGCCGCCCTGGGTGAGCACCGCGCGCAGCAGGGTCGTGTCGCTGCCGACGCGCGAGACGAGGTCGCCGGTGCGGCGGGTGTCGAACTCGGCGATCGGGAGGTTCAAGATGCGCGCGATGAGCCGCTTGCGGCTCGCGAGCACGATGCCCTCACCCGTGCGCTGCAAGAGGTAGTGCTGATACCCGCTGATCACGCCCTGCGCGATGACGAGGATGACGAGCAGCCAGATGAGCCCGTCGAGCGGCTGCCCGTCTTCGACGAGCGAGATGACCTGGCCGACGACGAGTGGCTGCGCGAGGCTCGCGGCGGCCAGCAGCAGGCTCAGCACGATCACGAACGCGATGACGCCCTTGTGCTCGAGCAGGTAGGGCACGAGCTGGCGCACGGTCGCACGCGGCCCGGTGGGCGCGGTCCGGTCGCGACGCGGGAACAGGGAACGGCGGGCGGCGGGGGTCGAGCTGTCGGTCATGTCCTCTTCCTGGGGGCGCGGCGCCGGAAAGGACAGGTGCGGATGCCTCGGGCGCCGCCATGCAGCATACGCGCCGTGGCTGGGCGGCGCCCGGGGTGACCGACGATCAGTGCTGGTACGCCTTGTCGACGTTGTTGGTGCAGCTGACCCAGACCTGGCCGTTCTGCTGCAGCATGCTGCCCCAGTGGCTGACGCTGCCGCCCTCGAATCCGTTGATGAACTGGACCCCGTGGTGCGTGGTCGACGTCGGGTTGCCGGCGTTCGCGTGGATGAGCTTGTCCTCGTTCGTCACGCGGACGCCCTTCGGCACGAGCATGAACGGGTTGAGGTGGTATTTGTGATCCAGAAGGAAGGGCTGGCTCGTGGGGCAGGTGAATCCCGTGAGCGGCACCCCGTGCTCACCCCACGCAAAGTCGTGGTTGAACACGGGGATGTCGATGGTCTCGATCTCGCTCGGGCACTCGCGGGGGAGTCCGGCGCTGCCGCCCGTGATCGAGGTATTCGGCACGAACCCGAACTGACCGACGTGCTGAACCTTCACCCACTCTTGCCCGTCGTGCGCGAAGGCGCAGAACGCCTCGAGTGGGGATCCGGCCGGGATCTGGGCGACGGGCGGGACGCCGCGACGCGGGGTGTTCACCAGTCCGACGTCGTGCAAGGCCTTCCGCCATTGACCCGTGGTCTGGACTTCGCTCTCCTGCACTGAGGCGACGGATTCGGAGGTGGCGGCGAACGCCGGCGTGCCCGCGGTGAGCACGCCGGCCCCGATGGCCGCGACGGAGAGCCCGATGAGTGCGCGATGCGCGAGTGACTGCACTGGATGCCCTTTCTGAACCGAGCGTGGTTCGCCCGGAACGGTGCGTCTCGGCCCGATCGGAGCCGATGGCCTCCCAGTATACCAGAATGTTGTGCGACGATGTGCGGGGTCAGCCGCGCCCGTACTTCTTGTGCACGGCCTGCTTGCTGACCTCGAGGGCCATGGCGATGACCTGCCAGCTCGCGCCCGCGGTGCGGGCGCGACGCACGGCGAGGGCTTCAGCGCGGTCGAGCTCGCGCGTGAGCTCGATTCGGGCGTGGTGCAGCTGGCGGAGGGCGCGGTACGGGTCGTCGCCGTCGGCGGCGGCGATCGCGGTGCGGATCGTCGAGTCCATGCGTCAACCGTAGTTGACGCGGATCCGATCGTCAACTGATATTGACGGCGGAGGGCCGAGTCGGCGCGAAACGCGACGGTGCCCGGCGCCCCGCACGCTGCGGGACGCCGGGCACCGGTGGCGACGGTCAGGTCACCAGGCTCTGCTCACCAGGCTCTGCTCACCAGGTCTGCTCACCAGGCTCTGCTCACCAAAACGTGGCGGCCTTGTCAGGGTTGCTTGTGCAGCTGGCGATCAATCCGGCGGTTTGCGCCCCGCCATAGTTGCTCATCGAACCACCCGTGTAGCCGAGGATTCGCCACCCGTTTCCGACGGTGTGGATCGGAAGCCCGGTGTCGACGATGATGCCCCGGCCCTCATCGCGTTTGACCGTCACGCCGGGTGTGATGCGCTCGAGGGTGTCGTGCGCCTGGAAGTCGCGGAGGTAGGGGTACCCGGCCGGGCAGGTGAACCCCGGCACCGGGACCAGTGACTCCGTGACCTCGAAGTCGTACCCGAATGTCGGGATCTGTACGGTTTCGACCTCGCTCGGGCAGGTCGTCGGCAGGCCGCGCGCACGCGTGTCCAGCGCGTTGCTTCTGATGAAGCCGATCTTGCCCCCCTGGTTCACCTTGACCCATTCGGCGCCGTCGTTGACGAACCCGCAGTAGGCCTCGACCGACGTGCCCGCGTCGACCGCACCGATCGCGCCGACGGGGCGCGGTGTAGGGAAGAGGTCCCCACGCTCGACGACCGCGCGGAGCTGGCCCGCCGGCCCTTCGAACGCGGAGTCGGCGGCGTTCGCCGGTGCCGCGGCCGCGAACACGGTCGCGCCGACGAGTGCTGCGCACAGGCCGGTGATGGTGCGGCGGATGGTGCGATTCATACAGGTGCCCTTCTTGCTCGAACGTCGCTTCGCGATCATGAACATCGGGTTTCGTGGACGAAGCAGTATAACCATAACAGTATACTAGATAGGGAAATGCATGGCGCTGATCTCACCGATGGCCGGTGTGTTGCCGTGTGTGACGCCGCACGGCGACATGCCGGCGCGGCAGGCGTATCGTCGCTCGCACCGATCCAAGGAGCTCTCATGTCGCACCCCGAACCGCACGCCGCCACCCAGCCGCACGCCGGCCGGGTCATGGTCATGCGCGGGTGCGAGTCGCACGAGGCGTGCGTGAGCGACCGGCCCGGGCACGGCGTGAATGCGGTGCAGGCGCGCCTCGCGCACGCAACCCCGAGCAAGTGGGTCGACGCGATCGTCGTCGACGTGGACCGGGCGGGCTTCGTCACCGTGGCCGACCTCGGGGGAGGCATCCGTCGCCTCTGGCATCACGCGCCGCTCGACGACGTGCTCACCGTCGGCGATCCGGTCGCGGTGCACGGTGTCTACGGCGTGCTCGCGCACGCCGAGAGCCGGTTCAGCGTCGCCGACGCCTGAACGTCGGGAACCGAACCGGCTCTCCAAGGCGCGTCACATCGCGGGCATCATCCCACGCATGGAGCCGAGCATCTTCTCGAGCGCCATGGCGGCCTGGTCGCAGGCCATCGCGCACATGCGGCAGTGCTCGCTCATCTCCGCGTGCATCATGCACTCGGCCGAGCACGCACGGCACATGGCCATGGTGCTCTCCATGGTCGACATCATGACGGCCATGTCCCAGCCGTTCGGCCGGAGCATCATGCGCATCATGGTGCCGCAGAGGTCGGCGCAGTTCGCGCACATGCCGGCGCAGCGCGCCATGCCCTCGCCCGCATCGGCGTCGGCGCACATGACGCACGCCTGCTCGCACGCGGAGAGGGCCTCGATACACTCCTGCATCATCGCCATGTCCATGCCCTTCATCTGGGTCGTCGACATGGCGTCCTTCATCATGTCCATCGTGGTGTTCATCATCCGCGCACTCCCACACCGGGTGACGAGCGTCGACGATGCCGACTGCGACTCGGCCACCCCTCCGCGAGCCATGTTAGGCGCGCGGTCGCGCGTCCTGAAGGGGTTGCCACACCCGAACAGGCGGCGGATACCCCATGGCATGGGAATGACGCGGGGCAGGTGGTCGGCTCGCTCAGAATATGAGAATGCGAGAAGCGTCGCTTCGATCCTGCACGGGCTGCGCCACGACTGCCCGCGACGCGCAGAAGCGGGGCGGATGCTGCAGCATCCGCCCCGCTCCTCGCGAAGAAACGAGAGTGGGACAGCTCACGCGCGCTGCGCGTGGATCACGTTCTTCGTGCAGGTCGCCGTGATCTTGGCGCTTGCCACCCAGGCCACATAGTTGGTGATCGACCCTCCGGTGTAGCCGCCGACGTATTCGCCGGTTCCCAGAGGGTCGTTCACCGGTACCACGCGACCGAGGTCGACGGCGACCCCGGTCGTTCGTTCGATTTGCACACCTCGGAGGAAGGTCGTGAGCACGCCGTCCAAGAACTCGGGCGGCGTGTGTGGGCGGTTGTCGAGGAACGGGTAGGACGACGGACAGGTGAAACCCTCAAGAGGGACCCCCCACGCCGGTGAGCCGAAGCTCATGCCGGGCGCCGGGAGGTCGATCGACTCGATCTCGTTCGGGCACTCGCCGGGAAGACCGGAGGCGCCGCCGGCCACGCGTGAACTCTGAACGAAACCGAACGAGTCATGTGCGAAGATCTTCACCCACTCGAGACCCGCGTTCGTGAATCCGCAGAATACCGAGACCAGTTCGCCAGCCTGAAGCTGCGCCGCCACTGCCGTGTTCAGGCGCGGCGAACTGTATGCCGGCCCGGCTGCATTGACGGTGGCCACCCGTGGCGGCGCCGGCGGGGTGGTTTCGGCAGCCTGTGCCGGCGCCGCCGACCCGAGCGCACATGCACCCAGGACGACGGCGCACAGGCCGGGCAAGACCCGTGTGGTGATCCGACGCTGCATGGGGTGTCCTCCTTGGTTGTTGTTGCGGCGAGCGCGAAGTGTGCACTCCCGGCTGCATCCGGTAGGAACGGGAAGGCCGCGGGGCACGCGAACCCCCGCAGTGGCACGCCCCAGGCGGCCGGGGTGGCCGACGGAGATAGGTATATTAGCATGTTCACACGGTCGCCGACCGGAACTGTGCGACCGCATGCGAAACGGGAAGGGCCGCGGCCACAGCCTGACACGACGTCTGCGATCTCGCGCGGCCTCCGGTTCAGGCCATCATTGATGGATGCGACGTTCCAGACTGCACGTGATGGGCGCGAGTGGCAGCGGCACGACGACGCTCGCCCGAGCACTCGCTGACCACTGGGCGGTACCGCACGCCGATGCGGACGACTACTTCTGGACCCCGTCCATCCCGCCGTACGTCACCAAACGCCCGCAAAGCGCCCGGCTGACGCTGATGCGTGAGGTGTTCGTCCCGCGAGAAGCGTGGGTGCTATCCGGTTCGATGCTCGGCTGGGGTGAGGCCATCGTCGCGGACTGCGATGCGGTGGTCTTCCTGACCCTGGACCAGACGGAACGGTTGCGCCGGCTGGAAGCACGCGAGGCCCAGCGGCGATCGGGCGAGGCCATCGACGAAGCGGCTTGGGGCGCGTTCATGGCGTGGGCGAGCAGCTACGACGATCCCGAGTTCACTGGCAGAAGCCGCGCCGGGCATGAAGCGTGGCTCGCGCAACTCGAACAACCCGTACTTCGGCTCGACAGCAGCAGGTCGCCTGCAGAGCTCCGAGACGCCGTCCTCACCTGGGAGCCCTGAATCGTTCGCGCCTCCGCGGCATCCGCTCCCCGCCCGCGCACGCACTAGTTCGGGGCGAGAACGGCGAACGTCGCATTGTTCGTGCAGGTCGCCGTGAGCTTGGCGCTCGCCGACCACAGCACGGAGTTGGTCATCGACCCGCCGGTGTACCCGCCGATGTAGCTGCCTGATCCGTGCGGGTCGTCGACGGCAACGGGAGTGCCGAGATCGATGCCGATCGAGTCCGGTCGCTGGGCCTGCACGCCCGGGATGTTCCAGTTGTTGATGAAGTCAACGAACGGAGTCCAGCGGAATCTCACCCGACCGTCGAGGAAGGGGAAGGATGGAGGGCAGGTGAATCCTTCGAGTGGCACGCCCCACGCCGGCGTCGCGAAGGTCATGCCGGGTGCGGGGAGGGTGAACGTCTCGATCTCGCTCGCGCACTGGCGGGGGAGGAAGAAGCCGACTCCGTCCTCCACGCTCGTGCTCTGCACGTAGCCGAACACGTCGTCGGCGAAGATCTTCACCCACTCGAGGCCGGCGTTCGTGAAGACGCAGTACGCCGGGGCCACGTCACCGGCCTGGAGTTCCGCGGCGACGGCGGTGTCCAGGCGGGGCGAGCTATAGGCGACGGCATCCTCGACGATCAGGATGTCCGCCTGCGGGGTGGCCGGCATCGTCTCGCTCGCCAGCGCGGGGGTGGCCGCGCCGAGCGCAGCTGCGCTCAAGGCCACGGCGCACAGGCCGCTCAAGACACGTGGGCTGGAACGTTGCATGGTGTGCTCTCCTTCGCGGCCGGCGCCGTTGGCCGACCGCAAAGTATCGTAGCCATCCATACTGATACACCGCACTTCCGATATACCAAATGATGCGCCGCGGGGACGCAGACGGTCGCTCCCGCCGTGGCGGCGCGACCCGTCTGCGTCCCCGCAACTGGTCCGTGCGGCTCGCTTACGCGTCCATGTCCACGTCTTTCGTCTCCTTGGAGACGATGAGCGCGATGAGGGTGAGCACGGCCATGGCCGAGAGGTAGATGCCGACCCAGAACGGGCTGCCGCCGCCGGCCTGCCACAGCGCGACCGCGATGAACGGCGCGACCGCGGCGCCGAGGATCGACGACACAATGACTCCAGCAAAATATTAGTCCTGCAAAATGCCGACTGGTGTGGCGCCTGTAGCGCGTGAAAGCTCATGTCCCACGGGCGCACGCTCCCGCAGGTCGACGCGTGCGTGTAGCTAAGTGAAAGGAATCGGCACATGATCAGTACCGGACGAGCCGCGCGGATCACGGGGGCCACCATCCTCTGTGCCTCAATACTGGCCGTCATGAGTGGAGGTACACCCGCTATCGCGTCTCCCGATGATGAGCTGTCGCAGGAAGTCAGCATCAGTGCGCCGATGACCATTGCATACTTCGATCATGATGTCGCTGCTGCCCACGGCTTCGAGATTCGAATCGATGACTCGGGTCGCGAGTACTCGGTTCCGGTCACGGAAGCTGCGAAAACGAGCGCTGGTGCTGCGAGCGGTGAGGTCAGGACGATGGGCACGGTCAAGGGACCGTGTGGAACATCGACGCTTCTGCTCGCGCGAAATGGCCCCGAAGCGGTACGGATCGGCACCGCGTTCCGCGTATACGCGCCGACTCTCTGGCATGTCTGGAACGTCTCCCTCGTCAACTCCTACGGCGGCTGGAACGAGAATTTCGATGGTGGCCCAACGACCGGTACCTGGGATGCCACACACGAGAAGTACATACGAAGTAGTCATGGAGTGAGCGCTCAGGTGACGCCTGGCTCCTACGCGACCTTGGTCAATGGCGCGGTGTGCTTTTCAGGTGGACCGACAGCAGGCTCATAGGGTGGGGCGGATAATGGAGACACGGGCGGATATGGATCCAGCCGACGATGCATCGGGTCGCGAATCCCGGCTGATCGCAAAGTACCGCGACCGCATCGCTGGCCTTAACGCCTTCGCAGGTATGGAGTTCGTCGGTCTCGCTTGGGCGAGTTCGAATGATCCGGGCTCGCCGCCTTACGAGCGTTACATCGACACCCTGTACCGACGTTCTGTTCGGCCGATCGGATACGCCGATGTCGCCGTGCGTACCTGGCTACGCGCGCCCCTGGCACGCGTCGCGTTCGCCGCAGAGCCGTATCTCGCTCCTCATGTCCACGATTTCATGTTCGAACGGAAGGGCGGCGACTTCGACTTCGAGTACGGCGTTGCCGAAATCACAGAAGCGCTGCAGCGGCCGGGGCGATCTGCGGGGACGCTGGCGCTCGGGGATATCCGCGCGGCCCAGTACAGGCTCGGCGACGTCGTGACTGTGGTCGGTTTTGCCGACAACTTCCCGAGCCCACCCAGCCTCGCAGTCGGGCTCAGCGACATCCCCCGCATTCGAGGTTGACGCCATCGAGCACACGAACGGGGAGCGGATGCCTCGTGGCATCCGCTCCCCGTCGTCAAGAGGTGAGGTGCGTTACGCGTCCATGTCGACGTCCTTCGTCTCCTTGGAGACGAAGAGCGCGATGAGGGTGAGCACGGCCATGGACGACAGATAGATGCCGACCCAGAACGGGCTGCCGCCGCCGGCCTGCCACAGCGCGACCGCGATGAACGGCGCGACCGCGGCGCCGAGGATCGACGACACGTTGTATGAGATGCCCGAGCCCGTGTAGCGCACGTTCGTCGGGAACAGCTCGGGCAGCAGCGCGCCCATCGGGCCGAAGGTCATGCCCATGAGCGCGAAGCCCACGATGAGCCACGCCATGACGCCCCAGAACCCGGCGCCGAGCATCGGCACCCAGACGAGCCCGAACACGATGATGCCGAGCGTGACCCAGATGAGCGTGCGGCGACGGCCCCAGCGGTCGGCCCACGGGCCGGACAGCAGCGTGAAGATGCCGAAGAACACCACGCCGCCGATGAGCATGAGCACGAACGTGTTGTACGAGTAGCCGAGGCCCGGCAGCGCGCCCTCGGCGGCCTCGACCGGCGCGCGGCCGTACGAGAGCGAGAACGTGGTCATCAGGTAGAAGAGCACGTACGTCGCGAGCATGAAGAACGTGCCGAGGATGAGCTGCTTCCAGTACCCCTTGAACACGGTCGCGAGCGGCAGACGCTGGATCTTGCCCTGCTTCGTCGCCTTCGAGAACGCGGTCGACTCGACGAGGCGCAACCGCACCCACAGGCCGACGGCGACCATGACGATCGAGAACAGGAACGGGATGCGCCAGCCCCAGTCGAGGAATGCCTGCGACGGCATCGACGGGTCGTCCGAGGGCAACAGTGCCGCGATGATGAGGAACAGCCCGTTCGCGATGATGAAGCCGATCGGCGCCCCCAGCTGCGGGAACGTGCCGTACCAGGCACGCTTGCCCTTCGGCGCGTTCTCGGTCGCGACGAGCGCCGCACCCGACCACTCGCCGCCCAGCGCGAAGCCCTGGCCGATGCGCAGGATCACGAGCAGCAGCGGGGCGAACCAGCCCACGAGCTGATAGGTCGGCAGGACGCCGATCAGGAACGTCGCGATGCCCATCGTGAGCAGTGCGCCGACGAGCGTCGCCTTGCGGCCGTGCTTGTCACCGAGGTGCCCGAAGATGACGGCGCCGAGCGGGCGCGCGACCATCGCCGCGCCGAACACGGCGAACGACGACAGCAGCGCCGTGGTGGCGTCACCGGTCGGGAAGAACAGGTGCGGGAAGACGAGAACCGCCGCCGTGGCATAGACGTAGAAGTCGTAGAACTCGATCGTCGTGCCGATGAGGCTGGCCAGGATGACCCGGCTGCGCGGGTTGGCCGGGGCGGAACCGGTGCTCGCGGCCGTGGCCGCGGTGGTGGGTGAGGACATCGCCTGCAATGACTCCGTGGTGCTGGTGGGACGTGCCCGCCGCGGGGAACGTCGGTCAGGCGTGGTCCGGGCAGCGGAGCGAAGGAATCGTCGCTTGTGGCAACCGCATCACCCTACGCGCGTCGCGCCCGGCCGGCGAGCCTGGCGCGACGAGCGGTACGGATGCTGCGACGAGCGGCGGATGCTACGCGCGCAGCGCGCGAAGCGCGCGCACGGTGGCCACCGCGGCCTCGGCCGCCTCACGGCCCTTGTCCTCCTTCGAGCCGGGGAGGCCGGCGCGGTCGAGGCCCTGCTGTTCGTCGTCCAGCGTGAGCACGCCGAACCCGACCGGCTTGCCGGTGTCCAGCGCGACCCGCGTGAGCCCGTCGGTCGCCGCGGACGACACGTACTCGAAGTGCGGCGTGCCGCCGCGGATGATCACGCCCAGCGCGACGACCGCGTCGGCCCCCGCCTCGAGTGCGGCCTTCGCCACAACGGGCAGCTCGAAGCTGCCGGGCACGCGCACGAGCGTGTGTGACGCACCCGCCTCGTCGAGCGTGGTCGTCGCGCCGGCGATGAGGCCGTCGGTGATCTCGTCGTGCCAGCTGCCGGCGACGATCACCACCTCGAGCCCGGTGCCGTCGACGTCGAGGGTGGGGGAGCCTGTTCCGCTCATGAGGCGTGTCCTTCCAGCAGGGTCGCGGCCGAGGCATCCGCCAGCTGACCGTCATCGATCGCGTGGCCCATGCGGCGACGCTTGGTCTCGAGGTAGCCCTGGTTCCCGGCACCGACGCCGACGACGAGCGGCAGCCGCTCGGCCACCTCGATGCCGTGCGCTTCGAGTCCGGCGACCTTCTCAGGGTTGTTGGTGAGCAGCCGCACCCGGCGGATGCCGAGGTCGGCGAGGATCGCGCTCGCCGCGCCGTAGTCGCGGCTGTCGATCGGCAGGCCGAGGGCGAGGTTCGCGTCGAGCGTGTCGAGGCCGCCCTCCTGCAGCCGGTACGCGCGCAGCTTGTTGATGAGCCCGATGCCGCGGCCCTCGTGCCCGCGCAGGTAGACGACGACGCCGCCCGTGCGCTGGATCTGCTCCAGCGCGGTGTCGAGCTGCGGCCCGCACTCGCACTTCAGGGAGCCGAACGCCTCGCCGGTCAGGCACTCGGAGTGCACACGGACGACCGCGCCTTCGGGGTCGGCCTCGGGGTGGCCCGCGATGATCGCGACGTGGTCGGCACCGGTCTGCCGGTCGCGGTAGGCCCGCACCCGGAACGAGCCGTGCTCGGTCGGCAGCCTGGTCTCGACCTCGAACCGCACGGGGGAGGACTCGTCGATCGTGGGGGCGGCGTTCGCCGCCGCGGCACCGGATGCCTCGCCGGCGATGCCGTGCTCGCGGATCCAGTCGACGAGGGCCGCGACGGTCGTCACGGGCAGTCCGTCGCGCTCGCCGAGCTCGATCAGGCCGGGCAGGCGCATCATCTCGCCGTCGTCGGCGACGATCTCGCCGATGACGCCGACGGGCGCGAGCCCCGCGAGGCGCATCAGGTCGACCGCGGCCTCGGTGTGCCCCGCACGTTCGACGACGCCGCCGTCGACCGCGCGCAGCGGCAGGATGTGGCCGGGGCGGATGAGCCGGTCGGGCGTCGCCGTCGGGTCGGCGAGCACGCGCAGCGTGTGCGCCCGGTCGGCCGCGGAGATACCGGTGGACGTGCGATCGGCGGCGTCGACCGAGATCGTGTACGCGGTGCCGCGCACGTCTTCACTGCGCTCGACCATGATCGGCAGCTCGAGCCGGTCGGCGAGGGCGTTCGGCATGGGCGCGCAGAGGTAGCCGCTCGTGTGCCGCACCATCCACGCGATCCATTCCTGGGTCGCGAACTGGGCGGCCATGATCGCGTCGCCCTCGTTCTCACGCGCCTCGTCGTCGGCCACGATCACCGGCTTGCCGGCGCGGAGCGCGTCGAGCACCTCAGGCATGCCCGCGAGACTCACGCCGCACCTCCCGCCGCGGCGATCGCCGGCTCGGCGACGGACGAAGGCAGCGACCGGTGCCCCTCGAGCCGGAGCATCCGCTCGACGTGCCTGGCCAGGATGTCGGTCTCGATGTTGACCTGGTCACCCACGACGCGCTCGCCGAGCGTCGTCGCGGCGAGCGTCTCGGGGATGAGCGACACCTCGAACCAGGAGCCGTCGAGCTCGTCGCCGATCGCGCTGACCGTGAGCGAGACGCCGTCGACCGCGATCGAGCCCTTGTCGACCACGAGCGCCGCGTGCGCGTCGTCGAGCGAGAAGCGCAGCACCCGCCATGCCTCGCCGGGGCGGACCTCGAGCACACGCGCGGTGCCGTCGATGTGACCCTGGACGATATGGCCGCCGAGGCGGTCGCCGACGAGCGCCGCGCGCTCGAGGTTCACCGCGAGTCCCTCGCGCGCCGCATCCAGCGTGGACATGGTCAGGGTCTGTGCCATGACGTCCGCGGTGAAGGACTCGGCGTCGGAGTCGACGACCGTGAGGCACACTCCGGAGACGGCGATCGAGTCGCCGTGGCGGACGCCCTCGACCGCGAGCGGGCCGCGCACGGTGAGCCGGGCCGCGTCGGCGCTGCGCTCGACGCGCGTGACGACGCCGAGCTCCTCGATGATTCCGGTGAACATGTCAGTTCCCTTCCGTAGGGTCGGTCGCGTCGCGCGTGGCGCGGGCCGCGACCGGGTTGGCGACGACCAGCAGGTCGTCGCCCAGCCGCTCGATGGCGGCGAAGTCGAATCTGAGAGCCTCGGCGATGGTCGGCACGCCGAGGTCGCCGAGTGCGAGGCGCGGTCCACCGAGGAGGGCGGGCGCGAGGTAGACGAGCAGCTCGTCGGCGAACCCGGCGGCGAGGAAGGCGCTCGCGAGCGTCGGGCCGCCCTCGACGAAGAGGGAGCGGACGCCCCGCCGGGCGAGGAGCGCGAGGTCGGCGGCGAGGTCGCGTCCGTCGAGCTGGATCACGGACTCCGGATGCCTCGTCACGCGCGCGTCGGCCGGCACATGACGTCGTCCGAACACGACCGGCACCGGCTGGTGCGCGAGCAGGTCGCCGTCGGTGGCGCGCGCGGTGAGCGCGGGGTCGTCGGCGAGGAGCGTGCCGGTGCCGACCGCGATCGCGTCGGCGTCTGCGCGCCGGCGGTGCACGTCGGCGCGGGCCGCCGCGCCCGTGATCCATTGCGAGCTGCCATCGGCCGCCGCGGCGCGGCCGTCGAGCGTCGACGCCCACTTGACGACGACTCGCGGGCGGGCGTGGCGGACCGTGAAGAGCCAGTCGGCGAGGAAGGCCTCGACCTCGTTGGCGAGCGCCTGGTCGAGGTCGTGGAGCGGCACGACCTCGACGCCCGCGGCACGCAGCCGCTCGGCGCCGCCGGCCGATCGGTCACCCGGGTCCGAGACGCCGTACACGACGCGCGCGACGCCCGCGTCGATCAGCGCCTCCGAGCATGGCCCCGTGCGCCCGGTGTGGTTGCACGGTTCGAGCGTCACGACGGCGGTCGCACCGATCGCCTCGCCGGGGGCGAGCTTGCTCAGCGCGTCGACCTCGGCGTGCGCGGTGCCGGCGCCGCGGTGCCAGCCTTCGGCGAGCGTGGTGCCGTCGGGGCCGAGCAGGACACAGCCGACGCGGGGGTTCACCCCGCGCGCCGGCCCGAGCGCGGCGAGCTCGAGTGCGCGGCGCATCGCGTCGCCATCGGCCGTGGGCGCCGTGGCCGTGCGTGCGGTGCTCGGGGTCATCCGAAGGTCCTGTCGTAAGGCTCCGGGGATGGCTCCGGCTACGCCGGACGTCGGCGACGCCGAGCATCGCCGACACGTGCCGCCTCCCATCCGGACTTTCACCGTCGGTGCCGGAATTTCACCGGCTCAACCGTTCGTTCGCGACCTGCGGTCGCGACTTCCCGGCTCGCGGACTGTCACCGCCGGCTCGGATTTTCACCGACCCCGGAGCACGTTGTCGTGTCGATTCTAGGTCAACGCGCGAACCGGCGTGGTATTCCCCGTGTCATCCGGCGACGCTTCCCGGTTTCCCCGTCGTCCGCGCGTTCACGACTCGACGCGGGCGGGGTCCGGATGAGGCATCCGTCAGGGCGCGTCCACGAGGGCGCGTGCGGTGCTCTCATCGACGATGAGGTCGGTGATGAGGTCTGCGGCGAGCGCGCCGCGCAGGCTCGCGAGCTTCGCGGGACCCGACACCACGCAGATGCGCCGGGGCGCCCGGCGCAGCACGCGGAAGTCGGGGCCGGTCGCCCGGGCGTTCAGTGCGATGCCGTCGGTGGACCCGTCCGCCCGGAAGAACACCGTCGCGACGTCGCCGACGACGCCGTCGCGGCTCAGCGCCTGATAGTCGGCGCGCTCGAGATACCCGCCCTGGTAGACGTGACTCGGCACCTCGGCGAACGGAGAACCGAGACCGAACACCGCGAGATCGAGCCGTGCCTGCAGCGCGAGCAGGCGCCGGGTGCTGCGCTCGCGCCAGAACGCCTCCTTCGTCGCCGGGTCGTCGAAGAACGCGGGCACCGGGAACTGTTGCACGTGCGCGCCGAACGCGTCGCCGAACCGGCGCAGGATCTCGCTTGCATAGACGATGCCGGTCGTGCGCACGTTGCCCGCGCCGTTCAGCTGCACGATCTCCGTGTTGTGCGTGGGTTTCGGCACGAGGTGCCGGCTCAGCGCCCCCATCGTCGATCCCCACGCGACCCCGACCGCCTGGTTCGAGTCGACGAAGCGCCCGAGAATCCGTGCAGCCGAGAGGGCGACGCGCTCGAGCCGGTCGATGTCGGTGATGTGATCGGGGACCGGCACGACGTGTGCCGTGATGCCGTGGGCCTGCAGCAGGTCGTGCTCGAGCCGGCCGGGGGAGTCGAGCGGCGAGTGGATGGTGATCTCGACCAGTCCGCTCTCGCGCGCACGGCTGAGGAGGCGTGAGACCGAGGAGCGCGACGTGCCGAGCTCCTTCGCGATCGCATCCATCGTGAGGTCCTGCATGTAGTAGAGCTGCGCGGCGCGGAGCGCCTCGCGGGTCTTCGGATCGAGTGCCTCGCGGTCGGCCTGACGATCGGTCATGGGTGCATCCCCTGCGTGCGCCTGCACGTATGTGCAACTGGCTTGAAAGAGTGTTCGGCTCGGTTCACCATGTATTCATCCACATCCGGGACCATCGTCGCAACCGCGCCCTGACCCGGCCGAGCCCTTGCGAAAGGACGATCCATGTCCTCCACGATGCCCCTCGCCGGCGACGGCGTCGCACCCGCCGGCGAACGCGCCGAGGTCACCGCGCTCCGCGCCGAACCCTCGGCCTCCGTCGTCATCATCGGTGGCGGCATCAACGGCATCGCGACATTCCGGGATCTCGCGCTCCAGGGCGTGCCCGTCGTGCTCGTCGAGCGAAACGACTTCGTCTCCGGGGCATCCGCCGCGTCGTCGCACATGATCCACGGCGGCGTGCGCTACCTCGAGAACGGCGAGTTCCGGCTCGTGCAGGAATCGGTCACCGAGCGCAACGCGCTCATCAAGATCGCCCCGCACTACGTGAAGCCGCTGCGCACGACCGTGCCGATCTTCTCGACGTTCTCCGGCATCCTGTCGGCGCCGTTGCGGTTCCTCACCCACAAGCAGGGCAAGCCGACCGAGCGCGGGGCGCTGCTCATCAAGACCGGGCTCACGATCTACGACTCGTTCTCGCGCGACGGCGGCAGCGTGCCGCGGCACCGGTTCCTCGGTGCGAATCGATCCCGCGCCGAGCTGCCCGCGCTCAACCCGGGCGTGAAGTACACCGCGACGTACTACGACGCGAGCATGCACGACCCCGAGCGACTCGCCCTCGACGTGCTGCACGACGGGCTCGCCGCCGGGCCGCACGCGCGCGCCGTGAACTTCGTCGAGGCGATCGGCCTCGGGGCGGCCGGAGTACGCGTGCGCGACCGCGAGACGGGCGCCGAGTTCGACCTCGCCGCCGACGTGGTCGTGAACACGTCGGGGCCCTGGACCGACCTCACGAACGCCGAGCTCGGCCGGCCCTCGCAGTTCATGGGCGGCACGAAGGGTTCGCACATCGTGCTCGACCACCCCGAGCTGCTCGCCGCGACCGACGGCCGCGAGATCTTCTTCGAGCACGAGGACGGCCGTATCGTGCTGATCTACCCGCTCAAGGGGCGGGTCATGGTCGGCACGACCGACCTCGAGCACGACATGCGCGAGCCGGCGGTCTGCACCGAGGCGGAGGTCGACTACTTCTTCGACCTCGTGCGGCACGTCTTCCCCGACATCCACGTCGACCGGTCGCAGATCGTCTACCGGTTCTCGGGGGTGCGGCCGCTGCCACGGCACGACGACACGCAGCCCGGGTTCGTCTCGCGGGACTACCGCATCGAAGAGACGGATGTCCCGGAGCGCCCCGGCACGAAGCTGCTCAGCCTCGTTGGCGGCAAGTGGACGACGTTCCGCGCGCTCGCCGAGCACCTCACGAACGACGTGCTCGGCCTACTCGGTCGCGAGCGTGTGCGCTCGACCGCGGGCCTCGCGATCGGCGGCGGAGCCGGCTACCCGGCGACCGACGACGCGCGCCGCGTCTGGGTCGTCGCGCACCGCGACGAGATCGGCCGTGAGCGCGCCGAGGTGCTGCTCAAGCGCTACGGCACGCGCGCCGAGACGATCATCGCGGACCTCGAGGGCACGGATGACCCGGTGCTGGCGCACCACGACGGGTACACGCGCGGCGAGATCGCCTGGCTCGTGCGCCACGAGCGCGTCGTGCACCTGCTCGACGTGGTGCAGCGCCGGACGAGCCTCGCCTTCACGGGCGCGGTGAGTGCGCCCCTGCTCGCTGAGCTCGCCGAGATCGCGGGCGACGAGCTCGGCTGGGATGCCGAGCGTCGCGCGGCCGAGGTCGCCGAGACCGCGCGTGTGCTGAGCGAGTGGCACGGCATGCGCCTCACCGAGGTATCCGTCGCCGGGTAGGCCGCGTGGCCGGACGGCATGTAGTTGCGGCGAGTCTCCGTTTCGTGCGTGAATGGTCGCGGGTCGTTCGACGGTCCGATCTGGAGGGTCGTGTGAAGACTGGTGGTGTGCCGCGCAGCGTGAGCCAGGCATTGGATCCGGCCGCGTGAGCCTCGAGATCGCGGGAGGGTGGCTCACCCTCGCGCTGACGGCGGTGACGATCGTCGGGCTCGTGGTCGTCCACGTTGCGCCGACCGGACTCAATCCGCTGCGCGACCCGGTCAGTCAGTATCACCTGACGCGATATCGGCCGTGGATCGCCGTCTCGACGATCGCGGCCGGCCTCGCCGGCATCGCGGCGATCATTGCACTGGCGGGCCTCGTCGGGGATCGTGTCGTCGTCCCGGCCGTGCTGCTCGCGATCTTCGCTGCCGCGCGCCTGCTCATCCCTTTCCTCCGGATGGATGCCCCGGGGACACCAGTCACGGCGGTCGGGCGCATTCACAACGTGCTCGCGTTCCTCGCGTTCGGGGCGGCGACCGCGGCGGCCTTCGTCACTGGAGGTGCGCTGCACGACGGCGGGCATCCCGATGCGGCGACCTGGTCCACCGTGTTCGGGGTGATCGCCGCGATCGGATCGGTCGGCGTGCTGATCTGCGTCGTGACCAAGCGCTTCGCGCTGTTCGGCCTGGCCGAGCGCATCATTTACGTCGGATTCCTCGGCTTCCTGCTGCTCATCGGCGTGACCGGCATCGCCGCCTGACCGGGTCCTTCGTGCGCCATCCGGGCCCGACCCGCATCCTCCTGCTGCACTGCGCGGACCATTCGCTCAGGAGCGCGTATTCCAATATCCAGACCAAGCGGTGGGCATTCGCGCGACGCTGCGTCGCGGTGTGCCGGGAACGGATGGCTGCCAGGGCGGCCGGCGTTCGTATGAGCGACCTCATCGACCGGGGTGTCGTGAACGGTCGTCGCTTGGGCGCGTTGCGAGCCGGATGCGCGACACCGCGGCACCGGATGAACTCAGAGGCGAGGCGCGAGGAGCGCGGGGAGCTGAGCGAGGCTGGTGATCTCGATGACGCCGGCCGCCTCGGCGTCAGCGTCGTCGTCGGGCGTTGGGGTGTCGCCGCGGCGGTTCAGCCATACGCCGATGAGCCCGGCCCGGGCGGCGCCGATCGCGTCGGTGCGTAGGCGGTCGCCAATGTACACGGAGGCGCGGACCGGGGCGTCGGCCTCGAACACGTCGAGCGCGTGCCGGAAGATGGCCGCGTCGGGTTTCGTCGAGCCGACGGCGCCCGAGGCGATCACGTGAGCGAACCGGCCGGGGAGCTCGAGTTGGACGAGCTTCGCGGTCTGGAAGTCGAGCTCGCCGTTCGTGATGATGCCGAACCGTACGCCCGGCACGACGCGCGCGAGCTCGTCGAGCGCGGGCAGCGTGTCGGCGTGCAGCGCCCACGACGCCCGGTAGTGCTCCAAGTAGCGGGCGAACCAGTCGCCGGACGCATCGTCGGCGAGCTCGTGACCGTGCGCCGCGGCGAAGGCGGCGGCCCGAGCCCGGCGCTGACCCTCGAAGGTCAGCTCACCCGCGAGGTATGCGTGATAGTGCTCCTCCTCGAGGGCGTGCCACAACCGCCGGGCCTCGGCCTCATCGCCCTCGTACGCGAGCGCGCGCATGTGCTGGACGATGCCCGCCTCGACCGCCTCGCGGTGCGCCATGAGCGTGTCGTCGAGGTCGAACAGCACGACCGGGGAAGGCACATCCGCCTGCACCGGATCGACGCGCGGCATGTCAGCGGCCGCGGCGGACGAAGCCGACGCGCTCGTACACCTCGGCGAGCTTGCGCTCCGCCCGCTCGGACGCCTTCTCGGCCCCGAATGCGAGGATCCGATCGAGCTCAGCCGGGTCTTGCATGAGCTCGAGCGTGCGCTCGCGGATCGGTGCGAGCCGGTCGACGACGGCCTCGGCCAGGTCCTTCTTGAGATCGCCGTAGCCGCGGCCGACGTACTCGGCCTCGAGCTCGGCGATGCTCTTGCCCGACACGGTCGCGTAGATGTCGAGGAGGTTCGAGATGCCGGGCTTGGCCTGCAGGTCGTATCGGATCTCGCGCTCGGCGTCGGTCACGGCGCTGCGGAACTTCTTCGCGGTCACCTTCGGGTCGTCGAGCACGCGGACGAGCCCCGCGTCGGAGGCGGCCGACTTCGACATCTTCGCGGTCGGGTCCTGCAGGTCGTAGATGCGCGCGGCCTCGTTCGGGATGAAGGCCTCGGGGATGCGGAAGGTGTCGCCGAACCGTGAGTTGAACCGGCCGGCGAGGTCGCGGGTCAGCTCGAGGTGCTGTCGCTGGTCGTCGCCGACGGGCACGAGGTTCGTGTCGTAGAGCAGGATGTCGGCGGCCATGAGCACCGGGTAGGTGAACAGGCCGACCGTGGTCGCCTCGGCACCGAACCGCTGCGACTTGTCCTTGAACTGCGTCATGCGGCTCGCCTCGCCGAACCCCGTCATGGTGCCGAGTACCCAGGCCAGCTCGGCGTGTGCGGGCACGTGGGACTGCACGAACAGCGTCGACTTCTCGGGGTCGATGCCTGCCGCGAGGTACTGTGCGGCCGTGCGGCGGGTGCTCTCACGCAGGGCCGCCGGGTCTTGCGCGACGGTGATCGCATGCAGGTCGACGACGCAGTAGACGGGGTCGACCTCGTCTTGCAGTGCGACCCAGTTCACGAGCGCGCCGAGGTAGTTGCCGAGATGGAGCGAGTCGCTCGAGGGCTGCATGCCCGAGAAGACGACGGGACGGTGAGCATTCATGGTCGGGGGGAGTCCTTCGGGGTCAGATGGCGTAGTCGACGACGACGGGAGCATGGTCGGACCATCGCTCGTCGTACGCCGCGGCGCGGTCGACCTGATAGGACACCACCGTGTCGGCGAGCGCCGGCGTCGCGAGCTGGTAATCGATGCGCCACCCCGCGTCGTTGTCGAAGGCCTTGCCTCGCCACGACCACCACGTGTACGGACCGGGCACGTCGCCCGCGGCCCGGCGACCCACGTCGACCCAGCCGAGCCCCGCACCGGCGTTCGCCCGCTCGTCGCCCTCTGCGCCCACGAAGCGATCGAAGTACGCGCGCTCTTCCGGGAGGAAGCCGGCGCGCTTGACGTTGCCCTTCCAGTTCTTGATGTCGAGCGTGCGGTGCCCGACGTTCAGGTCGCCCATGACGACCGCGAGCTCGCTGTGCTCGGCCAGCTGCGGCAGACGAGCCTCGAAGGCGTCCAGGAAACGGTACTTGTCGACCTGCTTCGGAGTGTCGGCCTCGCCGGAGTGCACGTAGGCGCTCACCACCGTGACGATGCGGTCGCCGACCTCGTAATCGGCCTCGAGCCAGCGGCCCGCCGTGTCGAAGTCGGTGGCACCGAGCTCGACCCGGTGGATGTGCGCCGCGTTGCGGCTCGCGATCGCGACGCCCGCCCGCCCCTTCGCGGTGGCGGGGTCGTGCAGCACATCCCACTCGTCACCGAGCAGGGCGGTGAGGTCGTCGGTCGAGGCGCGGACCTCTTGCAGCGCAAGGATGTCGATGTCGCGGGTCGCGAGCCACTCGCCCATGCCCCGCCGGAACGCCGCGCGGACCCCGTTCACATTGGCGGTGGCGATGCGGAGGGGCTTGGTCGGCATGGATTCGATCCTAGGGGAGCCCGCCGACATGCTCCTGCCGGTCGGGCGCAGGCTTGCGTCCGTTCCGTGCGGCGCCCGACGCGCCCGTCCGCTCGACCTGCGCGGCTTGGGCCGCCTCGATCTTCGCGAGTTCGCTCTCCGCCTTGGCGAGACGGCGTTTGGCGAGCGGGCGTTCGAACCAGTTCGCGCTGTCCAGCTCCTCGCGAGACATCCGCACCCTGACCTTCGCGGCGACCAGCAGCGCCTCCTGCTCGCGCCGGCGACGCTCGGCCTCGCGCTGCTCCGGTGTGAGGCGCCGGAGCGACTCGTTCGCGTCGGCGGCCTCGACCGCGATCCAGGCGGCGGCGACGAGGATCACGATGCTGGTCAGGCGGAACCAGAGCAGCAGACCGATGAAGACCGCGAACGTCGCGAGCAACGGGTTCTTGCCGGCGCCGGTGAGCAGGAGCCCGCCGAAGATCTGCAGCACCGAGAGACCTGCCGAGCCGAGCAGGGAGCCCACCCACATGCGTCGCCAGGCCATGGCCGCGTTCGAGAGGAACCGGAACATCACCGCGAGCGCGAGTGTGTCGATGATGAACACGACGAGGAGCGCGCCGAACTGCACCAGGGCGTTCGACCAGCTCGAGCTGAGGTCCCAGCCGAGCAATCCCACGAGCCAGTCGAGGAACGACGTCGTCGCGATCGAGAGCACGGCGGCGAGCAGGAGTACCAGACCGAAGGCGAACCCCGCGAGGAAGTCGCGCGTCTTCAGCAGCACGTAGTTGCGCATGTCTTTGGGGAGGCCGAACATCGACCGCACCGCCATGCGCGCATAGGTGATCCAGCTGATCGCGGTCCAGATCAGGCCGCCGAGCGCGACGGCGCCGGTGAGCCCGAACAGGCTCGTCGACGCCGTCGCGACCTCTTGCAGGTCCTGGTCGGTGATGACGCCGTCCTCACCGATCAGCCCGGGCGCGTAGGTGTTCACGAGGGCGATGAACGCCTGCATCGCATCGGCGTTGCCGGTCAGCCAGATGCCGGCGACGGCGAAGATGACGTAGACCGCGGCGAACACCGCGAACAGCGCCTGATAGCTCATCCCGGCGGAGAGGATGAACCCGTTCTGGGCGAGGAACCGCCGCCACACCCGCACCGGGAAGAACGCGAGCGTGCGCTCCGTGAGCGAGGCCACCCGCTGGATCTGCGGGTCGAACCGTTCACGGAGGTCGTCGATGCGGTCCTTCGCGTCGCGGCCTGCGTCGTTGAGCTGGTCGCGCACCCGGCCGGTCGGTGTGGCGTGCTCGCGATCGCCGACGTCGTCGGTGCCGTCGCGTCGGTCGGAGCCAGGTGCCGGATCGCCCACACCGTCACCCTATCGAGGACGCCCGGTGGGATGAGAACGTGAGGGGCGCTCGGGGCGAGCCCGACTAAGGTGTACCCCCACTTCGAGGGACATGCATCTGGGAACCCCAGATCAGGGTGGAGTTCCTCACGCGGCTTGCCCCCCGTACTGGTGACAGTGAGGATCTGTCGGGTTTCGGCGCTGAGGAGTTGACTCGACGATGCTGAGCACCCGAAATGCCCCTGAGAGTGCCGGTGTGTCCATCCCGATCGCAGAAAGTTCGACGATGTTCCTCCGTACACGGACCCTTTCCACCTCAGACCCGACCGACCCGACCCGACCCCGGCGTCGCCGAACCGGCCTGGTACCAGCGCTCGCCGCGGCCACCGCCGGTGCGTTGCTCGTGCTCGGCCTCCCGACGCTGGCCGCGGCCGAGGAGGTGCCCGTCGAGCCCGCGAGCGTCGCCGCGACGCAGGCGGATGCCACCGGCGCCGACGCCGGTGCCGAGGAGACGCCGAGCCCGCCGCCGGAAGCCCCACCGGCCGAGGCGGAGCCGGCGACCCCCGCAGGCAGCGCCGCGGGCGCGGAGGCCGCCGGCGAGCCGCCGGCGGCGCCCGCGTCCGAGACTCCGCCGGCCGAGGCGCCGGCCGCACCGCCGCCGGCCGACGAGGTGCCGCCGGCCGAAGAGGTATCGCCGCCGGCCGACGTGCCCGCCGAGCCTGCGCCGAGCGGGGACACCGCTCGAACCGGCTCCGAGCCACGAGGGGGCGGGCACGACGACGACGACGATGACGACGACGATGGTCACGGCTCGAAGGCGAACCTCGCGGTGCTCAAGGAGGTGGCAGACCTCGTACCGCTCGGCGATGCCGGATGGCGCGTCGAGTACACCGTGACCGTGGAGAACAACGGGTGGTACGCCGCGAAGTACGATCTCTCGGACTCACTGGCGCGTTTCGGCGACGACATCGGGTTCGAGGCTGCGGAGTGGACCGGCCCGAACGGCACCAGTGGCGAGTGGACGAACCTGCCGAACGAGCTCGAGACCGAGCTCGCGGACGACGTGCAGATCGCATCCGGCACGAGTCACGAGTACACGGTTCGCGTGTTCGCCACGGTGACCCAGGAGTCGTTCGACGGGCGCACCTGGAAGTGCCAGAGGCATGAGAAGTCCGCCGGTGGCTTCCGCAACACCGCGATCCTCGAGTTCGCCGGTGGGTGGCGCACCGCGAGCGACTGCGCCACGCCCGAGGTCGCCGAGCTCACGTTGATCAAGCACGTCGACAACACCCCGATCGAGGGACTCGCGGTCGACCCGGCCGACGCCGCCGACTGGCTGCTCGTCGCCGAGACCGTCGGCCTGAACCCGCAAAGGTTCGAGGCGACCGGCAATGAGGATGGTGTGAGCCTCATCGTCCCGGCCGACACCTGGAACCTGCATGAGATCGTCTCGCCCGTGTCGACGAACCCGCTCGTGCCCGACTGGTACGCGGCATCCGACTGGTCGTGTGGGCGGGCCCAGGTCGATGGGGCATCCGTCCGGCTCAAAGCCGGCCATCGCGTGAGCTGCGAGATCACCAACACGGCCGAGCCGGATGTCTCGCTCGAGCTCGTGAAGAGCCACCAGCTGCCGCCCGGGAGTGGCGACGCCGTCGAGGCCGGCGACTCGTTCGCCTGGCAGGTGACGGTCACCAACACCGGCATGCCGCTGGCCGGCCTCGATGTCAGCGACCTGATCGACGAGCAGCTCGAGCAGACCGGTCCGGCGACCTTCGAGCCGGCCGAAGGCTGGACGCAGCTCTCCGACGTCTCCGATCCGAACTTCCTGGCGACGTTCAGCGGCGTGTTCGACACCGGAGCGGTTGCGACGATCTTCATCCCGGTTCGGATGCTCGATCCGGAGCCGGCGGAGACGCCGCCCGCGGTCGGGCCGGACGACCCGGCGCCCGTGCTGCCGCCGCTCGATGAGTCCCCGCTGCCGAACGAGGCCTGCGTGACCGTGCCGGGCTGGGTCGCCGCACCCGTCTGCGACGACGACGAGATCCCGGTGAAGCGCATCGACGCGGGTGCCTACGTGCGGTGCGTGAACGACGTGCCGTGGCTGTACTACTCGATCCAGACGACGGACTCGGTGCCGCCCGGTCCCGTGACGGTGACCTGGACGTCGGGCGACGGCACGCTCACGACGGAGCCGATCCCGGTCGACGGGCTCACGGGCCGGCTCCTCTGGCCCGGCGCCGCGGTCGACGCCGACGGCATCCCGTACCAGTGGCCGGGCTGGCGGCCGCTCACCGAGGAGGACCTCACCAACCCGCCCGTTCCCGGTGAGCGGTTCCTCGACCTGATCCTCGACGAGACCGTCCCGACCTATCCATGGCGCGACATGGAGACGCCGGCGCAGATCACGTTCTCGGTCAACCCGTCGCAGACGGTGCTCGCCGTGTATCCAATGGCCATGCCGAGCTGCGAGATCGAGCGTCCCGACGAGCTCGTCATCGACAAGACGTCGAACGTCACGAACGCGGCGCCCGGGTCGAACTTCTCGTACACGCTGCAGGTCTCGTCGGTCGGCACCGGTGCGGCGGAGCCCGTCGAGCTGATCGACGAGATCCCGTCAGACCTGCGGGTCGACTCGATCGCGACCGCACCCGAGCCGGCGTTCCCGCGCTGGGAGAACTGCACGGTGACCGGGCAGAACAGCGCGGGCTATGGCGGTACGCTGCGGTGCGACCTGCTCGGCGTGCTCGGGCCGAACTTGACCGCAGCGCCACCGGTCACACTCGGCGTGCATCTCAACGAGAGTACGACCGCGACGAGTGTGGTCAACACCGGGGAGGTGTGCTGGGATGCGGCGCCCGGTGACGACGAGCCCGGTGTGGTGCAGTGCGAGGAGGACTCCGTGACGATCACCGTGCCGCAGCACGCGGCCACGCCGGCCGGTGGCGGTGGTGGGAAGGCGCTCGCGAAGAGCGGCTTCGACGGAGGCCCCCTGCTCTGGGCGGGAGGCGCGTTGCTCCTCGTGGGCGGACTCGCCACGGCGCTCGCAATCCGGCGCCGGAACGGGCGGATCTGACCGGTCGTGAAGCCTGGGGGCGGCGGCGGCTCGACCGCCGTCCCCTTGCCCGACGCCGTTCATAGCCCGCGCAAAGAAACGTAGAAATGACCCCCGCATTGGGGTCATGTCCCCCTTCCGGAGGACCGACTCCACCTGCTTGACTGCCAGGGATTCGCGGATACCCGTCCGGCATTACCCCGAATTCTGCCGGAACCGCGAAGCACACACCCAAGCCCCACCCCAGCACCAATTACCCGAAAGTTACGAGACGTTGCCGAACCCGAAACGGCGGCGCGATCGTTCGCGCGCGCTCACCCCTGCCCTCTCGACCCCTCCCGGACGTCGCGGAATGCTCCGCATCGGCCGGCTCGGCTCGACCCTCGCGGCCCTCACGATCGGCGCCCTGCTGACCGTCGGCGTGCCGTCGGTCGCCGTCGCCGCGCCGGTCGACCCGAGCACGCCGCCGACGACGTCGTCGCCTGAGACGACGGCGCCCGAGGCTCCTGAGAGCGAGACGCCCGCGACCGAGACGCCGGCGCCCGAGGCGCCCGCGCCGGATGCGCCGGCGCCCGAGGCGCCCGCGGCGGAGGAACCGGCGACGGATGCCCCGGCGAACCCCGACTCGACCGGACCGCCGGCCGGCCTGATGACGCCGTTCAGCGTGAACGGCGCCGGGCAGACGGTCGCGAAGACGCCGACCAGCACGACGACGATCATCAAGGTCGCCAAGCGTGACGTGCGCACCGCTTCGGGTGCCAGCGCCGTCGCGTACACCTACGCCGAGGGCGCGCGGTTCCAGCTCCTCCGTAACACCTCGGGCGGCACCGGTGGCAGCCCCGGCGCCGTGATCAACGAGCCGTGGGCGCAGTGCACCATCGTCGCGGGTGACGACGGCTTCTGTTACTTCTCGGTTCCGGGCACCAACTCGAGCGGTGCGAACCGCAATGAGCGGCTCTGGGTGCAGGAGATCGCTCCCGCGCCGGGCACGCCTGCGGCGCAGAACTACGACATCGTGACGACGTTCCGCACGGGCGGGGCCGGCAACTCGGGCACCGAGCGCGCCTACGCGTACCTCACGCCGCAACTCCAGGCGAACAACACGGTGAACATGCCGACCGACGAGGTCGCAGACAGCAGCGCCTACACGACCAGCGGGATGTGGGCGAACAAGCTCAAGAACCCCGAGCTGCCGCAGCAGTGCACCGCGGGTGTGCGCGTCGCGCTCCTCTTCGACCTCTCCGGCTCGGTGAAGAACGCCGGCGCAGCCGGCACCCTCGGCCAGGCGGGCAAGGGATTCGTCGACGCGCTCGCGGGTACGAGCTCGTCGGTCGCGCTCTACTCGTTCGGCGACCTCTCGCCGCGTGCCACGACGTCGAACTACGGCACGGCGCTCGCCATCGACTCGGGCAACAACCAGAACACGCTCAAGAGCCGCATCGACGGATACATCGCCTCGTTCACCGCTCCTGGCTACGACTCCAACGGCACCAACTGGGACCGCGGCCTCTGGGCCGTCGCCCAGAACGCGAGCCAGTACGACCTCGTGGTCGTGCTCACCGACGGCAACCCGACGTTCTCGGGCACGGGCCCGACCGGACCCGGCAGCAGCACGTACTTCCGTGAGCTCGAGCAGGCCGTCTTCTCGGCCAACGCCATCAAGAACCAAAGCAAGCGCGTCATCACCGTCGGCATCGGCTCGGGGCTCGCGCCGTCGAACCTGAGCGCGATCTCGGGCCCGCGCGGCTACCAGACCGGCGACACGCTGAACGACGCCGACTACTTCAACACCGACTGGGAAGACCTCGAGCCGCTGCTCGCGGACTTCGCCAAGTCCGTCACCTGCAACGTGCCGGTCACGGTCAAGAAGGTCGAGAAGGCGCTCAACGGCAGCACCTCGGCCGGGGCGAACTGGACGTTCACCCCGGCGACGCCGAGCGCCGGAACGCTCACCCCGGGCGCGCAGTCGACGAACGCGCAGGGTGTCGCCAACTGGAACCTCCAGTTCTCCGACCGCGCCCAGAGCACGAACCTGAGCTTCACCGAGACGGCGAAGCCGGGCTGGTCGCTCGAGAGCGTCGTCTGCACGAGCAATGGCGCGAACGTGCCGGCCTCGGTGCAGGGCACGACGTTCCAGATCCCGGGCGTCGAGCCCGGCGACAAGCTCGAGTGCACCGTCACCAACGTGCAAGCACCCTCGACGGTCGAGCTGAACAAGCAGTGGGTCGTGAACGGTGTCGCCTCACCGCTCAACCAGTTCCCGGCCGGCTTCCAGGCCGCTCCGACGGCGACGCCCGCGGGCTCCACGGCCATCGCGTGGGACACGGTGGTCGGCGGCTACGCGCAGGGCCAGAAGGTCACGCTCGGCGAGAAGAACGTCACGGTTCCGGCTCTCTGCACGCTCACGGGTGCGACCTTCTCGAAGGTCGCAGGCGGCGACATCACCGCAGCCGGAGTCGTGAACGCGCTCGCCGGAGGCGCGAACGAGTACACCGTCACGAACACCGTGACCTGCGACGCGAGCCTCACGCTCGTGAAGAAGGTCGAGAACGCGCACGGCGGCACCGCCGTGGCATCCGACTGGAACGGCAACCTGCGCGCGAACCAGACCGCCTTCAACACGGGTGAGACCAAGCGCGTCGCGCCGGGCACCTACGCGCTGAGCGAGACCCAGCGCGAGGGCTACGAGCTCGTCGGCGTGCAGTGCGTCGGTGCCACCTACAACGGTGACACCGGTTCGGTGACCCTCACCGGCCAGCAGGCCGCGACGTGTACCTTCACGAACCGCGACCTCGCGCCGACCCTGACGCTCGTCAAGACGGTCTCCGGCTCGGCCGTGCCCGCCTCGAACTGGACGCTCACCGCGACCGGCGACAAGGGCTCGGTCGTCACCGGCCCCGGCGGCGCCGGCCCGGTGAACGTGCTCGCGGGCGAGACGTTCTCGCTCACCGAGGTCGCCGCGCAGTACGGTGACGAGTTCACCAACGGCAGCTGGAGCTGTGACAGCAACGTCCTCGTGCAGGGCTCGAACGGCTCGGCGGTCACGCTGACGCCGATCAAGCTCGGCCAGCACGTGACCTGCTCGATCACGAACACGGCCAAGCCGGCCCAGGTGACCCACACCAAGGCGGTCACCAGCGCCGAGGCGCAGGCCGACGGCACCTGGAACGTCACCTACGACGTGAAGGTGACCAACGCCAGCCGCGCGATCGCGGGCGCCTACTCGCTGACCGACGCGTTCCGCTTCGGCCCGGACGTGGTGATCACGGACGGCAGCGCCGTCGCGACGAACGACGCCGGGCTCGACACGACCTCGTGGAACGGTGTGAGCGCGACGACCCTCGCCCCCTCGGGCACGGCGATCGCCGCGAACACGACGCACACGTTCACGATCACGGTGAACACGTCGCTCAAGCCCGGAGCCGGCGAAGCGAGCCTCGAGTGCGGTGAGCCCGGCTCGTCGACCGCGTTCTCGAACGTCGCGACGCTCAACGGCACCACCGACCGCACCGCGTGCGCCGAGCCGGCGCTGCCGACGGTCACCAAGACCGCGGTCGGCTCGACGCCGGTCGACGGTCAGCCCGGTCAGTGGGACGCGGCATACACGATCGCCGTCACCAACGGCACGTCGACGCCGGTCTACTTCGACCTGACGGACACGCCGGCCGTGCCGGCGGGCGTCACGGTCGTCGGCGAACCGACGATCACCCCGGTCGCACCCGCCCCCGCGAACCTCACGGGCGTCGCACTGCCCGCGAACACCACCTTCAGCTACCAGGTGGTCGTGCGCGTGCAGGTGACGGCCGAGGCCGACGGCGAGGCACTCGAGTGCACGACGGAGGACGGCGGCATCCGCAACGTCGGCCGTATCGTGTCGAGCGGCCAGGAGCGCACGGATGACGCGTGCGTCACGATCGAGCTCCCTGTGCTGTCGCACGAGAAGACCGTGTCGAGTGCGAGCCAGCAGGCCGACGGCCGCTGGACGATCGTGTACGGCATCGAGGTCACGAACGACGGCGACGTCCCCGGCGTCTACACGCTGCGGGATGCCACCGCCTTCGGCGCGGGCATCACCTATGACGCCGCCGACGCCACCGTGACCGGCCCCGGCGCGCGCGCCGAGTGGAACGGCGACGCCGACACCCTCGTCGCCGCCGACCAGCCGCTCGCCGCGGACGAATCGGCCGTCTACGAGGTGACCGTGCGCAACGTCACGGTCGCGGAAGGGGTCGTGGGCAGCACGCCCGCCGGCGCCTGCCCGGCCGACGGCTCGACCGCCGACGGCGCGTTCAACAACGTGGCGACGCTGATCAGCGGCGGCACCGAGGCCGACGACGCGGCGTGCGCCGCGCCGACGCGCCCCGCGATCGCGAAGGACTTCGTGTCCTCGGCGCAGGACGCGACGGACGGCACGTGGGACGTCACCTACACGATCACGGTCGACAACACCTCGGCCGGCGCCCGGGACGCGTACTACGCGCTCTCCGACGAGACGGCGTTCGCGGCCGACGCCGAGGTGCTCGGCTGGACCGTGAGCCTCGACGGCGCGACGGTCGTCACCGGCCCCTTCGGTGACGGCGTGATCGTGCCGGCGGATGCGCAGCGCGCGATCGCGGCCGGTGCGACCGACGTCTACACGGTCGTCTTCGAAGTCCGGGTCCCCGCGGGCGTCGCCGATGCGGCGTGCACGGGTGAGCCGGGCAACGGCTTCTTCAACACGGCCGTGCTCACCGCGGGCAACGACCGGGTCACCGACGACGCGTGCGGTCCGATCACGGACGGCGGCGTGCCGAGCGTGGCGAAGACCGTGACCTCGACGACGCAGCAGCCCGACGGGAGCTGGGCCATCGAGTACCGCGTCGTGGTGACCGGCAACGCCGACTACACGACGAAGTACTCGCTCACCGACACGCTCGACTTCGGCGGCCCGATCACGGTGGTCTCCGCCGAGTGGAGCGGTGAGACCAGCGGCGAGTTCGACCTCGGCTCGGGCACCGCCGAGTTCGCGACGGATCGTACGATCGGCGCGACGAAGACCCACGAGTACGTGGTCTCGGTCGTCGCCACGGTCGCCGCCGGAGCCTTCCAGGACGACCCGAGCGAGCTCGTGTGCGCGGCCGACCAGCCCGAAGGCGAGGGCACCGGGTTCCTGAACCGGGCTGTCCTCAGCTCGGGCAAGGCCGCCGACCAGCACGTCGACGCGTGCTCGCAGCCCGCGACGCCCGAGATCTCCAAGACGGTGACCTCGAGCCCGACGCAGGACGGCGACGACTGGACGATCGAGTACCGGGTCCGCGTGACGAACACCAGCGCCGGCCAGGCGCTCGTGTACAGCCTCGAGGACACCCTCGACTTCGGGAACGGCGTCACGATCGAGCAGGCCACCGCCACGCGCGGCGGCACGACGATCGCCGGCTGGAACGGGCAGGGCGAGACGACGCTCGCGACCGACCGCACCCTCGCGGGCGGCGCGACCGAGGACTACGTCATCACGGTCCGCTTCTCCGTCGCGGACACCGACGACGTGTCCGAGTTCACCTGCACGGGTGAGCCCGGGAACGGCCTGTTCAACGGGGCATCCGTCTCGTCGGGAGCCGACGACTACGAGGCCGAGGCGTGCGCCGAGGTCCCCGTGTCGGTCACGGTCGACAAGGTCTGGGTGCTGAACGGCATCGAGTACCCGGTCGCCGAGGCGCCCGAGTTCCTGCAGGACGCGGCGACGCTCACGCTCGACGGCGATGTCAAGGTGTGGGGCACGACCTACGCACCGTACGCGGCCGGCGACGAGCTCACGATCGGTGAGGACGTCATCGAGCAGCTGCCCTCGGGCTGCGTGCTCGGCGAGCCGACCGGCCTCGGCACGGTCACGCTCGACGCGTCGGTCAACGAGTTCACGGTCGTGAACCCGGTCGACTGCGAGGCGAACCTCTCCATCGACAAGCGCGTCGTCTCGACGGCTCAGCTCGCCGACGGCACCTGGGACCTCGTGTACGAGGTCTCCGTGGCCAACGACAGCCCCGTGATCGAGATCGAGTACGACCTCGACGACACCCTGGAGTACTTCGGCGAGGGCATCGACGTGAACGAGGCATCCTGGTCCGGCGAAGGCCGCTCCGGTGAGTTCTCGGGCGACACCGCCACGCTCGCGACCGACGAGGTCATCGAGGGCGGTTCGGAGCCCCACGTCTACACGGTGACGGTCAACGCGACGGTGACCGGGGCGGCGTGGACCGACGAGACCACCCAGTGCGAGCCGGGCGGCGACGGCTACGTCTCCGGTGGCTTCCGCAACGTCGCCACGGCGACCGTGGACGGCGAGGAGCCGATCTCGGCGACCGCGTGCGACGTGCCGGGCATGCCCGACATCGTGAAGACGGTGGTCGGCTCGCCCGAGCTGCAGGCCGACGGCACGTGGCAGGTGCAATACCGGCTGACGGTCGAGAACGGGTCGGCGCACGACCTGTACTACGACCTGGCCGACACGCTCGAGTACCCCGCGGGCGTCGAGGTGGTCAGCTCGAGCGCGACCACGGATGCTCCGGACGTGGACCCCTCCTCGTGGACCGGCCTGGGTGAGGACACCGTCCTCGCCGACGACGTGCAGCTGCCGATCGAGACCACCCACACCTACACGGTGACGGTCATCGCCGCGGTCTCCCAGGAGACCGCGACCGGCGACCTGGTCTGCGACCCGGAGGGCGGCCCGGGCGGCTTCCTGAACGGCGGCCTGCTGACGAGCGGCACGGTGGACACCGAGGTCGAGGCCTGCGCCGAGATCCCGATGGGTCGCCTGACGCTGATCAAGCACGTCGACAACACGCCGTTCGACGGACTCGACCTCGAGGGCAAGACGCTCGGCACGGCGCCGGACTGGACGCTCGCGGCCACCGGCGAGGGCGACGAGTTCGTCACGCCGGGCGCGGAGGACGGCACCACGCGTCTCGTCCCGGCCGGCCAGTACACGCTTGCCGAGTCGCTCACCGAGCCGGTCGAGAACCCGCTGCTGACCTTCTATGCAGCGGGGGAGTGGACCTGCGACGCGGGCACCGACCCGGTCACGGCCGCGACGGTCGTCGCGGGCGGCGAGGTCACCTGCCGCATCACGAACACGGCGCAGCCGGTCGATCTCGCGATCGAGAAGCTGGACGGCGGCGAGTTCGAGGGCGGGCCGGCCGTGCCGACCGACGAGGACGCCGAGTACGACTACACCTTCACGGTGCGGAACAACTCGGCCGAGGGCACCCCGGCGGCGACCGGAGTGGTCGTCACCGACGAGCTACCCGAGACGATCGCGGTGGTCACGCTCCCCGAGCTCGAGGGCTGGACGGTCTCGCTCACGGGCGAGAGCGAGGCCGGCTTCGGCGGGACGCTCACGTTCACGAAGGACGGCGCGTTCGCGGTGGGCGAGGAGGCGGTGTTCACGCTCCGCGTGAAGACCGCGGCCGACCTCCCGCGTGCGGGCGGCGACCCGACGGCGAAGATCCTCGACATCGAGAACACGGCGACCGTGACCAGCGACGGCGTGGAGTCGACACCCGAGGACAACACCTCGACCGAGATCACGCCCGTGAAGTCGATCCAGATCGCGCTGCAGCCGATGTGCCGGGCCAACGCGCCCTACATCGACTGGAACGTCACGCCCTACAACATCGACGGGGTCGAGACGCCGACCATCGTGCTGATCTGGTGGACCAAGGCGGCCTACGCCGCACGTGACGCCTCGATCCCCGCGAGCGACCGGGCGGCGATCCTCGCCGACGGTGCGGCCCGCGTGGACTCGATCGTGCCGCCAGGCACCGCGGTCGGCGGTGAGGCCCTCACCGGGTCGGCGCTCTGGCCCGGCGCGGTCGTGGACGACGCCGGCAACGGCATCGCGTGGCCCGGCTGGCTCCAGCTGCCGACCGGTCAGTGGATCCTGACGCCGCAGGCGCCGTTCTACGACCTGCGCGGCGACGCGGTGCTCGAGGTCCGCATGAACCCGACCACCGACTCGATCGAGGCCTACCCCCCGGCCACGATCGGCTGCAATCCCGCTCCGTCGGGCAAACTGCCCTCCACGGGCTTCGACGGCGGCTGGTTTGCATTCATGGGCGGCGGCCTCGTGTTCGCCGGCCTGATGTTCCTGCTGGCGCTGCACCTGCGCCGCCGCCGGAACAGCGCGGCGAGCTAAACCCCCCCTGCGGCTCCCGCACGACAGGCCTCGGCGTCTCCCGAAACGCCGGGGCCTGTCCCTTGCTCCGCGTCTGCCCGCGTGTTCCCGTCCCGGGAGCGGGAGGGCGCCCGGTCGCGGAGCAACACGAAAACGGCCGCCCGCTCAGAGAGCGGGCGGCCGTTTCGACCGTCGGGCGCCGGTTACGGGCGGCCGCGCATCACGGCCTGCTTGACCTCGGCGATCGCCTTCGTGACCTCGATGCCGCGGGGGCACGCCTCGGTGCAGTTGAAGGTCGTGCGGCAGCGCCACACGCCCTCCTTGTCGTTCAGGATGTCGAGGCGGACCTTCGCCTCGTCGTCACGCGAGTCGAAGATGAACCGGTGCGCGTTCACGATCGCCGCCGGGCCGAAGTACTGGCCGTCGGTCCAGAACACGGGGCAGCTCGACGTGCACGCGGCGCACAGGATGCACTTGGTGGTGTCGTCGAAGATCGCCCGCTCGGCGACCGACTGCACGCGCTCCTTGCCGGGCTCGGCCGCGGTCTTCGGCTGCAGGAACGGCTGCACCTCGCGGTAGCTCGCGAAGAACGGCTCCATGTCGACGATGAGGTCCTTCTCGAGCGGCAGGCCCTTGATCGCCTCGACGTAGATCGGCTTCGAGATGTCGAGGTCCTTGATCAGCGTCTTGCAGGCGAGCCGGTTCCGGCCGTTGATGCGCATCGCGTCGGACCCGCAGATGCCGTGCGCACACGACCGGCGGAAGGTCAGCGAGCCGTCCTGTTCCCACTTGATCTTGTGCAGCGCGTCGAGCACGCGGTCGGTCGGGAACATCTCGACGTCGAAGTCCTGCCAGCGCGGCTCGGTGTCCACGTCGGGGTCGAACCGGCGGATCAGGAACGTGACGGTGAAGGACTGGATGGGGGCCTCGGCGGGGGCCTCTGGGGCCTGCGGCTGTTCCAGCGTGGCGGTGCTCACGTCAGTACTTCCTCTCCATGGGCTGGTAGCGCGTCACGGTGACCGGCTTCCAGTCGAGCTGGATGTGATCGGATGCCTCGGACGAGTGCGGGTCGCCCGTGAGGTAGGCCATCGTGTGCTGCATGTAGTTCTCGTCGTCGCGGTTGGGGAAGTCGTCGCGCATGTGCCCGCCGCGGCTCTCTTCACGGTTCCGCGCGGAGTACACGACGACCTCGGCGAGGTCGAGCAGGAACCCGAGCTCGACCGCCTCGAGCAGGTCGGTGTTGAACCGCTTGCCCTTATCTTGCACGGAGATCTGCTTGTACCGCTCGCGGAGGCCCGCGATGACCTTCGTCACGTGGGCCAGGGACTCGTCGGTGCGGAACACCTGCGCGCCCTTGTCCATCTCGTCCTGGAGCTCCTTGCGGATCGCGGCGATCCGCTCGGTGCCGGTGGATGCGCTGAGCTGCGACAGCAGCTCGCGGATCTCGTGCGCCGGGTCATCCGGAAGCGGCGTGAAGTCCGCGGTCTTGACGTACTCGACCGCGTTGCGGCCCGCGCGCTTGCCGAACACGTTGATGTCGAGCAGCGAGTTCGTGCCGAGGCGGTTCGAGCCGTGCACCGAGACGCACGCGCACTCGCCTGCGGCGTAGAGGCCGGGCACGACCGTGGTGTTGTCGGAGAGGACCTCGGCGTTCACGTTCGTCGGGATGCCGCCCATGGCGTAGTGCGCGGTCGGCATGACCGGCACGGGCTCGTAGACCGGGTCGACGCCGAGGTAGGTGCGCGCGAACTCGGTGATGTCGGGGAGCTTGGTCTCGAGCACCTCTGCACCGAGGTGCGTGCAGTCGAGCAGCACGTAATCCTTGTGCGGGCCGGCACCGCGGCCCTCGGCCACCTCTTGCACCATGCAGCGCGCGACGATGTCGCGCGGCGCGAGGTCTTTGATGGTCGGCGCGTAGCGCTCCATGAACCGCTCGCCGGAGGCGTTGCGGAGGATCGCGCCCTCACCGCGTGCACCCTCGGTGAGCAGGATGCCGAGGCCCGCGAGGCCGGTCGGGTGAAACTGGAAGAACTCCATGTCCTCGAGCGGCAGGCCCTTGCGCCAGATGATGCCGACGCCGTCACCCGTGAGGGTGTGCGCGTTCGACGTGGTCTTGTAGATCTTGCCGAAGCCGCCCGTCGCGAAGATCACGGCCTTGGCCTGGAAGACGTGCAGCTCGCCCGTGGCGAGCTCGTAGGCCACCACGCCGGAGGGCTTCTTCGTGACGGTGCCGTCTTCGCCGACGACGTCGGTCATCACGAGGTCGAGCGCGTAGTACTCGTTGTAGAATTCGATGCCGAGCCTGACGCAGTTCTGGAACAGCGTCTGCAGGATCATGTGGCCCGTGCGGTCGGCGGCGTAGCAGGCCCGGCGCACCGGCGCCTTGCCGTGATCGCGCGTGTGCCCGCCGAACCGGCGCTGGTCGATCTTGCCGTCGGGCGTGCGGTTGAACGGCAGGCCCATGTTCTCGAGGTCGATGACCGCGTCGATCGCCTCTTTCGCGAGGATCTCCGCCGCGTCCTGGTCGACGAGGTAATCGCCGCCCTTGACGGTGTCGAACGTGTGCCACTCCCAGCTGTCTTCCTCGACGTTCGCGAGCGCGGCGGCCATGCCGCCCTGCGCGGCGCCCGTGTGCGAGCGCGTCGGGTACAGCTTGGAGATGACCGCGGTCTTCGCACCCGGACCGGCTTCGATCGCCGCGCGCATGCCCGCGCCACCGGCGCCGACGATGACGATGTCGTACTGGTGATAGTGGACTCCGTCGACGACCTTCGTCTCGACGTGCTTCTCCGTGGTCACGAATCTCCTATTGGGCGGAACAGAACGAGGGCAGCAGGTCGGCGGGGGAGCCGGCCGGGCACGGGTCGAAGGTGAAGACGACGAGGGTGCCGAGCACGATCAGCACCACGGCCGAGCCGAAGAGCGCGCCCTTCAGGATCTTCTGCACGGTGCCCGGGTTGGTGTAGTCGTTCACGATCGTGCGCATGCCGTTCGAGCCGTGGATCAGCGCCAGCCAGAGCATGGCGACGTCCCACCACTGCCAGAACGGGTCGGCCCACTTGCCGGCGACGAACCCGAAGTTGATGGCGCTGACGCCCTCGCCGACCAGGAGGTTGACGAACAGGTGGGTGAAGATCAGCACGATCAGCACCACGCCCGAGACGCGCATGTAGATCCAGCCCCACTTCTCGAGGTTGGGGCCGCGCTTGGGTGCGGGGCGGACCGGGGTCCGCGGCGCTTCGATGACAGACACTCGGCGCTCCCTTAGTGGCTGAAGACGTTGATGAGGTGGCGCGGCGTGAAGCCGATCATCGCGATGACCCACAGGCCGATCACGATCCAGAACAGCAGCTTCTGGTGCCGGGTCGCCCAGGCCCAGAAGTCCACGAGGATGATGCGCAGGCCGTTGAACGCGTGGAACACGATGGCGCCTACGAGTGCGACCTCGCCGATGCCCATGATGGGCGTCTGGTAGGTGTGGATGACCGCGTTGTACGCCTCGGGACTCACCCGCACCAGTGCGGTGTCGAGGATGTGCACGAGGAGGAAGAAGAAGATCGCGACCCCGGTGATCCGGTGCAGCACCCACGACCACATGCCCTCGCGGCCGCGATACAGCGTGCCGCCCGGTCGCTCTTTGACCGGCTGAGGTGTGGTCAGGGTTCCTGCCTGCGTCTCTGGCATGAACACCCCTCCATGGCTGTGCGAGCCCGCTCGGAACGGCGGGCAGGCGGGCGCGTCGGCCCGCATGCGAGTCTAGCCCGGCGTCTCGGCGCCCGCCCCTTAGGCCGCCCTAACTGTCTCGACGTCGAGACACCCGCCGTGACACCCGGGTCTGCGCCGCTTCGGGTGGTGGGCGGTCGCGGATACGCTGGCCTGATGCAGGATGCACCTCTCGAGCGGTTCTACAGCGTGATCCCCGCCGGCGGCGTGGGATCGCGCCTCTGGCCGCTCTCGCGCGCCGACGCCCCCAAGTTCCTGCACGACCTCACCGGGTCGGGGCAGACGCTCCTCAAGGACACGTGGGACCGGCTCTCGCCCATCTCGGGCGAGCAGCGCATCATGGTCGTCACCGGCCGGGCGCACCGCGCCGCGGTGGAGACCCAACTGCCCGACCTGCACGACCGCAACATCGTGCTGGAGAGCGAGCCGCGCGATTCGACCGCGGCGATCGGCCTCGCCGCGGCGATCCTCGAGCGCCGGGAGCCCGGCGTGATCATCGGCTCCTTCGCGGCCGACCACGTGATCTCGGGCAATGCCCTCTTCCGGCAGGCGGTCGTCGAGGCGATCGCGGCCGCCGACGACGGCTACATCGTGACCATCGGCATCACGCCGACCGAGCCGGCGGTCGGGTTCGGCTACATCGAGACCGGCGACGACCTCGAGGTGAGCGGTGCCGACCACGTCGAATCGGTCGCGAGCTTCGTCGAGAAGCCCGACCTCGAGACGGCGAGGCGCTACCTCGCGAGCGGCCGCCACCTCTGGAATGCGGGCATGTTCATCGCGCGCGCCGACCGGCTCCTCGAAGAGATCGCCCGCACCAAGCCCGACCTGCACGCCGGGCTCATCGAACTCGCCGAGGCGTGGGACGACCCGGGCACGCGCGGCCCAGCGGTCGATCGCATCTGGCCCACGCTCGAGAAGATCGCGATCGACTATGCCGTCGCCGAGCCCGCGGCCGCAGCCGGGCGGCTCGCGGTCGTGCGCGGGCACTTCCAATGGGACGACGTCGGGGACTTCGCGTCGCTGGCCAAACTCAACACGGCCGGGCGCTCGGGCGAGCTCGCCATCCTCGGTGAGAACGCGCGCGTGCTCGCCGACGCGTCGAGCGGCATCGTGGTGAGTCGCGCGAACCGCGTCATCAGCCTCATCGGCGTGCACGACATCGTGGTCGTCGACACGCCCGATGCGCTGCTCGTGACCACGAGCGAGCACGCTCAGCGCGTGAAGGCCGTCGTCGACGCCCTCCGGCTGGGCGGATCGAGCGACGTGCTGTAGAGCGACGTGCTGTAGAGAGAGGAGCGACGGATGCTTCGGACACGACGTCTCACCGCCCTGGGGGCCGTGGCCGCGGCATCCCTCGTCCTGGTCGCGTGCGCGAGCGCGCCCGAGTCGGGCGGCGAGGCCGCCGGCAGCGAGGTCTGCGCGCGGATGGTGACCAACTCGGGCGGTCTCGAGGACCGCTCGTTCAACCAGTCGAGCTGGGAGGGCCTGCAGCTCGCCGAGGAAGAGCTCGGGGTCGAGTCCGAGGCGCTGGTGTCGACGGGTGAGACCGACCTCGCCCCCAATGTGCAACAGGCCGTCGACTCGGGGTGTCAGCTCATCGTCACGGTCGGCTGGGAGCTCGCGGAGGCGACGAGCGAGCAGGCCGAGGCCAATCCCGACCTCGCGTTCGCGATCGTCGACGAGACGGTCGAGGCCGACAACGTCAAGCCGGTCGTCTTCGACACGGCGCAGGCGGCGTTCCTCGCCGGGTACCTGGCCGCGGGCGTGAGTACGACCGGTGTGGTCGCCACGTTCGGCGGCGGGAACCAGCCGCCGGTCACGCTGTTCATGGACGGGTTCGTCGACGGGGTGGCTGCCTACAATGCCGCGCACGGTACGGCGGTCCGGGCGCTGGGCTGGGACAAGGCGGCGCAGGACGGCTCGTTCACGGGGGACTTCGAGGACATCAACAAGGGCAAGGTGCTCGCCGAGGGGTTCATCGATCAGGGCGCCGACGTGCTGCTCCCGGTCGCCGGGCAGGTCGGCGAGGGCGCGACCGCCGCCGCCGTCGAGCGCGACGGCGTCTCGGTCATCTGGGTCGACAGCGACGGCTACGAGACGCTCCCCGCCGAGTACCGTCCGGTGCTGCTCACGAGCGTGCTGAAGAACACCCAGCAGGCCATGGTGGAGATCGTCGGCGACGTGGTCGATGAGACGTTCACGAACGAGCCCTACGTGGGCACGCTCGAGAACGGCGGCGTCGAGATCGCGCCGTTCCACGACCTGGCGAGCCTCGTCACGCCCGAGCTCGAGGCGGAGATCGACGGTCTGCGGCAGCAGATCATCTCCGGTGAGCTCGTCGTCGAGTCGCCGAGCGCACCCTGATCCGGGCGGTCGCGAGCGGAGGATCACCTGCTCATATGAGCAGATTGTCGCTTCTTGATAACCATTGGATGTCGCGTGCGCATCGGGCCGCGGAGCCGCGCGACACATTGGGTAACGTGAGTGCACCACCCCCGCATACGACGTTCGGGGAGCAGTCTTTTGGAGGACACAGTGAGGATCACGACGAAGAAGGCCGCGCTCGGCGGGTTCGCCCTGCTCGGCAGTGCGGTGCTGCTCGCCGGTTGCGCATCCGCTCCCGAGGATTCGGGTGACGGCGGCACCGAGGCGGCCAGCGACTTCCTGCCCTGCATGGTCTCCGACGCGGGCGGGTTCGACGACAAGTCCTTCAACCAGCTCGGCGCCGAGGGCCTCGACGCGGCGGCCGAAGAGCTCGGCGTCGAGCCGATCAAGGTCGAGTCGGCCGCTGAGACCGACTACAACGCGAACCTGACGAGCCTCGTCGACCAGGGCTGCAACGCCATCGTCACGGTCGGCTTCCTGCTCGCGCCCGCCGCGCTCGAGTCGGCCACCGCGAACCCCGACATCGACTACGTCTCGATCGACGACCCGGTGGACCAGGACTTCGACGGCACCACCGACGCCGACAACATCAAGCCGATCATCTTCGACACCGCCCAGGCCGCGTTCCTCGCGGGCTACCTCTCGGCCGGTGTCTCGCAGACCGGTGCCGTGGGCACCTTCGGCGGCATGAACATTCCGACGGTGACCATCTTCATGGACGGCTTCGCGCAGGGCGTGAGCCACTACAACGAAGAGAACGGCACCGACGTCAAGGTCATCGGCTGGGACACCGCAGCGCAGGACGGCTCCTTCACGGGCGGCTTCGAGGCCAACGACGGCGCACGTCAGGTCGCGCAGGGCATCATCGACCAGAACGTCGACGTGCTGCTGCCCGTCGGCGGCCCGATCTACCAGTCGGCCGCGGTCGCCATCCGCGACTCGGGTCGCGAGATCGCGCTGCTCGGTGTCGACGCCGACGTGTTCGAGACCGACCCGTCGGTCGGTGACCTGCTGCTGACCTCGATCACCAAGGGCATCGACGTGGGTGTCCACGAGGCGATCGTCGAGGCCGGCAACGACGAGTTCGACACGACGCCGTTCGTCGGCACGCTCGAGAACGAGGGCGTCGGTCTCGCGGACTACCACGACTGGACCGACCGCGTTCCGGCCGAGCTCGACGCGAAGATCCAGGAGCTGCGCGACGCGATCATCGCCGGCGACATCACGGTCGAGTCGTACCTCGCCGGATAAGGCGGCAGTGCGGCACTGACAGCTGACAGGCGGGGAGGCCGGCGTGCGCCGGCCTCCCCGCCTCGTGTTTCCGTGCGGCGCGGATGCGCGACATCCGCAACATCTGCGCACCGAGGCCCGCGCCCGCCGACATTTGCGCACGCCCTCCTGCATTCGCAGCCCCAACACTAGGATCGGTGACATGAAACTCGAGCTCCGAGGCATCACGAAAACGTTCGGGACGCTCGTGGCCAACGACCACATCGACCTCACTGTCGAGGCCGGCGAGATCCACTGTCTGCTCGGCGAGAACGGCGCGGGCAAGTCCACCCTCATGAACGTGCTCTACGGCCTCTATCAGGCCGACTCCGGCGAGATCCTGCTGAACGACGAGGTCCAGCACTTCGCCGGTCCCGGCGACGCCATGCGCGCGGGCATCGGCATGGTGCACCAGCACTTCATGCTGATCCCGGTCTTCACGGTCGCCGAGAACGTCATGCTCGGCCATGAAGAGACCAAGCTCGGTGGCCGGCTCGACCTGCAGGCCGCGCGGGCGCGCGTGCGCGAGATCTCCGACCGGTTCGGGTTCGATGTCGATCCCGACGCGCTGGTCGACGACCTGCCCGTGGGTGTGCAGCAGCGGGTCGAGATCATCAAGGCGCTCTCGCGCGACGCGAAGGTGCTCGTGTTCGACGAGCCGACGGCGGTCCTCACCCCCCAGGAGACCGATGAGCTGATGGCGATCATGCGCCAGCTCAAGGCGAGTGGCACGTCGATCGTGTTCATCACGCACAAGCTGCGCGAGGTCCGCGAGGTCGCCGACCGCATCACGGTGATCCGGCTCGGCAAGGTCGTCGGTGAGGCGGCGCCGACCGCGTCGAACGCCGAGCTGGCCTCGCTGATGGTGGGCCGTGCAGTCGAACTGACGGTGCAGAAGGGTGCGCCGAAGCTCGGCGAGCCGGCACTGGTGGTCGACGGGCTCACGGTGATCGATCCGATCGGGCAGCTCGTGGTCAACGATGTGTCGTTCGAGGTCCGCCGCGGTGAGGTCCTCGCGGTCGCCGGCGTGCAGGGCAACGGGCAGACGGAGCTCACCGAGGCCCTGGTGGGCCTGCAGGAGCGCGTGCGCGGCTCGATCCGGCTGGACGGCAACGAGCTGAACGGCGACACCGTGCGCAAGATCCTCAACGCGGGCGTCGGGTTCGTGCCCGAAGACCGAAAGGAAGACGGGCTCGTCGCCGAGTTCACGATCGCCGAGAACCTCATGCTCGACCGTTCCGACGGCGCGCCGTTCGTGAAGGGCGGCAACCTGCAGCGCGGCGCGCTGGCCGACTTCGCCCGCGAGAAGGTCGCGGAGTACGACGTGCGCACGCCCTCGATCGAGACGAAGGTCGGCCGGCTCTCCGGCGGCAACCAGCAGAAGGTCGTCCTGGCGCGCGAGCTCAGCCGTGAGCTTCGACTGCTGGTCGCGGCGCAGCCCACGCGCGGCGTCGACGTCGGTTCGATCGAGTTCATCCACAAGCGCATCGTGGAGTCCCGCGACGCGGGTGTGCCGGTCGTGGTCGTGTCGACCGAGCTCGACGAGGTCACGGCGCTCGCCGACCGGATCATGGTGATGTACCGGGGCCGGGTCGTCGGCATCGTTCCGGGAGATACGTCCCGCGACACGCTCGGCCTCATGATGGCCGGCGAGTCGCCCGACCACGAAGGAGCCGCCGCGTGAGCAGCCCCAACGATCCCGACGTCGCACTCGAGACGGGCTCGCAGGTTCCGCCGGAGACCCCGGTGACGAAGCCCGAGCCCGAGCCTGAGCCCGAGGGGCGCTGGCATCGCGCGTTCCGCGAGATCGCGACCGGCAATGCGATCATCTCGGTGCTCGCCGTCGTGCTGGCGCTCATCGTCGGCGCGATCATGATCGCGTTCACCGACGAGCGCGTGCAAGAGACTTCGGCGTACTTCTTCGCGCGGCCGGGCGACACGCTCGTCGCGATCTGGGACTCGGTCGCCGGCGCCTACACTGCCTTCTTCCAGGGCGCGGTGTACAACTTCCGCCGACCCGACTTCGTGACCGGCATCCGTCCACTCACGGAGACGCTCACCTTCGCGACCCCCTTGATCGCAGCCGGCCTCGGCGTCGCGCTCGCCTTCCGCGTCGGCATGTTCAACATCGGTGGCCGCGGCCAGATGCTCATGGCCGCGGCGGGTGCCGGCTGGGTCGCATTCTCGTTCGACCTCCCGCCCGTGCTGCACATGGTCGTCGCGCTGCTCGTCGGCATGCTCGCCGGTGCACTGTGGGCCGGCATCGCCGGGTTGCTGAAGGCGCGCACCGGCGCGCACGAGGTGATCGTCACGATCATGCTCAACTACGTCGCGCTGTATCTGGTCACGTGGATGCTCCGCACCCCCGGCCTGCTGCAGGCACCCGGCTCCAACAACCCGAAGACGCCGCCGATGAAAGACACGGCGGTGTTCTTCGACCTGCTCGGCCCGCAGTACAACCTGCACTTCGGCTTCGTGCTCTCGATCGCCGCGGTGGTGCTGGTGTGGTGGATCCTCGACCGATCGGCGCTGGGCTTCCAGTTCCGTGCGGTCGGTGAGAACCCGAACGCCGCCAGGGTCGCGGGCATCAACGTCAAGGCGATGTACGTCTACGCGATGCTCATCTCGGGCGCGCTCGTCGGCCTCGCCGGTGTGAGCCAGGTGCTCGGCACCGTCACGACCGGCTTCTCGTCGGGCATCGACGCGGGTATCGGGTTCGACGCGATCACGGTCGCGCTGCTCGGCCGCTCCACGCCCTGGGGCGTGCTCGCCGCCGGCATCCTGTTCGGCGCGTTCAAGGCGGGCGGATTCTCGATGCAGGCCGCCGAGGGCGTGCCGATCGACATCGTCCTCGTCGTGCAGTCGCTCATCGTCCTCTTCATCGCCGCACCGCCGCTGGTGCGGGCCATCTTCCGGCTGCCGGCCCCCGGCGCCGGCCCGAAGCGACCCAGGCCGATCGTGACGAAGGAGGTGGCGGCCAAATGACCATCGCACCTCAGCACCAGGCGGTCTCGCCGCAGGAGCCCGTGCTCGCGAAGACCGTGGTCGTCAGCTGGAAGGCGCCGATCGCGTTCGGCATCGTGACCGTGCTCGCGGCACTGCTGTTCCTGCTCGCGCCGCACGGCGGCGAGGCCACGTTCCGCATCTCGGCCGCGGGCGACGCGGTGCAGCTGCCCGAGGTCGTGCTGAACGCGACGATCACCACCTGGGTGGTCCTGGCGCTGCTCGCGGCGATCACGGCCGCGTCTGCGTTCATGGTCCGAGCACGCCGCAAGGTGCCGATCTGGCTCATGGCGGTCTTCGCCGTGGTGTTCGTCATCGGCTTCCTCACCTGGGCCGCGGCAGGGGCGTCGACGAACGTGATCCCGCTGGCGGGTCTGCTCGCGGGCGCGCTCAGCCTCTCGGTGCCGCTGATCTTCGGTTCGCTCTCCGGCGTGATCTCCGAGCGCGTCGGCGTCATCAACATCGCGATCGAGGGGCAGTTGCTCGCGGGCGCGTTCACGTCCGCGATCGTCGCGTCCGCGACCGGCAACCCGTACCTCGGCCTGCTCGCCGCGGCGGTCGCCGGCGTGCTGGTCTCGTTCGTGCTCGCCGCGTTCTCCATCAAGTACTTCGTCGACCAGGTCATCGTCGGTGTCGTGTTGAACGTGCTGGTCATCGGGTTCACCAGCTTCCTGTTCTCGCAGGTGCTCGCTCCGAACGCGGCGGCGCTGAACTCGCCGCCCCGGTTCGAGCGGATCAACATCCCGATCCTGGCCGACATCCCGATCATCGGGCCCACCTTCTTCCGGCAGACGATCATCGTGTACCTGATGTACATCGCCGTGATCGCCGTCTACATCGGGCTGTTCCACACCAAGTGGGGCCTCCGCCTGCGCGCGGTGGGCGAGCACCCGCAGGCGGCCGACACCGTGGGCATCAACGTGCCGCGCACGAGGTTCTGGAACGTCTCGCTCGCGGGCGCGATCGCGGGCCTGGGCGGGGCGTTCTTCACCCTCGGCTCGGTGGGTGCCTTCAACAAGGAGATGACCGCGGGCGCCGGGTTCATCGCCCTCGCCGCGGTGATCTTCGGCCAGTGGGACCCGATCAAGGCGACGCTCGCCGCGCTGCTGTTCGGCTTCGCGTCGAACCTGCAGAACACCCTCGGCGTGATCGGCTCGCCCGTGCCCAGCGAGTTCCTGCTCATGCTGCCCTACGTGATCACGATCTTCGCCGTCGCCGGGCTCGTGGGCAAGGTCCGCGGCCCCGCCGCGGCGGGCAAGCCCTACATCAAGTCCTGAGGCCGGCGAAGCCTGAGCCGGGCGTGCCGCCGAGGCATCCGGAACCGACCGACCGAACCACCCGAGACGGGGGAACACCATGACCGAATCGGCGACCATCGACTGGCCGCACCTGCGTGAGCTCGCCAGCGAGGCCATGGCCAAGGCGTACGTGCCGTACTCGCAGTTCCCCGTCGGCGCCGCGGCGATCGTCGACGACGGACGCGTCGTCACCGGCGCGAACGTCGAGAACGCGTCGTACGGCGTGACCCTCTGCGCCGAATGCTCGCTCGTGTCGGCGCTCATCATGTCGGGCGGCGGCAAGCTCGTGGCGTTCTCGTGCGTCGACGGGCACGGTCAGACGCTCATGCCGTGCGGGCGATGCCGGCAGCTGCTGTACGAGCACTCCGCAGAGGGCATGCTGCTCGAGACGGTCTCGGGCATCAAGACGATCGACGAGGTGCTGCCCGACGCGTTCGGCCCGCGCACGCTCGCCGCCTACCGCGGCGCACCCGTCGAGGGGGAGTCCGCGTGAGCACTGTGGAAGCGTTCGACGCCGTCGATCTCATCCGCGCGAAGCGCGACGGCCGCGAGCTCGGCACCGCCGAGATCCAGTGGCTGATCGACGCGTACACCCGCGGGTACGTCGCCGACGAGCAGATGTCGGCGATGACCATGGCGATCTTCCTGAACGGCATGGCGCGCCGCGAGATCCGCGACCTCACGATGGCGATGATCGCGTCGGGCGAGCGCATGGACTTCTCGGGGCTCGGCAAGCCGACCGCCGACAAGCACTCGACGGGCGGCGTCGGCGACAAGATCACGTTGCCGCTCATGCCGCTCGTCGCGGTCTTCGGCGTCGCCGTCCCGCAGCTCTCCGGGCGCGGCCTCGGCCACACGGGCGGCACGCTCGACAAGCTCGAGTCGATTCCCGGGTGGCGCGCCGAGCTCACCAACGACGAGATCATGACGCAGCTGCGCGACCACGGCGGCGTGATCTGCGCCGCGGGCGCCGGTCTCGCGCCGGCCGACAAGAAGCTCTACGCGCTCCGGGACATCACCGGCACCGTCGAGGCGATCCCGCTGATCGCGTCGTCGATCATGTCGAAGAAGATCGCGGAGGGCACGGGTGCGCTCGTCCTCGACGTGAAGTTCGGGTCGGGCGCGTTCCTGCAAGACATCGAGCGTTCGCGCGAGCTCGCGCGGACGATGGTCGAGCTCGGCGAAGACGCGGGCGTCGCGACGAGCGCGCTGATCACGAACATGAACGTGCCGCTCGGGCTCACCATCGGCAATGCGAACGAGGTCCGCGAGTCGGTCGAGGTGCTCGGCGGAGGCGGACCGGCCGACGTCCGCGAGCTCACCCTCGCGCTCGCGCGCGAGATGCTCGCGCTCGCCGGGCAGCCCGACGCCGACGTCGAGGCGGCACTCGACGACGGCCGGGCCATGGACGTCTGGCGCGCCACGGTGCGCGCCCAGGGCGGCGATCCGGATGCCCCGCTGCCGGTGTCGCGCGAACAGCACGTCGTCACGGCCGACCGCGACGGGGTGCTCGTCGCGCAGGAAGCGCTGCCGTTCGGCATCGCCGCTTGGCGCCTCGGGGCCGGGCGCGCACGCAAAGAGGACCCGGTGCAGCACGCCGCCGGCATCGACCTGCACGCCAAGCCGGGCGACCAGGTGCGCGCCGGGCAACCGCTGTTCACGCTGCACGCCGACGAGCCCGCGCGCTTCGCTCGCGCACTCGAATCGGTCGAGGGCGCGTGGCGCATCGGCGACGAGGGCGACGCGATCGAAGACGGCGGCGCGCTGATCGTGGAGCGCATCGGCAGATAGCGCCGCCGGTCGAGCGGCGTTCACCGCCCGCGAGCCGCGACGCGCGGGCGCAGCTTTGAGATTGCCGAGACTCGTGGACGGCACCGCACACTATCGTTGACCCCGTGGAGACGAATCCGGTGTACCGACTCGAGGGCGACGGCGCTGACCTGTGGGCCCTGCCCAAGATCTCGCTACACGACCACCTCGACGGCGGCGTGCGACCTCAGACCCTCATCGAGCTCGGCGACGCGGTCGGGCTCGAGGTGCCGGCCTCCGACGTCGAGTCGCTGACCGAGTGGTTCTCGGTGCAGTCCAACTCGGGCTCGCTGGTCGAGTACCTGAAGACGTTCGACCTGACGACCGCGGTCATGCAGACCCGCGAGGGCCTCACCCGCGTCGCTCGCGAGTTCGTGCACGACCTGGCTGCCGACGGCGTGATCTACGGCGAGGTGCGCTGGGCGCCCGAGCAGCATCTCACCCGCGGACTCACGCTCGACGAGGCCGTCGAAGCCGTGCAGGCCGGCCTCGAACAGGGCGCCGACGACGTGCGGCATCAGGGGCGGAGCATCCGCACCGGCCAGCTGATCACCGCCATGCGGCACGCCGATCGCGGCCTCGAGATCGCGGAGCTCGCGGTGCGCCACCGCGAACGCGGCGTCGTCGGGTTCGACATCGCCGGCGCTGAAGCCGGCTTCCCGGCGAGCCGGCACCGCACCGCGTTCGACTACCTCGCCGGCCAGTTCCTCCCGGTCACCGTGCACGCGGGCGAGGCCGACGGCATCGAGTCGATCCGTGGCGCGCTCGTCGACGGCCGGGCGCTCCGGCTCGGCCACGGTGTGCGCCTCGCCGAAGACCTCGTCATCGAACGCCAAGACGACGAGAACACCTACGTGTCGCTCGGCCCGGTCGCGCAGTGGGTGCGCGATCGTGAGATCGCGCTTGAGACGAGTCCGTCGTCGAACCTGCAGACGGGTGCCATCGCGGCCTGGGGCGACGAGCTCGTCGACCACCCGTTCGATCTGCTTTACCAGCTCGGCTTCCGGGTCACCGTGAACACCGACAACCGGCTGCAATCGGGCACCACCCTCACGCGGGAGCTCGCCCTGCTCTCCGACGCGTTCGGCTACGACCTCGACGACCTCGAGGCGTTCCAGCTCAATGCGGCCGCCGCGGCGTTCCTGCCGCTCGACGACCGCGAAGAGCTCGCCGAGCAGATCGAAGACGGCTTCGACGCCGCGTGACCCGATGACCGTGCTCCCACCCGTACCCGACGCAGCCATCGTGCTCGGCGCAGAGGCTGCCGACTGGCGCGCCGCGGTGCGGCTCGTCGGCCGGGCGCTCACGCGGTCGGGTGCCACGAGCTCGGACTACGCCGAACGCATGATCGCGGTCGTGGAGGAGTTCGGCGCGTACATCGTGATCGCGCCGGGTCTCGCGCTCGCGCACGCGCGGCCCGGCCCCGATGTGCGACGTGACGGCCTCGCCGTGGTGACGCTCGCGACGCCGGTGGCGTTCGGGCACCCGCACAACGACCCTGTGCGCGTCGTGCTCGGCGTCGCGGTGTCGAACGCCGAGGCGCACGTCGCCTTCGTCGCCGCACTCGCGAACGCCTTCAACGATCCAGGCGCGGTGCCCCGCGTCGCCGCCGCGTCCACGGCCGACGAGGTGCGCGAGGTGCTCGGCGTGGGTGCCGCAGAGGTGGGGGCATGAAGATCGTCGCGGTGTGCGGGGTGGGCGTCGGGACGTCCGCGATCCTCAAGGCGAACGCCGAACGCGCGCTCGACCGGCTGGACCTCGAGGCCGAGGTCACGGCGAGCGGACTCGGCGAGGTCGCCGGGGCCGCGTCCGACGCGCAGATCGTGCTGACGTCGACCGAGCTGTCGGCCCAGGTGCGCGCCGCGCTCGGCCGCACGTCGTCCGAGATCATCGAGGTCGGCAACTACTTCGACGTCGACGAGATCGCCCGCCACCTCGCCCGTTCGCTCGCCTGACCCACCCCACCCCTTCGCCGAGTGATGTCGATCTGTCTCGAGTGATGACGATCTGAGGGTGCGCCTGGCGCATATCGTCAACACTCGGCGCCGGCCGGGGCGGGGTCAGGCGACCAGGGTGCGGAGCGCGGCTTCCAGCTCGGCGACGGTGGCGGATGCCGCGGAGCGGCGTTCGGCCACGGATCCCTCCGCCGAGACGGCATCGATGTAGATCTTGAGCTTCGGCTCGGTGCCGCTCGGGCGCACCATGACCCGGCTGCCGCCCTCGAGCACGATCCGCAGCACATCAGACGGCGGCAGATCTTCGAACCCGTCGGCGAGGTCGTCGATGCGCTCGACCCGGTGCTCGCCGAGCGAGGCCGGCGGGTGCTTCCGGAGCTCGGCCATGACCGCGGCGATGCGCGAGAGGTCGGTCACCCGAATCGAGATCTGCGCCGAGGCGAAGCATCCGAATCGCGCGACGAAGTCGTCGAGGTGATCGGCCACCGTGCGCCCCGCTGCCCTGAGCCCTGTCGCGAGATCGAGGAACGCGAGCGCCGCCGAGATGCCGTCTTTGTCGCGCACGGTGTGCGCGTTCACGAGGTATCCGAGCGCCTCCTCGAAGCCGAACACGATGCCGGGAGCGCGCGAGATCCACTTGAATCCCGTCAGGGTGGCGCGGAAATCGAGCCCGTAGGCGTCAGCGATCGTCTGGAGACCGGGCGACGAGACGATCGAGCAGGCGAGGGTGCCGTCGCCCCCGCCGTCGGGGCCCGCGGCGAGCTCGGCGGCCCGCCAGCCGAGCAGCAGGCCGACCTCGTTGCCGGTGAGCCGCCGGTAGCCATCGTCGGTGGACGCGTCGGGGATCGCGACGGCGAGCCGATCGGCGTCGGGGTCGTTGGCGATGATCAGCTCGGCGCCGACCTCACGTGCCCGGGCGAACGAGAGGTCCATGGCCCCAGGCTCCTCGGGGTTCGGGAACGACACCGTCGGGAACGCCGCGTCGGGCGCGATCTGCGCGTCGACCACGACCGGCGGGGCGAAGCCCGCGGCCTCGAGCACGCGGGCGAACGTCTCCCACCCGACGCCGTGCATCGCGGTGTAGACGGTGTTCGGCTGGCTCGCGCCGGCCGATGCGGCGTTCGAGGCCACCTGCGCGGTCTCACGCACGTAGGCGTCCACGACCGACTCCGGGGCGGTCTCGAACCCCCCGCGTGGCAGGTCGCCCACCGAGCCGCCGTCGGCGACCCGCTGGATGTGCGCCGCGATCTCGGCGTCGACCGGCGCGACGATCTGCGACCCGCCGTGCTCGCCGCCGAGGTACACCTTGTAGCCGTTGTCGTTCGGCGGGTTATGGCTCGCCGTGACCATGACGCCCGCGCTCGCGTCGAGGTGCCGTACCGCGAACGCGAGCACGGGGGTCGGCAGCAGCCGGGGGAGCAGGATGGCGCGCACGCCCGCGCCGGCCATGATCTCGGCGGAGTCCCGTGCGAACACGTCCGAGTTCTTGCGCCCGTCGTACCCGATGACGACCGACGGGGTGGTGCCGGGCCGGGCGTGCTCGACGAGGTACGCCGCGAGGCCGGCCGCGGCCTGCGAGACGAGCACCCGATTCATGCGGTTCGGCCCGGCCGCGATCTCGCCGCGGAGCCCTGCGGTGCCGAACTCGAGCCTGCGGTCGAAACGATCCGCGAGTTCGGTCAGCGCGGCCTGATCGCCGGCGCGACCGGCCTCGACGAGGCCGCCGAGCTCGTCGCGCGTCTCGGGATCGGGATCCTGCGCGATCCACGATGCCGCGAGCGCGATGCGCCGCGCGTCGTCCTCGGACAGCTTGACGTCCACCATCGGTGCCTCCTCCAGGTGAGCGATTCCCTCGTGCCGGTCGTGCTACAGCGCGTCGACGATGTCGGCGAGCAGCTTGGAGATCACGGGCTCGGCCGTGCGGCCGGCCTCGATGACCTCCTCATGACTGAGCGGGGTCTTCTGGATGCCCGCGGCGAGGTTGGTCACGAGCGACATGCCGAGGATCTCCATGCCGGCCTCGCGCGCGGCGATGGCCTCGAGCGCCGTGGACATTCCGACGATGTGACCTCCGATGGTCTTCGCCATCTGCACCTCGGCGGGCGTCTCGTAGTGGGGGCCGCGGAACTGGCAGTACACGCCCTCGTCGAGCGAGGGGTCGATCGATCGCGCCAGGTCGCGCAGTCGCGCGGAATACAGGTCGGTGAGGTCGATGAAGGTCGCGCCCTCGAGGGGCGAGTCGGCCGTGAGGTTGAGGTGGTCGCTGATGAGCACGGGCGTCCCCGGCGTCCAATGCGCCTTGATGCCCCCGGCGCCGTTGGTCAGGATCATCACCGAGGCCCCGGTGGCGGCCGCCGTGCGCACCGAATGCACCACCCGGCGCACGCCGTGGCCCTCGTAGTAGTGGGTGCGGGCACCGATGACGAGCGCACGCCTGCCGTTCGGCAGCAGCACCGAGCGCAGCGTGCCGACGTGCCCTTCGAGTGCCGGCTTCGAGAAGCCGGGCACGTCGGTCGCCGGGATCGTGTGCGTGGTCTCACCGATGAGATCGGCGGCCTTGCCCCAGCCCGAGCCGAGCGTGAGCGCCACGTCGTGGCGAGCGACGCCGGTGAGCTCGGCGATCCGGTCGGCCGCTTCTTGAGCGATGACGAAGGGGTCGGCGGCCGGGTCGTCGAGCGGGTTCTGATCCTGCATCCCCCCATGCTAGTGAGGCGGCGGATGCCTCGGGCGGCCCTGCTCGTTTGGTGGCCCATCGCCCGCTGAGACAGAATGTGAGCATGGCCTACGAGTTCGAGCGCACCCAGAGAATCGCCGTCCTCGGAGGCGGTCCGGGTGGGTACGAGGCCGCGCTCGCCGGCGCCCAATTGGGTGCAGAGGTCACCCTCGTCGAGCGCTCGGGCGTCGGTGGTTCGGCCGTGCTCACCGATGTGGTCCCCTCGAAATCGCTGATCGCGACCGCCGAGGCATCCAACGCCGTGAAGGAGGCCGCCGATCTCGGCGTGCAGTTCTACGCGAAGGGCGACGCCGAGCACGCGAAGGCCATGAAGCCGCAGGTCGCGATCAACCTCGCCGCGGTCAACAAGCGACTCCTGGGCCTCGCCGCGCAGCAGTCGCAGGACATGCGTCAGAACCTGCTCGAGGCGGGCGTCAACCTCGTGCAGGGCGAAGGGCGGCTCGACGGACCGAACGCGATCATCGTGTCGACCGCGAAGGGCGGGACCGACTTCGACCGCATCGAAGCAGACACGCTCGTGATCTCGGTGGGCGCCACGCCGCGGGTGCTGCCGACCGCGGTCCCCGACGGCGAGCGGATCCTCACGTGGAAGCAGCTGTACGAGCTGCAGGAGATCCCCGAGCACCTGATCGTCGTCGGCTCGGGCGTCACCGGGGCCGAGTTCGCGTCGGCGTATCGCGCGCTCGGTGCGGCGGTCACGCTCATCTCCAGCCGCGATCAGGTGCTGCCGGGCGAGGATGCGGACGCGGCTGCGGTGATCGAGCGGGTCTTCAAGCGCAACGGCATGAAGGTGCTGAACAAGTCACGCGCCGAGTCCGTCGTGCGCGACGGCGACGGCGTGCTCGCGACGCTCACCGATGGTCGGGAGGTGCGCGGCAGCCACTGCCTCATGGCGGTCGGCGCGGTGCCCAACACGGCCGACCTCGGGATCGCCGAGGCGGGGGTGCAGCTCGCCGAGAGCGGGCACATCCGGGTGAACCGGGTCGCGCGCACGTCGATGCCGAACATCTACGCGGCAGGGGACTGCACGACCTTCCTCCCGCTCGCCTCCGTCGCGTCGATGCAGGGCCGCACGGCGGTGTTCCATGCCATGGGCGACGTCGTCGACCCGCCCGAGAACCGCAACATCACCTCGAACATCTTCACGCAGCCCGAGATCGCCACGGTCGGCTGGACCGAGAAGGAGATCGACGAGGGCATGGTCCCCGGCGTCGTCTACAAGCTGCCGCTGGCCTCCAACCCGCGCGCGAAGATGATGGGGATCCGCGAAGGGTTCGTGAAGCTGTTCGCCTCGAGCGGGTCGGGTGCGATCATCGGTGGGGTGATCGTGGCCCCCAAGGCCTCCGAACTGATCTTCCCGCTCGCGCTCGCGGTCGAGCACCGGCTCACGGTCGACCAGTTCGCCGAGGCGTTCCCGGTGTACCCGTCGCTCACGGGGTCGCTGACCGACGCCGCGCGCGCCATGCACGTCGTGCGCTGAGGTCCCGGCCCTTCGCCGAACCGCTCTCCACAGATCCGCCGATCCCTGCCCCGTATGGGCATATCGGACGTACCCTTGGACGGTCGGCGCCGCGGGGGCGCGCGCCGGCGACGGTGCGTTCGAGGGGGAGCGATGAACCTGCGAGTGAAATCGGTCGAGGCGTCGATCGCCGACGCACACGACGAAGAGCGCAGTCTCAAACGGTCGCTCGGCACGTGGGACCTGGCGCTCATGGGCATCGCCGTCGCGGTGGGCGCCGGGATCTTCTCGGTCGGTGCGCAGGCCGCGGCGAACTTCGCCGGGCCGTCGGTGATCGTCTCCTTCGTGCTCGCCGCGATCACGTGCGGGCTCGCGATCATGTGCTACGCCGAGTTCGCCTCGACGGTGCCGGTCGCGGGCAGCGCGTACACCTTCACGTATGCGACGATGGGCGAGCTCCTCGCCTGGATCATCGGTTGGGACCTGATCCTCGAGATGTTCACGGCCGCGGCCGTGCTCGCGAAGTACTGGGGCGTCTACCTGGGCGAGGCGCTCATGGCGTTCGGGCTGCCGTTCCCGTCGACCCTTGAGATCGGCGGCGTCACGGTCAGCTGGCCGGCATTCCTCATCGTCGCGATCTTCACCGCGCTGCTCGTCGCCGGGACGAAGCTCACGGCGCGCGTGGGCGCCGTGTTCACGCTGATCAAGGTCGGCATCGTGCTGTTCGTGATCGTGGTGGGCTTCTTCTTCGTGCGGGCCGTCAACTTCACGCCGTTCATCCCCGACCCGGTGCCGACCGGTGGCGGCGCCGAAGACGCGTGGACGCAGTCGCTCTTCTCCTGGGCGACCGGCGCCGAGTCGGCGCAGTACGGCGTGTTCGGCATGCTTGCCGCCGCATCCCTCGTGTTCTTCGCGTTCATCGGCTTCGATGTCGTCGCGACCAGCGCCGAAGAGGTCCGGGACCCGCAACGAAGGCTGCCGAAGGGCATCTTCCTCGGGCTGGCCATCGTGACCGTGCTCTACGTGCTCGTCTCGATCGTGATGACCGGCATGGTCTCCTATCGCGAGCTCGCCGAACAGGAGACGCCGTCGCTCGCCACCGCGTTCCGCCTGGTCGGCCAGGATTGGGCGTCGGCGGTGATCTCGCTCGGCGCACTCGCCGGCCTCACGACCGTGATCATGGTGCTGCTGCTCGGGCTGTCGCGCATCGTGTTCGCGCTCAGCCGTGACGGCCTGTTGCCGCGATGGCTGTCGAAGACCACGTCACACGCGAAGACCCCCGCGCGCATCCAGATCATCGGCGGCTTCATCGTCGCGGTCATCGCCGCGTTCACCGATGTCGGGCTGCTCGAGGAGATGATCAACATCGGCACCCTCTCGGCATTCGTGCTCGTGAGCCTCGGCATCGTCGTGCTCCGCCGCACCCGGCCGGACCTCAAGCGCGGGTTCCGGGTGCCGTGGTCGCCCGTCCTGCCGATCCTCTCCGCGGTGCTGTGCTTCTGGCTCATGTTGAACCTCACGACCCTCACCTGGGTGCGCTTCCTCGTCTGGCTGGCGATCGGCGTGCTCATCTACCTGCTCTACGGCCGTCGTCGTTCTCGCCTCGCGGGCGGTGGCGTGAGTGAGGTCGAGCTGCCCACGCCGCAGGGCAGCCTGTAGTTCGCCGGCGCGTTCCGGCGGGCGGCCTGCGCCGCCACGCGCCGGGCGCGCCGACGTTACGATCTCATTTCGTACATTGACGTTGACGTCCGCCCCTGCTGTAGTGGACACTACATACACCCCCACGATGTAGTGACAACGACAGGAGTTGCCGGATGACCGTCGCCGCCGCACCGGTGATCAGCATCGATCGCATCGTCAAACGATTCGGCGACCACACCGTCCTCGACGACGTCAGCCTCGAGATCTCGCCGGGCGAGGTCGTGGTCGTCGTCGGTCCGAGCGGCTCGGGCAAGTCGACACTCTGCCGCTGCATCAACGGCCTCGAGACGATCGAAGGCGGATCCATCACGGTCGAGGGCCGGCCGCTCCCGACGGATGGCCGCGAGCTCACCGCGCTGCGTGCGCGGCTCGGAATGGTCTTCCAGCAGTTCAACCTCTTCCCGCACCTCTCCGTGCTCGAGAACGTGACGCTCGCGCCCCGACTGGTGTCCGGTCGGCGCACCGCGGAGACCGAGGAACTCGGTCTGCGCCTGCTCGATCGAGTCGGCCTCGCCGCGAAGGCGCATGACCGTCCGGCGGCACTCTCGGGAGGTCAGCAGCAGCGGGTCGCGATCGCACGCGCTCTCGCCATGGAGCCGACGGTGCTGCTCTTCGACGAACCGACATCGGCACTGGATCCCGAGACCATCCACGAAGTGCTGGACGTCATGACCGCGCTCGCCGCCGACGGCACGACCATGCTCGTCGTCACGCACGAGATGGGGTTCGCCCGCCGCGCGGCCGACCGTGTCGTATTCATGGCCGACGGCCGGATCGTCGAGCAGTCGACGCCCGAAGCGTTCTTCGGAGCACCGGAGAGCGCCCGCGCCCGAGAGTTCCTCTCGCGGATCCTGCCTCACTGATCGTCCCGGGCCGCTGATCGTCCTGCACCACCACAACGAAGACAGGAGTCACCATGCACCGCACCCCACGTGTCCTGGTCGCCGCCGCGGCGGCGGCCTGCACGACGCTGCTCCTCGCCGCGTGCGCATCGGGCGGCGAGTCCCTCGCCGACGAACCCGAAGGCGCCTCGACGAGCGTCGCCCAGCGTGAAGACCTGCCGAGCGGCCCCGTGCTGGACCGGATCCAGAACGACGGCGAACTCGTCGTCGGGATGCCCGAGGACCTCAAGGGCTTCGCGTTCCTCGATCCGATCAGTGGCGAGTACACCGGATTCGAGGCGGATCTCGCATCGATGCTCGCGGAATACCTGCTGGGCGAGGCATCCGTCCGCCATGTGACCGTCACCGCCGACACCCGTGAGTCGCTGCTGCAGAACGGCACCGTCGACGTCGTGCTGTCCACGTACCAGATCACTGAGCCGCGGCTCGAGAAGATCGACTTCGCCGGCCCGCACATGGAGCTCGGCACCGCCCTGATCTCTACCCCGGACTGGGACGGCGAGATCGCGACCGCAGACGACCTCGCGGGACTCAAGGTCATCACGACCGCCGGTGCCGCGGCCGACTATCTCGGCACCGCAGCCCCCGACGCGACGCCCGTCGTGTTCGACAGCCTGTCCGCGTGCATCCAGGCGCTGAAGGACGGCCGGGGCGACGTGTTCCTCAACAACACCGCCGTCGCGATCGGTCTCGTCGCGGACGACGACGAGCTCGTGCTCGCCGGGTCGTTCGACGCGGCGCTGTTCGGCATCGGCACGTCGAAGGAGGACCCGGCGTTCACCGAGGTCGTGAACGACTTCCTCGAGCAGATCGAGGCGGACGGGCAGTGGGAGCAGGCCTGGGACCGCAATGTCGGCGTGATCACGGGCGAGCCCGCGCCAACGCCGCCGGCCGTCGGCACGCTCTTCCTCGACTGAGCGCGGGCGGGCACATCAGCATGGACGTCGTCCTCGATCATCTCGGGCAGATCCTCGCCGGGCTCGGCGTGACGCTCGTGCTCGCGGTCACGAGCTTCGCGGGCGCACTCGTCTTCGGCGCCGTACTGGGCGTGCTGCGCCTGCTGCCGTTCGGGGTGCTGCAGGCGACGTCGACCGCGGTCATCACGGTCGTCCGCAACATGCCGCTGCTGCTCGTGGTGGTGATCGCGGTCTTCGCGCTGCCGCAGCTCGGCGTCACGCTGCCGCTCGACGTCTGCGTCGCGGTGAGCCTCATGGTCTATTTCGCCTGCTACATCGCCGAGATCCTGCGATCCGGTGTGCAGACCGTCGGCCAGGGCCAGGTCGAGGCGGCGCGCGCGCTCGGACTCAGCGACGCGCGCGCCGCCGTCACCATCGTCGCCCCGCAAGCCGCACTTGCGATGGTGCAGCCGCTCGGCACCATGTTCATCGCGACCCTGCTGTCGACCGCGATCGGATCGATCGTCGGCGTGCTGGAGCTGTCGGGGGTGACCAGGCTGCTGAACGTGCAGTACGCAGAGCCCATCGCCATCTTCGGCACCACCGCGGCGATCTACATCGTGCTCTCGCTCACGATCGGCGGGGCGACCGGATGGCTCGAACGGAAGGTGCGGGTGACCCGATGACCGAGGTGCAGCTCTTCGAGATGCGCGGTCCACGCGCGGCCCGCCGGCGACGGATCGTGAACCTGAGCGCTGCGGCCGTGCTCGCGGCCGCGCTCACCGCACTGCTCGTCGGACTCGGTGCGGCCGGGCAGCTCGATGGCGCGTTGTGGGCGCCGCTGTTCGACTGGGGCGCACAACAGTTCCTGCTCGTCGCACTCGGCAACACGCTGATCGCGGGCGCGACGGCGATCGCGCTCTCGATCCCGCTCGGAGCGATCCTCGCCGCGGCGCGTCTCAGCAGGTCGCGGTTGCTGTCCCTCCTCGCCGCGGGGCTCGTCGAGGTGCTCCGCGCCCTCCCGCTGCTGTTCGTGGTGTACTTCTTCCTCCTCGCGCTGCCCGGCCTCGGGCTTCGGATGCCGCCCTTCTGGCAGCTCGTCGGCGCGATCGTGCTGTACAGCTCCGGTGTCTTCGCCGAGCTGCTCCGCGCCGGAATCCTCGCCCTGCCGAAGGGACAGGCCGAGGCCGGCTTGAGCCTCGGGCTCTCACGCACGCAGGTGATGCTGCGGATCGTGTTCCCGCAGGTCGTTCGCGCGCTCCTGCCGGCACTCATCAGCCAGAGTGTCCGGGTGCTCAAGGAGACCACGCTCGGCTACGTGGTGAGCTATCCGGAGCTGCTGCGCCGCGGACAGACGCTCGGCGAGTTCCTCAGCGGCAGCTTCCTGCAGGTCTACTTCGAGATCGCGGTGATCTTCATCGTCCTGAACGGCGGTCTCAGCTGGCTCGCGGTCGTGCTGAATCGCCGGCTCGACCGGGCGAGAGTGCCGCGCGCGGCTCAGTCGGCGCGTGAGCGGGTGCCCGCGTGACCGCCGCGCTGCAAGGCCGAGCGCAGGCCCGTGAGTCGGGTGGAGCTCTCCGTCGCACGGGTCGGATCGGCGCGCCCGAGCGCGAGCACGAGGGCATCGGTCACGGCGATGGCGGCGAGCGGCTCGCCGCTGAGGCCGCCCGGGGAGAGTGGCGCGCGCAGCACGGCGTGCCGCTCGTGCTCCCCGAGGTCGAGGGTGTCGCTCACGAGGAGCACGCCGCCGCCCAGCCGATCGACCTCGTCGACGAGGACGTCGACCTCGCGGAAGGCGCGACCCGGCGCGTACACGACCGCGACATCGCCGTCGCGGAGGTCGAGGAGGTCGTCCGCGAGCGCGAACCCCATGCCGTCGAAGGTCGTCGCCGGGATGCCGATGCGCCGGAGCCGGCGAGCGAGATAGTCGGCGCAGACCTGCGACGTGCCGACGCCGAACGTCACGACCCGGCGTGCTTCGGCGAGCAGACGCACAGCGCGATCGATCGACTCCGGGGGATTGCGCCGGCCGGTCTCGTCCAGTCGTTCACGCAGTTCGTCGAGCACGGTCATGAGCACATCGCCCGGACGAGTCGCCTCGTCGGCCGTGAGTCGTCGCTCCAGCCGAAGGGCGGGATCGGTGTTCCGCATGAGCGAGTCGCCCACCGCGTGTTTGAGATCCGAGAATCCGGAGAACCCGAGCGACTTCGCCGTACGGATCACCGTGGCATCGCTCGCTCCGGCCGCGTCGGCGAGCTGCAACGCGCTCATGAACACGATTCGATCGGGGTGCGCGGTGATGTAATCCGCCACCGCGCGTTCGGCGCCGCGCAGTGCCGAGCGACGCTCGCGGGCGAGCGGCCACGGGTCCGGCAGGTCCTGGGTCGCGTGCATGCTCAGCCCCGCTTTCCGCCCTCATCGGGCTTTGTCGTGAACACTACAGTACGCTCGCCCGGTCGCCGGGCACGACACCTGGAGGACGCAGCATGACGCGTATCCCCGCCACCGCCCTGGCACCCGAGGAGCGGCCGACCGACCCGCAGCGCTTCTACGAGGTCGGTGCCACCGCCGCCTTCGCGTCCGCGGCAGACCAGCGGTTCAGCTATTCGCTCTACATTCCGCGCGCGTCCGAGGTCCGTCGCACGGAGGTCGCGGTGCTCGTGCACGACACGATGCGTGCGGTCGAGAGCTACCGCGCAGCGTTCGCCGAGTGGTCCGAGCGCACGGGCGTCGCGCTCCTGCTTCCGCTGTTCCCGGCGGGCATCGGTGCGCCGTTCGACCTCCACGGGTACAAGTACCTCGATGCGCACGGGGTGCGATACGACTCGGTGCTGCTCGCCATGCTCGACGAGGCGTCGGCGCATTTCCACCTCGACGTCGACCGCGTCCTGCTCTTCGGGTTCTCGGGTGGAGGACAGTTCGTCCATCGCTTCGCGTTGCTGCATCCCGAGCGGGTCAGAGCCGTGTCGGTCGGCGCGCCCGGGGGTGTCACCCTGCCCGGCGATCATCGTGGCTGGTGGGTGGGCACCGCCGACACGGCCGACCGTTTCGGTCGTGCGGTCGAGCCGTCGGCGCTGCGCGGGCTCCGCGTCCAAGCGCTGGTCGGCGAGGCCGACCTCGACACGTGGGAGGTCTCGGATCCGCGCCTGCGTGCGAGCCCGTACTGGATGCCGGGTGCCGATGACGCAGGGCGCGATCGGGTCGCTCGGATGGCCTCGCTCGCCGATGCGCTGGAGCGTGTGGGTGCGGTCGTCACACGGACGACCGTGCCGGGCGCCGCACACGACCCGTCGGCGATGTTCGGGCCGGCGATGACCTACTTCGACGGCATCCTCGCCGAGGATGCGGGGGAGCGCGCGTGAGCGGGAGCTGGACCGGGCCACGGCTGGTCGTTGCGGAGGGGGCGACCCCTCGCGACCGAGGGCGCAGCCACGGCGAGCAGACCGCCGACCTCATCGCCGAAGCCATCGACGCCTACAGCGCGTCGTTCTCGTACACACACGGGCTCAGCTGGCGGGCCGTGACCGAACGCGCCGCGCTCTGGATGCCGCAGATCAGCGGGCTCGCCCCGCATCTGGTCGAGGAGATGGCCGGCATCGCCGACGCCGCCGGCGTCGATGTGCTCGACATCCTCGCCCTGAATGCGCGCGGCGAGATCGTCTACGACCCGACGTTCACCAAGATGTCGGCCGACGATGCGCCCGAGGCCGACGGGTGCTCGTCGTTCGCGATCACCCGGGCGCCCGACGGTCACGTCTACGCGGGACAGAACTGGGACTGGCGCGAGACCGCCGCACCCACGGTGATCGCCCTGCGCATCGTCCAGCCCGGGAGACCGACGGTCATCATGCAGGCCGAGGCGGGCCAGATCGGACGCCAGGGCGCGAACGCGGCGGGGATCGCGCTCAATGCCAACGGGCTCGGCGGCCGGTTCGGCGCTGCCGTCGGCATGCCGCAGGCCATCATCCGTCGGCTCATCCTCGACAGCGCGCGTTTCTACGATGCGCTGCGGGTGCCGTTCGCGCTTCGTCAGCAGATCGCCGCGAACCTGCTGCTCACCCATCGCAGCGGTTTCGCGATCGACCTCGAGACCACGCCGGGCCGTCACCGCTGGGGGTACCCCGACGAGGGGCTGCTCGTGCACGCCAATCACTACGAGTACGGGGTGCCCGAGCAGCTCGGCGACGACTACCGCCCGTTCGCGGTCGACTCGTTGTATCGCTCGCCCAGACTGACCGAGTTGCTGCGTGACGGGCTCCGATCCGGGCGCGAGGTCGCCGACACGGTCGAGCGCGCCCTCAGCGACCATTTCGGTCATCCGCACGGGCTGTGCCGCCACCCCGATCCGGAGGAAGCAGAACCGGTACGCTCGATGACGATCGCCTCATCGCTGGTCGACCTCACCACGGGCCGGTATCGAGTGGCGATCGGGCAGCCCTGCGCCGGCCGGCTCGACCCGCTGCCCTGGAACCTGTACGACGGATCAGCCGAGAGCCTGGCCGGCGCGGGCATCGCAGCGCACGAGCACGACGACGGATGCCTCTGCGGCGTCTGAGGAGGAGGTCCAGATGGGTGAGCGCAGCGCGCGGGCCTGGCGAGCACCGGCCGAGGGCGACGCATCCGACCTGATCCGCGAGCCGGAGCACCTGGCCTACGCCTCGGCTCGGGCGCTGCGCTCGGCGTTCGAACAGGGACGGGTCACGCCACGCGAGGTGCTCGACGCGCAGCTCGAGCGCATCGACCGGCTCGACGGCGCCGTCGGAGCGATCACCGACACGCTCGTCGACGACGCGGTCCGCGCGGCGGACGAGGCCACCCGTCGCTACCGCGACGGCACGGCCCGCCCGCTCGAGGGTCTTACCGTGGCCGCGAAGGAGGAGCAGCCCATCGCGGGCGAGCCGCTGACCCTCGGCACCCTCGCGGTGCCGCCGGTGGTGCCCGACCGCAGCCACCCCATGATCGAACGGATCGTCGCCGCCGGGGGCATCGTCCACGCGCGCACCACGACGCCCGAGTTCTGCGCGGCCGGCGTGACGCTCTCCGAGCGGTGGGGTGTGACACGCTCGCCGTGGAACCGCGACACGTCGAGCGGGGGATCGTCGGGCGGCTCGGGTGCCGCGCTCGCCGCGGGCTTCACGACGCTCGCGACCGGTTCGGACATCGCCGGATCGATCCGCATCCCGGCCGCATTCTGCGGCGTGGTCGGCTACAAGTCGCCCTACGGGCGGGTGCCCGGCCTCGCACCGGCGAACCTCGACACGTACTGTCACGACGGGGTGATGGCCCGCTCGGTCGACGATGCGGCCCTGCTCTACGACGTGGTCTCCGGCCGCCATCCCGACGACTGGGCGAGCGTCGACGGTGAGCTGCTCGCCGACGCGGCGACGCGTCCGCTCGCCGGGCTCCGCGTCGGCGTCTGCACATCGCCCGGCGACTACCCGGTCACGGCCGCGGTCAGCGCGGGCGTCGAGCGTGCGGTCGCTTCCGTGCGTGCGGCCGGGGGTGAGACCCTCACCGTCGAGCTGCCCTGGAGCATGACGGAGATCACCGAGGCGGCCTTCGCGCACTACGGCACGATCATGGCGCCGTACATCCGGGCCGAGCTCGGCGACGGCTACGACGAGGCGCAACCGTACACGCGCGACTTCGTGGAGACGAGCGAGCGCATGCTCGCGAAGCTCGGTGCATACGGCCCGGTGGCCGCCGAGGCGGAGCTGCAGGCGACGCTCAGCACGATCTTCGCCGAGGTCGACGTGCTGATCGTGCCGACGGTCACGGTCGCCGGGCTCGACGCCGAGCGCATCCCGAGCACCGAGCACGTCTTCGACGGCACCGCCCACGAGCTCGTGCACCACCTGCAGATCCCGCTCACGATCCCGTTCAACCTCGCGAGCCGGAGCCCCGTCTTCGCGGTGCCGACCGGGCACCTCGCCGATGGCGTGCCCACCTCGGTGCAGGTCGCCGGGCCGGCGTACGCGGAGCGCGTCACCGCTGCGGTCGCCGGTGCGGTCGAGCGGGGTGCGGGGCTCTACCGAGACGCCTCGACCAGGCCGGGGCTCACCGCACGCGTGTGACGGGCGAGCGGCCCGGTCGTGCCGTAGCCTCCGATGCCGGTACGCCGACGACCATGCCGCCGGCGAGCCGGCTTCACCCGCTCCCGGTCAATGGGCGAGGATCGGCTGCTCGTCCGAGGCATCCGAATCGTCCGAGGCAGCCGAATCGTCCGAGGCATCCGCCGCGGGCCGCCGCACGAAGCAGGCCAGCACGACCGCGCCGAGCGCGATGATCGCACCCGTGAGGAATGCCGAGTGGATGCCGCTCGCGGTCGCCTCGACCGCGTCGACACCGCCCTCGAGACCCGACGCGAGCCCGAGGGACATCATGGTCACGAAGAGCGCGGTGCCGGCCGCCCCGGCGAGCTGCTGCACCGTGCCGACGATCGCGCTGCCGTGGGGGTACAGGGGGCGGGGGAGCGAGCCGAGCGCGGAGGTGAGCAGCGGGGTGAACACGAAGCCGAGTCCGAGGTTCAACGCGAGGTGCACGGCGATGATCCACCAGACGGGCGTCTCGACGCCGAAGGTCGTCATTCCCCACAGTGCAGCCGCGGCCACGACCATGCCCGGGATGACCAGGGGGCGCGGACCGAACCGGTCGAACAGCGAGCCGACGACCGGCGCGATCACGCCCATGAGCACGCCGCCCGGCAGCAGCATGAGCCCGGTCTCGAGCGTCGAGAGCCCGAGCACCTGCTGCAGGTAGATGGGCAGCAGCACGAGCGTGCCGAACATGGCCCCCATGGCGACGACGACGAGCACGACGGCGAGTGAGAACGAGCGCGACGTGAAGGTGCGGAGGTCGAGCAGGGCGCGGTCCTGACGCTGCAGGAAGAGCTGCCGGAGGACGAACGCCACGAGCGCCAGGGCGCCGACGACGATCGGGATCCACACGGGGATGGGAGCGTGGCCGGTCGCGGCCTCGCCGATGCTGGCGAGGCCGTAGATGAGCCCGCCGAACGCGAGCGCCGAGAAGACGACCGAGATGACGTCGAACCGCACACGCTTCGGCACGGTGACGTTCTTGACCCAGATGGCGCCGAGCACGATGGCCAGTACGGCGATGGGCAGCACGATCCAGAACATCCAGCGCCAGTCGAGCGCCGACAGGATGACGCCGGACACGGTCGGGCCGATCGCGGGCGCGACCGCGATCACGATCGAGATGACGCCCATCATGCGGCCGCGGTGCGTGGGCGGCACCACGTTCAGCACCGTCGTGAACAGGAGAGGCATCATGATCGCCGTGCCTCCCGCCTGGATGATCCGGCCCGCGAGGAGGATCTCGAAGCCGGGCGCCAGCGCGGCGATCAGCGTGCCGGCCGCGAACAGACCCATGGCGGTGAAGAACACGGCGCGGATGTTGAAGCGTTCGAGCGCCCAGCCCGTGAGGGGGATGACGACGGCCATGGTCAGCATGAAGCCCGTCGTGAGCCACTGCGCCGTCGCGGCGGTGATGTCGAGGTCGGCCATCAGCCGCGGCAGCGCCACGCTCATGATCGTCTCGTTCAGGATGACGACGAACGCGGCCGCGACGAGCAGGGCGATCACGGGTCCGGTGCGGGGCGCGGGGGCGGTCGCGGGCAGGGATGCGCTGGGAGCGGCTTCGGCGGTGGTCACCAGGGGGTCCTTCGAGGGTTCGGATGTCTCGGGCGCGCCATTGCCCACGAGCTGCGTCCTCGATTATGGCAGAGTGTGCCAACATGGCGCGAGCTGTAGGATTTCGCCCATGGCGGACGACGAACCCGACGACCCATCCGGTGCCCCGCTCGGCCTGCGAGAACGGCGCCGCCAGGAGACTCTGCACCTGATCTCCGACGCGGCGCTCGAGCTGTTCGAGCGGCGCGGTGTCGCCGGCACGACCGTCGACGACATCGCGCATGCGGCGGGTATCTCACCGCGCACGTTCTTCAGGTACTTCGCGACGAAGGAACACGCGGTCTTCGTCGACGACGAACAGGCCGAGCTCGTGATGCACGAGACGCTCGCCGCGATCCGCGACGGCGCGCCGGTCGGTACCGCGCTCGAGAGCGGATGGCTGCGCCTGCTCGACGACTTCGCCGACGACGACGCCCTGCGCGAACGGGTGCTGCGCACCAGGAGGCTGATCGCCGCCGAACCGTCGCTGCTCGCGATCGCGCTCCAGCGGGACGAGGAGCACGTCGGCACGCTCTCTGCCGCCGCGGTCGCCGCGACGGGCGACGAGAGCGACGCGCTCACGGCGCGCGCGCTCGTGTCGATCGTCGCCACGACCTTCCGGCTCGCGTTCGACGAGTGGGCGCGTCGCGCCGAGGCGGATGTCGCGGCCGACGTCCGTGAGATCTACCTCGAGCTGCGCCGGGGGGTCACCGCGTACGCGGCTCAGCTGCTCCGCTGAACGAGCGGTCCGCGGAGCTCGAGCATCGAGACGGGCAAGACTTGAGTCGAGGAAGCTCAACTTGGTATCCTGTCAGCAAGTTGAGTCGAAGTGACTCAATATCTTCGATGAAGGGAGCACTCATGGCCACCACCTCATACGACCCGTTTCGTGACCTCGACCGCATGGCGTCTGCACTCTTCGAGACGCGCCGCGGCCCGCGACGCATGCCGATGGACCTGTACCGCGACGGCGATCACTACGTCCTGAGCGCGGACCTGCCGGGCATCGACCCGGGCTCGGTGGATATCGACGTCGACGGTCAGCTGCTCACGATCCGGGCCGAGCGCAGCCTGCCGGCCGGCGAGGGCGTCAAGTGGATCGTCCGCGAGCGTGAGGCGGCGTCGTACCTCCGGCAGCTCAACCTGGGTCAGGGGGTCGACACCGACCGCATCTCCGCGACCTACTCCAACGGCGTCTTGAGCGTCACGATCCCGGTCAGCGAGAAGGCGAAGCCACGGAAGATCTCGGTCGAGAGCGCCGACTCGGTCGGCACGCTCGTCCAGCCCGAGCAGCGGCAGGACCAGCCGTCAGTCGAGGCCTGACCGTCGCTGCGCACCGACACGAACGCCCCTCCCTCGGGAGGGGCGTTCGTCGCGTCGTGCCGATCCTCCGCGGGCGGGCCTGGGCCAGCCTGGGCTGGGGCGAGTCGGCCGACGAGGTCAGCCGGGTTCGGCTCCTGCGATGGTTCACCCGAACGTGACGCAGTAGGCCTCGGCGCCGGTATCGAGGAATTCGATCTCGAAGAGACGGTCGACGATCGGACCGGGCTGCCGGATCAGCTGATACGTGTTCTGGTCGCGGACGAGGCCTGTGCCGTCGGCTGCCACGTCGGTGCCGCGTCCGGCGCCCGGTAGACCGCCGGCCAGAAGTGATTGTCGAACGACTGCCAGACGGCGTACTCGCTGTCGACGGCGACCGGGTACTCGATGCCGAGCTTCGCGGTCTGCTCGGTCACGTTGCCGAGCACACGTTCGAAGCCGAACTCGGGCGTGTGCACGCCGACGATCGACAGCCCGGCGCCGGCGTACGTCGCGTGCCACGCGCGCAGGTAGGGGAGCGTGCGCAACCAGTTCACGCAGGTGTAGGTCCAGAAGGCGTCGTGCGAGCTCGCGTGCGAGCTGCACGGCGATCGAACCGACGCCACCGGCCGCACCGTGGACGAGCACGCGCTGCCCGGTGTGCAGCCCGCCGTGGGTGATCAGTCTCTGCCACGACGTGAGGCCCGAGATCGGCATGGCCGCTGCGGTCACGAAGTCGACCTGTGCGGGCAATGGCGCGAGATTGCGCGCTTCGACGGCCGTGTACTCGGCGAGCGAGCCGTTGCGCGTCCAGTCGGTCAGGCCGAACACGCGCTGACCGATCGTGAGTCCTGTCGTGCCGTAGCCGAGTTCGACGACGACGCCGGCGAGCTCGTGGCCGGGCACGCTCGGCGCTCGATCGTGGCCGTTGCGGTCGGCCCACGTGCCGGGCCAGGTCAGTTCGCCGGCGGTGAAGCCGGCGGCGTGGACCTCGACGATGACATCGTCTCGGCGGCGTGCGGATGGTCGATCTCGGTGAGCGTCATGGACTCGGCGCCGGCATCCGGATCCGACGCGGTGATGGCCGCCCGTGAGGGTGCCGGTGGGGTGGTGGGAGGAACCGCAGCTGTTCGTGTCCGAGGTGCGAGCCGCGTTCCGACCGTTGCGCTGAGCGGGCCCGGAGGCTCGCACTGATGAGGCCCGGAGCGGTGTCGGCGGGCGGGGCTAGCCTTGACGCATGGTCTCGTTCGCCGACAAGCCGCTGCTCGGGCCCCTGACGGTCGAGGAGTGGGAGACGTTCCTCGCCGACGACCCGCCGGAGGGTGGCGTGCGTCTCGTGCTGCGCAAGAAGACGTCGTCCGCGCCGGGCATCGCCTACGCCGAGGCGCTCGACGTGGCGCTCTGCTTCGGCTGGATCGACGGGCAGGTCGCCCGCGTCGATGACGACTACGTGGCGCAGGCGTTCACCCCGCGACGGTCGCGTAGCCCGTGGTCGCAGATTAATCGCGAGCACGTGCAGCGGTTGATCGACGCCGGGCGCATGCGCCCTCAGGGGCACGCCGAGATCGAACGCGCGAAGGCCGATGGCCGCTGGGACGAGGCCTACCGCATGAGCACGGCCGAGCCCGAGCCCGACTTCCAGGCCGCGCTCGACGCGAACCCCGAGGCATCCGCGTTCTGGGCGACCCTGAGCCGTTCGAAGCGCTGGCCGTTCCTCTTCCGCGTCATGGGCGCCAAGCGGCCCGAGACCCGCGCTCGCCGCATCCAGCAGTTCATCGAGATGCTCGCCAACCACGAGACCTTCTGACCGACGAAAGTGACGGTAAGGATCGCCCTTACGTGCAGTTTCTCCTAAACTGCAAGTAAGGAGGCAGTGTGATGTCACTTGCAGGGACGTTTCAACCCTCGGAGCGGCTTCCGGTTCCGGCGGCTGGGCGAGAAGACCGAATCTGGACCGTCAATCCGGACCTGGGGTACAGCAGGTCCGAGCGGCTCGCCGGCTCCGGTCCGTATCAATCAAGCATCCCAGCAACGATCGCGGACTACTCACCGACGTTGAACGCCGAGCTTGTCGCTGATATCGAGGATGCCGCGCGTGCGCTCGCGGGTTTTGACCGGCACAGTTCGGCGACGCTCGGTGCAGACAGCCCGACGCTTGGTCCGATGAGCATGATCCTTCTCCGGACCGAGAGTGCCTCCTCGTCTCAGATCGAGCACCTCACCGTAGGCGCCCGTCAGCTCGCGCTCGCCGAACTCGATCAATCGCAAAGCTCGAACGCCCGGACAGTGCTCGCGAACGTGCACGCGATGGAAGCGGCGCTCGAACTCGCGGACCATCTCGACGAGCGCAGCATCTTGGCGACGCACGATGTCCTGCTTCGAGGTCAGCCCGGGTGGGACCAGCATGCTGGGCGGTACCGCGACCAGCTCGTCTGGATCGGTACGTCGCGCTCCTCGCCGAGGAACGCAGCCCACGTCGGGCCACAGCACGAACTCGTGCCTGCGGCGATCCGCGATCTGGCTCGATTCATGGCGCGCGAGGACCTGCCGATCCTTTTGCAGGCCGCCATCGCGCACGCACAGTTCGAGCTGATTCACCCGTTCGTGGACGGGAACGGCCGCACCGGTCGCGCGCTCGTCCATGCCATTCTTCGCGGGAAGCGCCTCTTGACGAGCACGACCGCGCCGGTGTCCGCGGGCCTGCTCACCGACACCCGTGCCTACTTCGATGCGCTCACCGCGTACCGGGCGGGCGATGCACGACCGATCGTCGAAAGCTTCACCTTCGCGGCGAGGTTCGCGGCCGTCACCGGCGCGCGCCTGGTCGACGACCTCGCGGGCGAGCTTGAAACGTCACGACTCCAGCTCCGTGGACTCCGCAAGCAGTCCGCCGGGTGGCGGGTGCTTCCGCAACTCGTCGCGCAGCCAGTGATCAATGCGAAGTACCTCACCCAACATTTCGGCATGAACGAGTCGGCCGCGCAGCGTGCGCTCGGCCAGCTCACCGAGGCCGGCGTGCTCCAAGAGACCACCGGCTTCCGACGCAACCGAGTTTGGCAGCACGCCGGCATCCTTCGTGTGCTCGACGGTTACGCCGAGAGCTTGATCCGCCGCTGACGCCGCCCGTCGCGGGTACCCCGTCAGGCCGGGTCCCCATGCCGGCGGTCGAACTCGGGACGGATCTCGGCTACGTCGCCCACTTCGACGCGCATCAACTCGACGAGGCGATGACCCCTCTGCAGCCACCGGTCGTCCGGGTGCCAGTCGATGCCACGTCGTTCCCACTCGTCGTACCAGTGGCGTAAGCCGTCAGTCAGCGATGAAGACAAGCCGTAATCGGCCGGACTCTTCGTGTACTTCCCGCTGAAGCTCTCCCAGAGCGGCCACGGGTGGCAATGGTCCGGAAAGACCCGGATGACTCGTCGTCCGTCTGGAAGCAGAGGTTCCTCGCCGCGCTGTGACTTGGCCATGAGGTAGCGGTCCTGCATCGCGGCCCTCATCCGCCACTCGGTGGGCGTTGTGGGAATGCTGTTGTAGTCCATGCCCGAGATCCAGACCAGGCCCCGACCATCGCTCTCGGAGTCGACCACGAGCGCGATCGACCACAACCGGCCGTCGGCGCTGGCAAGGTTCGCCGCCTCGAGGACGTCATGGATCTGCGCGTCCAGGAAGTCCAGCGTGGTCACCGCATTGGCGGCACCGTCGAAGACGTACAACCGGAATCGAGGCGCTGAGTTCTCCCAGCTCGAATCTCGTTCGTCCACTTCGAGCACCCGCATCACCGCAGGCTACCCGGACGTCCGTGATGGAACACCCCCTCGCTACCTCGCTGGCACTCAGCGTTCGTCGCGACCGGCCTGACCCGAACGCGACGGGCCTGGAATCGAACAGGCCCGGCCGGTTCACGACCAGGGCGACATCGAGATCGTCAGGAAGTAGAGCGCGAAGCCGCAGTAGGCGAGCCAGGACGCCGTCGTGAGGATCGTCGTCGCGAGGATGAGCTTCCAGGCGCCGACGCGCTCGCGGATGGCGTGCCGCTCGGATCCGACGACCCGGCGCGAATAGATCGAGGGCACGTTGACCACGATCGCGAGCGTGCCCGCGACGAATGCGAACGTACCCAGGGTCATGAGGCTCCCCGACAGCCCCGTTGCGCTCGGCCGCTCGGCACCCCAGGGGACGCTCAGCGCGATCACCACGATCAGGAAGGTCAGCATCGCGATCGCGTTCACGAGCGAGGCGCGCTGCCGGAACAGACCGAACCGGATCGCGTCGTCACTGTGTGCCGGGTCGCCTTCGCGGTGGGGTCGTGTGCGTCTGGCGCTCACCTCGCGCGCGACGAGCGCGATCGCCGTGTACGGGATCGCCACATACGACGCGAAGATGCCGAGGTACATCGTGGCGACGACCGCGGGCGTATACCCGAAGACCACGAAGCCGAATCCGAGGATCAACAGCGTGATGACCACGGCCGCCAGGGCGCTCGGGCGGCGGTCGGTTCCATCTCGCGTGGTCATCGTGTCGGACGTCGCCTCGGCCATCGTGTGCTCCGTTCGTCAGCCCTTGCGATCATGCCAGAGCCACGGGCGCCTCAGGCGGAGCCGTCGGGGGGCCAGGCTCGATCGACGAGTAGGCGCAGCCCGATGCGCGCGAGCATCAGCGTGGCGATGAGCAGCGTGACCGAGAAGAACCCGCCGAGGTGCACGGCGTCGCCGAACAGCACATCGGTGAGCCAGAGGATGAGGAACTTGCTGCCGGCGCCGAGGAGCAGCAGCGTCGCCGCATGCAGCACCGTGCCGACGCGGGTGCGGGCCGCGCGCACGCGCGCGAGAATGCCGGACTTCAGGAACGCGATGACCTCGAGTGCGACCTTGAAGAGCACGGCCGTCAACAACGAGACGACGAACGACTCCGCGATGATGTCCGGAAAGACCTGTACGAACAACGCCAGCACGACGAGGTAGACGAAGACGTCGACGACATCGACCGCGCGAAGACGCATGTGCGGGAGGTCAGGCTACGCGTCGGCGATCGACAGCAGCACGTGGCCGCTCGAGACGGTGGCGCCCATCTCGGCGTTCACGAGGCCGATCACGCCGTCTTTGTGGGCGACGATCGGCTGTTCCATCTTCATGGCCTCGAGCACGAGCACCAGGTCGCCCTTGACGACCCGGTCGCCCTCGGCGACCGCGACCTTCACGACGGTGGCCTGCATGGGCGCGGTGACGGCGTCGCCGGTCGCGGTGTCGACCGAGTGCGACCCCCCACGACGTCGCGGCGCGGGGCCGGCGGCCTTCGCCGTGCCGGTACCACCGGGCTCGCCGATGAGCTTCTTGGGCAGCGAGACCTCGATGCGGCGGCCGGCGACCTCCACGACCACGGTCGTGCGTTCAGCCGGGCCGCGCACGTCGGTCGGCTCACCCGTCCACGGTTCGAGCCGGTTGTCGTACTCGGTCTCGATCCAGCGCGTGTAGACGGAGAACGGCGTGTCGCCGTCGGGCGCGAACGCGGCGTTCCGCACGATGTCACGGTGGAACGGCAGCACCGTCGGCAGGCCGGTCACCTCGAACTCGTCGAGGGCGCGGCGGGCGCGGGCGAGCGCCTCGTGGCGGTCCTTGCCCGTCACGATGAGCTTGGCGAGCAGCGAGTCGAACGCGCCTGAGATCTCGTCGCCCGACGTCACGCCCGAGTCGACGCGCACGCCGGGGCCGCCGGGGAAGCGAAGCTGGTGCACTGGGCCGGGGGCGGGCAGGAAGTTGCGGCCCGGGTCCTCGCCGTTGATCCGGAACTCGATCGAGTGCCCGGTCGCGACCGGGTCGTCGTAGTCGAGCACGCCGCCCTCGGCGAGCCGGAACTGTTCGCGTACGAGGTCGAGCCCGGTGACCTCTTCGGAGACGGGGTGCTCGACCTGGAGGCGCGTGTTCACCTCGAGGAACGACACCGTGCCGTCCTGGCCGATCAGGAACTCGCAGGTGCCGGCGCCGACGTAGCCCACCTCGCGGAGGATGGCCTTCGACGCGTCGTACAGCGCGGTGATCTGCGCCTCGGTGAGAAACGGTGCCGGCGCCTCCTCGACGAGCTTCTGGTGCCGGCGCTGCAGTGAGCAGTCGCGGGTCGACACCACGACGACGTTGCCGTGCTGGTCGGCGAGACACTGGGTCTCGACATGGCGCGGCTTGTCGAGGTACTTCTCGACGAAGCACTCGCCCCGGCCGAAGGCCGCGACCGCCTCACGGGTCGCCGAGTCGAACAGCTCCGGCACCTCCTCGCGCGTGCGGGCGACCTTGAGGCCGCGGCCGCCGCCGCCGAAGGCGGCCTTGATCGCCACGGGAAGGCCGTGCTCGTCGACGAACTCCAGCACCTCAGCGGCATCCGCCACGGGGTTGAGCGTGCCGGGCGCGAGCGGCGCGCCCACCTTCTCGGCCACGTGCCGCGCCGACACCTTGTCGCCGAGCCGCTCGATCGCCTCGGGCGACGGACCGATCCAGATCAGGCCGGCGGCCATCACGGCGCTCGCGAACTCGGGGTTCTCGGCGAGGAAGCCGTAGCCGGGGTGCACCGCGTCCGCGCCCGAGCGCCGGGCGACCGAGAGGATCTTGTCGATCACGAGGTAGGTCTCGGCGCTGGTGGCGCCATCGAGCGCATAGGCCTCGTCGGCGAGCTTGACGTGCCGGGCGTCGCGATCCTGGTCGGCGTAGACGGCGACCGAGGCGATTCCGGCGTCGCGAGCCGCACGAACGACGCGGACGGCGATCTCTCCGCGGTTGGCGATGAGGACTTTGGTGATGCGCGGCATGATCCCCAAGCCTATTCGCGGCCGGGGGCGCGCATTTGGACGACCCATACAAAAACCGGTCGAGCCTCTTGCGGGCGGCGACAATCCCCGCGTCAGCGCGCGGCGCTCCAGAGGTCGGTCCAGGCGACCCCGAGCTCGCGAACGAGCTCGCGCAACGTCGAGAGTGAGAGCCCGACGACCGTCGACGGGTCGCCCTCGACGCGCCGGATGAACGGCCCTCCCAGGCTGTCCACCGTGAATGCGCCGGCGACCTTCAGCGGTTCGCCGGAGTCCACGTAGGCGTCGATCTCGCGCTCGTCGAGTTTCGCGAAGCTCACGGAGGCGACCGCGGGACGTCCGACCGCCCCCTGCGCCCGTCCACCGCGGTGATCGATCAGCCAGTGGCCCGACCACAGCTCGCCCGTCGCCCCGTTCTGCCGGTGCCACCGTTCCCGGGCGACCTCGGGACGGTGCGGCTTGCCGTAGATGCGCTCGCCGAGGAGGAACGCCGAGTCTCCGCCGAGCACGAGACCGTCGATCGGTTCGCCGCCGGGCCGCGCGTCCAGCACGGCCTCAGCCTTGGCCTGCGCGAGCACCTGCACGAGCTCGTGCGCCGCAAGCGGGCCGCGCGCGGCCTCGATCTCGTCGACGAGCGCCTCCTCGTCGACGCCCGGCGAGAGCGTCACCGGTTCGATGCCCGCCTGTCGCAGGAGCTGCAGTCTGGCCGGTGAGGTCGAGGCGAGGTAGAGACGCATGAGCCCATCCTGCCGCGCCCCGGCCGGACTATGAAAGCATCGAAGGATGCCCCGCACCCCACGCGCACGACGATCCGCCGCCCGACGTCCCGCGCCCGCACCAGCCCTCGACGGACCGGTGCTCGAGCTGCAGGTCGACCGCATCGCCCACGGCGGCGTCGCGGTGGCGCGGCATGACGGCCGGGTGGTCTTCGTCGCGGATGCGATCCCGGGCGAACGGGTGCGAGCGCGCGTCACCGATGCGGGCAAGGACCGGTTCTGGCGTGCCGACACCGTCGAGGTGCTCGACGCCTCGGCAGACCGGCGCGAACACGTGTGGGCCGAGGCATCCGTCGACCGCGCCCCGGAGCGCCGCGCCGGCGGCGCAGAGTTCGGCCACATCCGGATGTCTCGCCAGCGCGCGCTCAAGGGCGAGGTGTTGACCGAGGCAATGCAGCGCTTCGCGCGACTCGAACGCGAGGTCGAGGTGGAGGAGGTGGCCGCCGAACTCGCGCCGGGCGCCGACCCCGAGGCGGGAACGGGCTGGCGTACGCGCGTCCGCCTGCATGTCGACGACGATGGGCGGGTCGGCCCGTACGCGGCCCGCAGCCATCGCGTCGTCCCCGTCAGCGACCTGCCGCTCGCCGTCGAAGCACTCCGCGAGCTGGCCCCACTCGCTTCGAACCTGCCCGGAGCGGGCTCGATCGACCTGATCGCCCCGAGTGCGGGGGAGGCCATCGCCGTCGTCGATCAGCAGGGCGCGGGGCCCGTCGTGCACGAGGTCGTCGACGGACGCGAGTTCGCGCTCGACCGCGGGGGCTTCTGGCAGGTGCACCGGGGCGCCGCCGCGACGCTCAGCCGCGCGGTCCGAGAGCTCGTCGACGGCGCCCGGTTCGACCCCGGTGCCGCGAACCTCGACCTCTACGGCGGCGTCGGCCTACTCGCCGCCGCCGTCGGCGACCGGTTCGGCGAGACCGTCAGGATCACGAGCGTCGAGGCGGACCCGCGGGCCACGGACCACGCGGCCGCAAACCTCGCCGACTGGATCGGCGCCCGCGCCGAGACCGGCCGGGTGGACCGCTGGCTCGCCGACCTCGAGACCTCCGCCGATCGCGCGATGCGCGACCGCCTCGCGGCGGCGACCGTCGTGCTCGACCCGCCGCGGTCCGGCGCCGGCAGGGCGGTGGTCGAACGCCTCGCGGCGCTGCGGCCCGCGCAGCTGGTCTATGTCGCGTGCGACCCTGTCGCACTCGCGCGTGACATCGGAATCTTCCGCGAGCACGGCTACGAGTTGGAGGCGATCCGGGCCTACGATCTGTTTCCCAACACGCACCATGTCGAGGCCGTGGCCCGCCTAACCGCTATCGTGTGAACGTTGGAGGGGGAACACTTGGCCGGGGACACCGCAGCCGCCGACGCATCGAAGGGTGCGACCGTCGCGATCGTTGACGACCACGAGGCGGTCCGGCTCGGGCTACGCGCCGCCTGCCGTGATGCCGGGTACGACGTCGTCGCCGATGCCGCCGGCGTCGCCGAGCTGATCGACGCGCTCGACGGTGGATCATGCGACGTCGTGGTGCTCGACCTCTCCCTCGGCGACGGCACCGCCGTGACCGACAATGTGCGCGCCGTGCTCGCCACGGGCAGCGCCGTACTCGTGCACAGCATCGCCGACCGAGTCGCCGCCGTTCGTGAGGCGCTGGCGGCCGGCGCGGCCGGTGTGATCCCGAAGGCGTCGCCCATGTCCGCCGTGATCGCCGCGATCGCGACCGTGGCGCGCGGCGAACCGCTCAACAATGTCGAGTGGGCGAGCGCGATCGAGGCGGACCGCGAGTTCGCCAAGGCGCAACTCGGGCGACGTGAACGCGATGTGCTGCACCTGTACGCGTCCGGTCTGCCGCTCAAGCTCGTCGCGCTGCAGCTCGGCATCGCGCACTCGACCGCTCGCGAGTACCTCGACCGCATCCGTGCGAAGTACGTCGAGGTCGGCCGGCCCGCGCCGACGAAGGTCGATCTCCTCCGTCGTGCGGTCGAGGACGGCATCCTCCCCGGTCTCGACGGCGATGCCGGAGATGTCCGCACCTGAGATGCCGGTGGCGCGTCCGACGACGCGTCGCCGGGCGGTGAGCCGCGCGCAGGTCGAGACGGTCTCGGCGCGTGCGCTCGGCATCGCCGGCCTGGTGTTCTCGGCACAGACCGTGCCCGCCGCGCTCGAACAGTCCGCGGCGCTCACCGACGGCTCGGGCATCGCGCTCATGGCCGTGCTGTACGGCGCCGCCGTGATCGTCGCACTCGCGAGCCTCGTCAGGATCGGCGTTCGAGGCGTCGCCGCGGCGTACGCCGTGCTGTACGTCATCGCCCTCGCGGCGTGGCCCGCGCTCGTCGACGACCCCGCCGCGCTGGGCGGCGCGCAACCCTGGTTGTACTTCATCTGCACGGTGGCCACGGCGGCGGCGGTCGTCGCGTTCCCGGTCGGCGGGGCGATCGCGTACACGATCGCGGTGCCGTTGCTGTACGGCGTGGTGCGGCTGACGCCCGCCGGCGGCGAGGTCGGGCCGGCGCTCGCAGGCCTGAACGCCGTGTACGCCCTGATCCTCGGCGTGGTCGTGCTCGTCATCATCACGATGCTCAGGCAGGCCGCGGAATCCGTCGACGTCGCGCAGGAAGCGGCGCTGCAGCGCTACGACGTGGCGGCCCGGCAGCACGCGACCGAGATCGAGCGCGTGCGCATCGACGCGCTCGTGCACGACTCCGTGCTCACCACCCTGCTCTCGGCGGCCGCCGCGGAGACGGAACAGGAGCAGTCGCTCGCTGCGCGCATGGCAAGGGAAGCGGTCAAGCGGCTCGACGAGGCCGGCACCCCAGGGCCGAGATCGCCTGACCGCGTTCCGTTGACCGCACTCGTCAGGCGCCTGCAGGCCGCGACGACGACGCTCGTGGCCCCGTTCCGCGTGCACGAGGCCGACGTCGATGGGGTCGAGCTGCCCGTCGAAGCGGTCGAAGCGCTGTTCACGGCGGCCGCGCAGGCCATGGTCAACAGTGCACAACACGGCGAGGTGGAGGGCCGTACGGTGCTGCGGGAGGTGCGCGTGACCGGCCTCTCGAGCGCGTCGTGCCGCATCGACGTCGTCGACGACGGTGCCGGGTTCGACCCCGCGACCGTGCCACGGGAACGGCTCGGCCTTCGCGTCTCGATCGAGGAGCGTATGACGAACGCCGGCGGCACGGCGCACATCGAATCCCGGCCGGGTGCGGGCACCCGCGTCGTCGTGGTCTGGCCGGGTCCGGTGTCGGGTCCGGGGGCCGGCGCTCGCGCCGACCTCGCCGACGATCTGGAGTCGGGAGGCGAGGCATGATCACCGTCCCCCGATGGCTCATGCTCGTGCTGGCCGTCGCATTCTCGGCGTATCACGTCGTGCTCGGCGTCTCATCGCTCGAGATCCCGGAAGACCCGCGCCCGGCGATCGTCGCCCTGGTGCTCTACGCGGTCGCGACGGTGCTGAGCCTCTGGCCGGTCGAACGCATGCGCATGCCCGACTGGCTGGCTGCGTTCGACCTCGGGGTGAGCATCGCGATCCCGCTGCTCGTGACCAGCCAGCTCGATGCCGGGGCCGACAACGGGTACGCGACCTGGTACGTCGCGGCCGTCGGCACACTCATGACCATCGCTGCCGCTCGCCGGCAGCTCGCGATCGCGTGGATCGGCGTCGCGGCGCTCGCGGTCCAGACCGTCATCTGGGCCGGGTTTCCCGCACTCGGGGCCCTCGGCGTGGTCGGCAGCATCGTGTGGATCGCGATCGCGCACATGCTGACGGCGGCGCTCGCGAATGCGGCGCGCGACGCCAGGCGCTACGCGCTGGCCGAGCGGGAGGCTGCCGCGTGGCAGGCTGCGCAGGATGCGCACGTGTTCGAGGGGCGGATGCGTCTCGCGCACACCAATCGCATCGCGGCGCCGATGCTCCGGCGCATCGCCGACCGGAACGGGGTGCTCACCGACGATCAGCGGCTCGAGTGTCGCATGCTGGAGGCCGCCATCCGTGATGAGATCCGCGGCCGGATGCTGCTCACCGACGTCGTCCGGCTGGAGGTGCAGCGTGCGCGCGAACGCGGCGCGATCGTGACCTTGCTCGACGAGGGCGGCATCGACGACCTCGAGGAGCCGGCCCGCGACCGTGTGCTGTCCCGGCTCGCCGAGGCCATCTCGGGATCGAACGCCGACCGGATCATCGCCCGTACCGCCGCCGACGGATCGGCGATCGCGGTCACCGTGGTCGGTCTCCTGGTTCCGGACGGCCCGGTGACGGTCGCCGGCGATGCCGAGGACGCCGAGGTCGAACTCTGGCTGGAGATCCCGCGGGAGGCCTGACCCTTCGCGCCGATGTTTCCGCTGGTGCAGTGCGTTGCCGGCCAGCCGCCCGCGGCAGGGAGAGCGCCCGAGCCGCACGTCCCGCGTGCATCGTGCCGCCCGCGGCGGGACGAGTGCCCGAGCCGCGCGTCCCGCGTGCATCGTGCCGCCCGCGGCGGGACGAGTGCCCGAGCCGCGCGTCCCGCGTGCATCGTGCCGCCCGCGGCAGGAAGGTGACCCACCACCAAGCCGCGACAATCAACACAGAGAAAGGGGGCCGGTCGATGACCGGCCCCCTTCAAGCCCGAGTCACGGCGACAACCCGAATATCGCCCTGACTCGCCCCATATTCTTCGCGAGGCCGGTTACCCGTCCGGCGTTCGCGGTCGGCTCCGAAGAGCCTGCATCTTTATCTTGGGGCACCTGGTCCGACGCAGATAGTCGTCATTTGGGGGGACAGGATGAGGACATCACCGTCCCCATGAACTCCACCGACCGGGGCCGGGCTGGAACGGCGTGCGCGTGGCGCCTGCCGCGCGCACCCAGCGACCGGTGTCGCGCGGCCTGGCCGGGGCCTCGGGCGCGGCGCCGCGATCGGCGAGGACCGCCACGAGGACGGCGGTCACGGCCGCGGCCTCCTCGGCGGAGACGTCGGTGAGGAACCTCAGATCGGGTTCGTTCGTCTGCTCGGTCATCATGCCTACAGCGGGATATTCCCGTGTTTCTTCGGCGGCAGACTGGCCCGCTTGGTGCGAAGCGTCCGCATCGCCTTCACGATCGCCACGCGCGAGGCCGACGGCTCGATGACGCCGTCGAGCTCGCCGCGTTCGGCCGCCAGGAACGGCGAGGCCACGTTGTAGGTGTACTCGTTCGCGAGCCGCGTCCGCACCGCGGCGACGTCTTCGCCGGCCTCTTCGGCGCGCTTGATCTCGGCGCGATAGAGGATGTTCACTGCGCCCTGGCCGCCCATCACCGCGATCTCGGCCGTCGGCCAGGCGAGGTTCAGGTCGGCGCCGAGCTGCTTGGAGCCCATGACGATGTAGGCGCCCCCGTACGCCTTCCGCGTGATCACCGTCACGAGCGGCACGGTCGCCTCGGCGTAGGCGTAGAGCAGCTTCGCGCCGCGCCGGATGACGCCGGTCCACTCCTGGTCGGTGCCCGGCAGGTACCCGGGGACGTCGACGAGGGTCAGGATCGGGATGCCGAACGCGTCGCAGAAGCGCACGAACCGGGCTGCCTTCTCGCCGGCGGCGATGTTCAGCGTGCCGGCCATCTGGCTCGGCTGGTTTGCGATGATGCCGACCGAGCGGCCGTCGATGCGCGCGAACCCGACGATGATGTTGGGGGCGAAGAGGGGTTGCACCTCGAGGAACTCGCCGTGGTCGACGACGCCCTCGATGATCTGGTGCATGTCGTACGGCTGGTTCGGCGAGTCGGGGATGATCGTGTCGAGCCTGCGGTCGTCGTCGGTCACCTCGAGGTCGACGTCGGTCTCGTAGACCGGCGCTTCGGTCATATTGTTGTCCGGCAGGTAGGACACCAGCGACCGGGCATAGTCGAGCGCGTCCGACTCGTCGTTCGCGAGGTAGTGCGCGACTCCGGAGACCGTGTTGTGGGTGAGCGCGCCGCCGAGTTCCTCGAACCCGACTTCCTCGCCCGTCACGGTCTTGATCACGTCGGGACCGGTCACGAACATGTGGCTCGACTTGTCGACCATGATCACGAAGTCGGTCAGTGCGGGGGAGTACACCGCGCCGCCGGCGGCCGGGCCCATGATGATCGAGATCTGGGGGATGACCCCCGAGGCAGCCGTGTTCCGGCGGAAGATCTCGCCGTACTTTCCGAGCGCGACGACGCCCTCCTGGATGCGCGCGCCCCCCGAGTCGAGAATGCCGATGATCGGCACGCCCGTCTTCAGGGCGAGCTCCATGACCTTGATGATCTTCTCGCCGGCGACCTCGCCGAGCGATCCGCCGAAGATGGTGAAGTCCTGCGAGTAGACCGCGACCTGGCGGCCGTGAATCGTGCCGGTGCCGGTGACCACCGCGTCGCCGTACGGCCGGCGCGACTCCATGCCGAAGGCGTGCGTGCGGTGGCGGACGAACTCGTCGAGCTCCACGAACGAACCGGGGTCGAGGAGCTCGGCGATGCGCTCGCGCGCGGTCATCTTGCCCTTGGCGTGCTGCTTCTCGATCGCCGCTTCTCCGGAGGCCGTCACGGCTTCGTGGTAGCGGCGCTTCAGGTCGGCGAGCTTGCCGGCGGTCGTGGTGAGGTCGGGGCCGTCGTCGATCGGTTCGGTCACGCGGTTCACTCTACCGGCGCCTCTGCTCGCCCCTTCGTTGAGGGTTTCCTACAAATCGAGGGCGGACACTAGCCTGAATCCCACACGTGCCGAATCCGGCACATGCTCTGGAGGTGACATGGACTGGGAGCGCTCCCGGGCTGTGGTCCCCCGTCTCGAGTTCCTCGAGCAGGCGGGATCGACGAACGACGAGCTGCGTGTCGCAGCAGGCGGGCCGGATGCCTCGGGCTGGCCGCATGGCTCGGTCATCGTGACCGACGATCAGGTCGCCGGCCGCGGCCGGCTCGGCCGGACCTGGCTCGCGCCCTCGGGGAAGACGCTCGCGATCTCGGTGCTCATCCGTCCCGCTGACCTCGCCGGGACCCTGCCGACCGCATCGTATGGCTGGTTGCCGCTGCTCGCCGGAGCGGCGATGACCGAGACGGTGCGCGGTGTCGTCGAACGGGCGGCGTCCGCGGCGGATCCCGAGGACCGGAGCGGTGGACTCGACGTCGTGCTGAAGTGGCCGAACGACGTGCTCGTGTCGGGGTTCAAGGTCTGCGGCATCCTCTCCGAGCTGCTCTCCGACGGCGGCGTGATCATCGGCAGCGGGCTCAACCTGACGCTCGACGAGCACGACCTGCCGACCCTCACCTCCACGTCGCTCCTGCTCGCGACCGGGCAGCAGCCCGATGCCGATGCGGTGCTCGCGGACTACCTCGAACGTCTGCTCGGGGCGATCGAACGATTCGCGGCGCATGACGGGGACGCGGTCGGCAGCGGGCTGGCCGATCAGGTCGCCGGGCTCTGCGGGACCCTCGGGCAGGACGTGCGGATCGAGCTTCCCGGCGGAGCCGAGTTGCTCGGCACCGCCGAGCGGATCGACCGTGACGGGCGGCTCGTGGTCCGAGACCACGAGAACGGTGAGCCCCAGGCTGTCGCCGCGGGCGATGTGACCCACCTGCGCTATTAATGGGCGTATGAGCCGCCGCCCCGAACCCGAGGCATCCGACCCGCGCGCGTCTGCGCCCGGTCTGTCGGTCCCGACGGCCATGCCGGCGGCTCCCGAACGTGTCGTCGCACGGTTCCGGCGCCACGCCCGCGTGCTGATCCTGCCGGTCCTGCTGCTCATCGCCGTGGCCGGTGGCGCGGTCTACGCGCTGCTGACCCTGACGGAGGTCTGGCAGCTCGTCGCGGTCGGGGCCGGTGCGGTCCTCGTGGTGCTGCTCGGCACGCTGCTGCCGTTCTTCGCCTGGCTCACGCGCCGGTGGACGCTCACGACGCGACGCATCATCCAGCGCTCAGGGGTGTTCGCGCGCTCTCGGCAGGAGTTGCAGCTCCACCGTGCGCATGAGGTCTCCGTGCGGCGCACGCCGGGTCAGCGCATGTTCGGGGCAGGCGACGTGCGCATCACGACGGCGCATGAGCGCCCGCTGGTCCTGCATGATGTGCCCGCGCCGCTGGCCGTGCAGGCCGCGCTCGACGAGCTCATCGACCGGTCGCACCGCGACGCGGTCGCCGTGCGGCGCAACGATCCGCCGGACCCCGACCTCGAGACGGTGATCTGGGGCACGCGCTGACTCCAGCGTGGGCCGGAGGGGTCGCAGAAGCGCGTACAGTGGTCGGGCGGCGATCGCGTGAACCCGACGTGGGCCGCGAGAGAGGTACACGTTGGGCGAGTGCATCCACGGTTTCGATGATGGTCTGTGCGCCATCTGCTTCCCGCCGAAGGCGCCTGAGCCGCCGGCCGTCGCTCCGGCGAAGGCACGTGCGACGCCACGCGCGGCATCGCGGACGACGAGCACCACCGGCCCCGCCGCACGCGCACGGGCCACACGGACGCCGGCGCGCGGCTCCCGGCTGAGCGACGCACCTGCGGTCGACCCGGCGAAGCTGCGCGTCTACCACCTCACGCACCTCGACAACCTGGCCCGCATCCTCGGCGCCGGCGCCGTGCTGGCCGACGCCGGAGACCCGCCGGCCGCCCCGGTCGTCGACATCGCGGCTCCGGCCGCTCGCGACTATCGCCGCGCGGCGACCGTGGAGGACGCGGAGACGACGCTGGCGGGCTACGTCCCCTTCTTCCTCAGCGTCGACGCGCATTTCTGGGTCGCGATCCGCGACGGCGAGGCCGACCCGCGGCTCGCACCGCCGGCCGCCGGCGAGCCGCGCGCCGCGGCCGACTTCGTCCTGCTCGTGAGCTCGGCCGGGCAGGCGCTGGGTGCCCGCGCCGGCCTCGAAGGCCAGGTCGTCGCCGCGACGTCCGACGCGTCGCTTCCCGGAGCGGAGCTCGCGGTCGGCTGGTACGAGGCCGAACGGGTGCTGCGCCGCATGGCGGTCGACGACGACGGGCTCGCCGCGGGCGAGTTCCTCGTCAAGGATGACGTGCCGCTCGAACGCATCCAGCTCATCGCCGTCGCGAACGACCGGGTCCGCGACCGCGTTCGCGCCGCGCTCTCCGCCGTGGGCGCGAAGACGCGGGTCGCGGTCTACCCGCCCTGGTTCCAGGCCTCCGAGGCCTGATCCGCCCGGGCGTCGGCCGCCGGCGCCCGGTGCACCGGCAGCGGCTCGGGCGGCTCTTCGAACAGCGCCCGCTGCGCCTCTTCGACGCGCGCGAGGTTCGACAGCCCGTCGGCGCGATGGTGCCCGAACACCCAGTACCGGTACAGCAGGAACCGGAATGCGGTGCCCAGGCCGAGACCGATCACGTTCGACGCGATGTTGTCGGCGAGCAGGCTCGTGTAGCCGAGGACGTGATGGCTGACCCAGAGACAGCCCAGCGAGATGGCCATTCCGCCGAGCGAGACCGCGACGTACTCGGCGAACTCGCGAAGGTAGTTGCGCCGGCGGTGATGCCGGAAGGTCCAGTACCGGTTGCCGATCCAGTTGAACACGATCGCGACCGAGGTCGAGATCGTCTTCGCGCCGATCGCGGACTGTGCCCAGCCGTCGTCGCCGAGCAGGCCGAGCCGCAGCGCATTGAAGAGCGCGACGTCGATCACGAGACCGAGCAGGCCCACCACGCCGAACTTCAACGCGTAGGTGATCAGGCCGTCCCAGGCCCGCCGGAGCAGGCCGCCCCTGCGCAGCATCACCGGGCCAGGATAGTCCCGCCGACCTCGCCCTAGACTGGGAAGTCGCGGAGCTGTGGATGACGCCCGCGGATGACCCGGATCCGTCATCGTGGCGCCGGGTCCTCAGACACGAAAAATCAGACACAGGAACGGGGTCGGTCGGGTGCGGGTCGGAGTGATCGGTGGCGGTCAGCTGGCGAGGATGATGATTCCGGCGGCGATCGAGCTCGGGGTCGAGCTCCGCGTCCTCGCCGAGACCGAGGGCATGTCGGCGGCACTCGCCGCCGACCGGGTCGGCGACTACACGGATGCCTCGACGGTGCTCGAGTTCGCGCGCGACGTCGATGTGATCACCTTCGACCACGAACATGTCCCGCAGGACGTGCTGCGTGCGCTCGTCGACGCGGGCGTCCCGGTGCGTCCCGGTCCCGGGGCGCTCGCGATCGCGCAGGACAAGCTGCGCATGCGTGAGCGGCTCTCCGAGCTCGGCCTCCCGGTTCCCGACTGGGCCCGGGTCGAGACGCCGGCCGAGCTCGACGAGTTCATCGCGGCGCACGGCGGCGTCGCCGTGGTCAAGACCCCGCGGGGCGGCTACGACGGCAAGGGCGTGCGCGTGGTCCGGTCGGCCGGCGAGGTCGGGGAGTGGTTCGCGACGATCGCCGAAGACGGTCAGCCGGGCGCCCTGCTCGCGGAGGAGCTCGTCGAGTTCCGCCGAGAGCTCGCGCAGCTCGTCGCGCGCCGCCCGAGTGGCGAGATCGTCGCCTGGCCGCTCGTCGAGACGGTGCAGGTCGGCGGTGTCTGCAGCGAGGTCATCGCGCCCGCGCCGAAGTCGGCGGGTCGCCTCGCCGATCGCGCGGGCGACATCGCGTTCGCGGTCGCCGAAGGGCTCGAGGTGACGGGGGTGCTCGCGGTCGAGCTGTTTGAGACGGTCGACGACCGGGTGCTCATCAACGAGCTGGCCATGCGCCCGCACAACAGCGGCCACTGGTCGATGGACGGCGCGACGACGGGGCAGTTCGAGCAGCACCTGCGGGCCGTGCTCGATCTGCCGCTCGGCGGGACCGGAACGCATGCGCCGTGGGCCGTGATGGTGAACATCCTCGGCGGCCCCGAGGAGGGCACGCTCGCCGACCGCACGCCCGCCGCGCTTGCGGGGCACCCCACGGTCAAGCTGCACGCCTACGGCAAGTCGCCCCGGCCGGGCCGCAAGGTCGGCCACGTCACGGCGATCGGCGCCGACCTCGACGACGTCGTCTACGAGGCCCGCGCCGCGGCAGCGGAATTCCAGGGCTGACGCACGGGTGGCGCTGCGGGGTTCTCACAGCGCTCAGCTCTACACTCGATCGGGTGACTGAGACGAACAACGCACCGCTCGTCGGCGTGGTGATGGGCTCCGACTCCGATTGGGGAGTCATGCGCGAGGCATCCGAGCTGCTCGAGCAGTTCGGCGTGCCGCATGAGGTGGAGGTCGTCTCGGCCCACCGCACGCCCGAGAAGATGATCGCCTACGGCAAGCAGGCCGCCGGCCGAGGGCTGAAGGTCGTGATCGCGGGCGCCGGCGGCGCGGCGCACCTCCCGGGCATGCTCGCGTCGGTGACCACGCTCCCGGTGGTGGGCGTGCCGGTGCCGCTCGCGCGACTCGACGGCCTCGACTCGCTGCTGTCGATCGTGCAGATGCCCGCCGGCGTGCCGGTCGCGACGGTGTCGATCGGCGGCGCGCGCAACGCCGGGCTGATCGCCGTGAAGATCCTCGCGACCGCTGACACGCGGCTCACCGACGCGCTCGCCGGCTATGCCGCAGACCTCGCCACGATGGTCGAGGAGAAGAACGAACGGTTGAAGCAGTCCCGATGACCCTCGCCGCCAGCCCGATCCGTTTCCCGGACACCTCGTCGCGTCTGCTGATGACGCGTCGCGCGTGGTGGCTCGTCGTGCTCAACTTCCTCATCCCCGGGGCGCCGCAGGTGCTCGCGGGCAATCGCCGCCTCGGCCGGTTCGGGCTGGGTGCGACGCTCACGCTCTGGGCGCTCGCGGTGCTCGCGATCGTCGTCTGGCTGCTCTGGCCCACGGTGTTGCTCTCGGCGTTCTCGCAGTCCTGGTCGCTCTGGATCGTGGCCGCGGCGCTGACGTTCTACGCGGTGCTCTGGGTCGTGATGACGCTCGACACGCTGCGGCTTGTGCGGCTCGTGAAGACCGCGCCCTCGGCGCGCGCCTGGATCGCGGGCCTCACGACGGTGGTCCTGGTCGGGCTCTCGGGCACGGCCGCCTACGGCGCGTACGTCGCCACCACGGCGAGCGGATTCCTCGCGTCGGTGTTCGTCGCCGGCCCATCGGAGCCGCCCATCGACGGCCGCTACAACATCCTCCTGCTCGGCGGTGACGCCGGGCCCGACCGCGACGGGCTGCGGCCCGACAGCATCCGGGTGATCAGCATCGACGCCGAGACCGGCCAGGCGGTGACGATCGGCCTGCCGCGCAACATGGAGGACGTGCCGTTCGACGACACCTCACCGCTGAGGGCGGTCTACCCCGAGGGCTACGGCGCGATCGACGGCTGCGAGGTCGACGTCTGCCTGCTCAACTCGATCTACACCGAGGTCGAGCTGAAGAGCCCCGAGATGTATCCCGACGCCGTCGCGGCCGGCAGCGAGCCCGGCATCGAGGGCATGCGCGACGCCGCAGAGGGCATCACCGGTCTGCAGATCCAGTACTACGTCCTCATCGACATGGCGGGCTTCCAGCAGCTCATCGATGCGCTCGGCGGGGTCACCGTGAACGTGCCGGAAGACGTGCCGATCCACGCCGACGAGACCTTCACGACCGTGGCCGAGTGGATCCCGGCGGGCGAGCAGCACATGGACGGCTACCACGCGCTCTGGTACGCGCGCTCGCGTCACGGCACGAGCGACTACGACCGGATGGCGCGTCAGCTCCAGATCCAGGAGGCGGTGCTGGCGCAGTTCAATGCCGCGAACGTGCTCACCAAGTTCCAGGAGATCGCCGCCGCGGGCTCGCAGGTCGTGAAGACCGATGTGCCGCAGTCCATGCTCGGCTACTTCGTCGACCTCGCCTCGAAGACCAAGGAGCTGCCGATCATCGACGTGCCGCTCACGCCCGACAACGGCTTCGACCCCGAGGATCCCGACTACGCGTACGCGCTGCAGCTCGTGCAGCAGGCCGTGGCGCCGCCGCCGACCGAGGAGCCCGCGGAGGGCTGAGCCGGCCGCCGCGATCCGGCACTACAGGTCGGCGTGCAGCTGCCAGACCCGCTCGGCGGAGTCCGTCCAGCTGAACGCGCGCGCCCGGTCGTGCCCGGCGATCACGAGCCGCTCGGCGAGCGCCGGACCGTCGACCACCGCGGTGATCGCCGCGAGCAGCGCATCGACGAAGTCGTCGTCGTCCGGAACGGCCAGCCCGGCCCCCGCCGACACCTCGGCGTACGCCGGGATGTCGGAGTGGATCACGGGCACGCCGAGGCTGAACGCCTCGATGAGCGAGGTACCCGAGCCCTCGTCGTGGCTCGGAGCCACGAAGGCCGTCGCGCCCGCGAGTACGGCGGCGAGCAGGCCGGGTTCGGGGTCATCGAGGTGCCGTACCCGCTCAGGCGCGACGCCGGCTTCGTCGGCCGCGGTGGCGAGATGCTGCTCGCCCCACGACTCCGGCCCGATCACCACGAGCGGCAGGTCGGGGGCGTCGGGCCGGCCGAGCGCGGCGAGCACGTCGACGACGCCCTTCCTGGGCTCGAGCGTCCCGGACACCACCAGATAGTCCGAGGGCAGGCCGAGTTCCTCGCGCCGACGCGACGCGTCGTCGCCGGGCTCGAGCCCCGCGCGCGGCGCGGTCGGGATGACGCGCACGCGGTCGCCGAAGTCGGCGACCATGCCGAGTTGCTCGGCGAGGGCGTGCGTCGGGACGACGACGGCGTCGGCGTGCTTCCTGGCACGCTTCATCATGCCCTTGTGCCACGCGACGGACGTGCCGCTCAACGCCTCGGGATGCGTCCACGGGAGCAGGTCGTGCACGGTGACGACGATCTGGGTGCCTTCACCTCGGTCGTGTTTGCGCAGCGGGGCGAGCAAGCTCGGGGCGTGGACGAAGCCCGCCGCTGCCGCCGTCGGCACCCCGAGCTGCCACGCGGCCGCGAGTTCGCGGCGGGGGAGCGCGGTGCGGTGCAACTCCGCCAGCCCCGGCACCGCGTTCATGATCCGCTCGTCGTCTTCACCTGGCACCGCGGAGACGATTCCCTCGACGGCGCAGCCGTCGGGGGCGGTGGCCACGACCGCCCGCGCGAGATCGCCGGTGTAGCGGCCGAGTGCGCCGGGCATGGGCGCGACGATCGGGTCGACTATGAAACGAAGAGTGGTCACTGGCATCTGCTCCTGTCGGAGACACCCTAACGAACCCGGCTGGGATGGTCCGCGGTCGGCGTCGCCCGGCGTCGCCAAGATGCTCGGGTAGCATCTTCAGGCGTGCCGCTCCTGCGGCCGACACGACGAAAGGCGGGCCCGTTGGACTGGCGACGTCTGACGCCTTCGCGAGTTGCGCGCGCTCTTGTGCGGCGGGCTCGCCCGCGGCTCCACGCAGCGGGCGCCTGGATCTCCGGGCGCGTCGACCGGGTCCGGGCTACCGTCGATCCCCACATCGAGATCCCCGACGAGCGCCGGCTGCGGTTCGCGAACCGGTTCAGCCTGGCCCGGGTCACCGGCAGCGGGCCGGATGTCTCGCTGACCAGTTATGGCGAACGTCTCTCGACCGTGCATCTGGCGATCGAGTCCATCGCGCGGGGCGAGGTCAAGCCGCGCGCGCTGTACCTCTGGATCGACGACCCGGAGCGGCTCGCCACACTGCCTCGGAGCCTGCGCCGTCTGCAGCGGCGCGGACTCACGATCGGCAGATCCGATCCGTACGGGCCGCACACGAAGTACTACCCGTACCTGCTGCAGGTCGCTGAACCCGCAGCGCCCCTGGTCACCGCCGACGACGATATCGTCTACCCACGGAGCTGGCTCGAAGGTCTCGCCGCAGCTGCCGCCGCCGCACCGGATCAGGTGCACTGCTATCGCGCCCACCGCATCCGCATCGAAGACGGCCGCATCGCGCCCTATCTGTCGTGGCATCCGTGCCTCGACACCGTCACCACCTCACTCAACTTCCCGACAGGGGTGTCGGGGGTGATCTATCCGCCATCGGTGCTGCGGCAGGCGAAGGCGGAGGGCACGGCGTTCCTCGAGCGCTGCCCGGCCGCGGACGACGTGTGGCTGCACCACTGCGCCGTGGCGGCCGGTGCGCCGGCGCGTCAGGTCACCCCCGTGCAGCAGCATTTCCCGATGATCGAGGGCAGCCAGGTCGTGACGCTGATGTCGAACAACACCTACTCGGGCGGCAATGACGGGCAGATCCGGCGCACGTACACGGCTTCCGACGTGGCCGTGCTGGTCGCCGCGGCGGCGGCGGGTCAGGACCGGGTCAGGTAAGCACGGAGCTTGGCCGGGATCGGCCCGCGGATGCGGAAGAACCCGTGCACTCCGCCGACGAGCGTGGCGATGAGATGCCGCCAGCGCTGCGGTCCGCTGACGACGGCGTCGAGCGCGGGCCCGATCTGCCGCTTCACGACCGCGGCCGCCCATCGCGGGTGACGCCGGACGGTCCGGTACACGAGGTCGATGTTGTTGCGCACGATGTAGTACTGGCGGAACGGCGAGTGGTACTGGTACTCGAATGCGCCGGTGCGGTTCGGCAGACGTAGGCCGAACGGCCGGAACGGCACCATCTCGCCGAGCTCGTGCGCGATGTCGGTGCCTTCGGCGATCGCGATCCGGAACCCTCGATCGCGCACCCGGATGCAGTACTCGGTGTCGACGCAGTCGATGACGAGTCGCTCGTCGAAGAGCCCGGCCCGTTCGAACGTCTCACGTGAGATGACGAACCCCGACTGGATGGCCTCGGGCACGAGCCCGATGCCCTCTGGCGAGACCCAGGTCGGGATGGAGGGCTGACCGTTGATGGCGTCGGCGCACACGATGCCGAGGTGGGTGACCCGATTCGCGCGCGCGAAGGTCGCGAGGCACGCATCGACGTAGCCAGGGGGCAGCAGCGTGTCCTGATCGGTGTTGACGACGTACTCCGCGCCCTCGGCCAGCGCGCGCCGCACTCCGGCGTTCAGAGCCGCGGCGATGCCCCGGTTGCGCTCAAGCTTGATGATCCGGGCGCCGACCGCCTCGACGCGGGTGAGCACATCGTCCGCGCCGGGTCCGGAGCCGTCGTCCACGACGTAGAGCACGTCGACCTGCCCGGCGAGCGAGCGCATGTGGTCGACGACGTCGTCATCGGGGCGATATGTCGGTACGACCGCAGCGACCCGTGGGCGGGCATCCGCTTCGCGTGCGCTGCCTATCGCACCTCCTGCACTCTCCGCGACGCGACGACGTTCCGAATGGGGCATTAGGCTAGTTTAGGTCCGCCGATGAGAGGGAAGAGACCGACTGTGACGCACGAGCGCGACGCCTCCTGGCTCGATTCGAGGCCGTCCGCACTGCCGGGCGATACGGAACTCGATGCCGAGCAGCGCCTCGAGTACGTGGACCGGATCATCGGTCTCGAGCAGCAGGTCAGAGAGCTGCAAGCCGCAGCGATCCTCTCGCCGAGTGAAACGGTAGCCGCCGAGCGGAACCTTGCGAGCATCCGCGGCTCGGCGACGTGGCGGGCCGGGCGCGCCGTCATGCTGCCGGTTCGCGTGCTCCGTTACGCGAAGCGGCGAATTCTCCGATGATGGTGGGAGTGCCGCCGGCGCACCGTATGGAGATCTGGGTCGACCTGGCCGGCACGCCGCCCGAGCGCACCGCGACGATCGTCTCGGCGCTGCGGACGGCCGGCTTCGAGGCCGATCGCATCCGATTCGTGTCCGATGCGAACCAGGTCGGCGTTGAATCGCCCGGCGCCGAGTTCGGCATCGAGACGCTCACGGATGTGGCCGCGCTCACCGAGCGCCTCATGCAGACCGAGGCGGAGTTCGTGTGCGTCGTTCGCCGTGCTGCCGTCGTACCGGGCCTCGCCCCTGTCACGGTCGGATTCCTCGATCGGTTCCCGCAGGTCGCGCTGGCCTACGGTGACTCGAGCACGGCCGGCGGAGCGCCGTTACTGCGCCCGCGGTTCTCGCCGATCCGGCTGCGCGGCAATGACTACCTCGGGCCCGTCGTCGTCGCACGCGCGGCGGCGCTCCGGACGCTGAGTCCCTTCCGTGCCGATGCGCGCGGTGCGTCGATCTACGACCTCTTCCTCCGCGCCGCGGATCACGGTCTCGAGATCGAGCTCATCCCGGACGCGCTGGCCATTGAGGACCTGGTCGAAGACCTCGACGGCGAGGTCGCGTTCGAAATGAGCGCGGCCCAGGCCCGCGTCGTGCGCGAGCACCTCGCGGCGGAGCACATCGAGGCCGAGGTCGAGGAGATCGAACCGTTCGTCCGGCGCGTACGTTATGCCGTCGACGGCGAGCCGCTCGTCTCGATCGTGATCCCGACGCGCGGCGGTGTCGCCGAGATCGCCGGCTACGATCGGGTGCTCGTCACCGAGGCGGTCCGCGGAATCGTCGATCGCACCACCTACCGGAACCTCGAATTCGTCGTGGTCGCCGACCGGGACACCCCCGAATCGGTCATCGCCGACCTCGAGGCGCTGTGCGGCGACCGTCTCCGGCTCGTGGCCTGGGATGCACCCTTCAACTTCAGCGCCAAGATGAACCGCGGCGCCGTCGCCGCCCGCGGGGAGTACCTCCTTCTGCTCAATGACGACGTCGAGGTCGTCACCGACGATTGGATCGACACCATGCTGGGGCTCGCGCAGCAGCCTGGCGTCGGCATCGTCGGCGCTCAGCTCCACTTCGAGGACAGCACGATCCAGCACGCCGGGCAGATTTACCTGCAGGGCGTTGCTGGCCACGCCGGATTCGGGTGGCGCGGTCGTCAAGACGACGGGATCGCCTCCACCAAGGTCGACCACGAGGTCTCTGGCGTGACGGCGGCCGCGGCGATGATTGCGCGCGATCTCTTCCTCGAGCTCGGCGGGTTCACGCTCGAGCTGCCCGGCAACTACAACGACGTGGACCTGAACATGAAGGTCCGCGAGCGCGGCTTGAGCGCGGTGGTGAGCCCGTGGGCACGTCTGTACCACTTCGAGTCGAAGACCCGCGATCCGAAAATCCTCGGCTCGGACATCGCAACGCTGCAATCGAGATGGTCGCGCCGCATGCAGACCGAGCTCTACTCGAGGATGATGTGACGCTCGCGCGCGGTCACGCGTCGAGTACGCCCTCGGCGGAGGCGGCCCGAAGAGCGTCACGCCAGTCGCGCATGGGCGCGACGCCGGCACGGTTCCAGGCCTCGTGTCCGAGCACCGAGTACGCCGGTCGAGGCGCGGGCCGCACGAACGCTGAGCTGTCCGTCGTGGTGATCCGCTCGGGGTCGAGCCCGGCCTCCTCGAGCACGGCGCGAGCGAACCCGTACCAGCTCACCTGACCGCCGTTCGTGCCGTGATAGATCCCGGCGGGGGCGTCGGCGTCGATCATCGTCACGATCTGCCGCGCGAGGTCGCCCGTCCAGGTCGGCTGCCCCACCTGGTCGTCGACGACGGCCCAGGTGTCCTTCGACTCGGCGAGCTTCAGCATGGTCTTCGCGAAGTTCGGGCCGTGGGCTCCGTACAGCCACGCGGTGCGCACGACGAACGTCGCGCCCGGGTTCGCCTCGAGCGCCATGCGCTCGCCCGCGGCTTTCGTGCGGCCGTAGGCCGAGATCGGGCCGTACGGCTCGTCTTCGGCATAGGGCGAGGTGGCGCTGCCGTCGAACACGTAATCGGTCGACACCTGCACGAGACGGGCGCCGGCGAGCGATGCCGCACTCGCGAGGTTGGCGGCGCCCGTCGCGTTCACCGCGTAGGCGTCGTCCTCGTGCGACTCGGCGTCGTCGACCTTCGTGTAGGCGGCCGCGTTGATCACCACATCATGACCCGCGACGGCATCGCGCGTCGCGGAAGCATCCGTCACGTCCAGATCCGCGCGACCGAGCGCGGTCACCTCGCGACCCGCGAGCGCGTCCTGCAGGTCGCGGCCGAGCATGCCGGATGCCCCGGTGACGAGGTATCGCACGCTCACTGCCCCTGCTCGCGGTAGCGGGCCTCGGTCTGATCCTTCTGCGGTGCCCACCAGGCCTCGTGGTCGCGGTACCACGCGATCGTGTCGGCCAGTCCGGACGTGAAGTCGGAGAACTGCGGCTGCCAGCCGAGCTCGGTGCGCAGCTTCGTGGAGTCGATCGCGTAGCGCAGGTCGTGGCCGGGGCGGTCGACGACGTGGTCGTACGCGTCCGCCGGCTGCCCGAGCTCGGTCAGGATGAGCTCCACCACCTCTTTGTTGTTCTTCTCGCCGTCGGCGCCGATCAGGTAGGTCTCGCCGATCTCACCCTTCTCGAGGATCGTGAGCACGGCGGAGGAGTGGTCGTTCGCGTGGATCCAGTCGCGCACGTTCTCGCCCTTGCCGTACAGCTTCGGCCGTTCGCCGCGCAGCACGTTCGTGATCTGGCGCGGGATGAACTTCTCGACGTGCTGGTAGGGGCCGTAGTTGTTCGAGCAGTTCGAGATGGTCGCCTGCAGGCCGAACGAGCGCACCCACGCGCGCACGAGCAGATCGCTGCCCGCCTTGGTGGACGAATACGGGCTCGAAGGGTTGTAGGGCGTCTGCTCGGTGAACCGCTCGGGGTCGTCGAGCTCGAGGTCGCCGTAGACCTCGTCGGTCGAGATGTGGTGGAAGCGTGTGCCGTGCCGGCGGGCCGCCTCGATCAGCGTGTAGGTGCCGATGATGTTCGTGTCGAGGAACGGGCGCGGGTCGGAGAGCGAGTTGTCGTTGTGGCTCTCGGCCGCGTAGTGCACGACGGCGTCGGTCTCGGCGACCAGGCCGTCGACGAGCTGGGCGTCGGCGATGTCGCCCTTGACGAAGCGGAAGCGGTCGTCGGGGAGGCCGTCGAGCGAGGCGAGGTTCCCGGCGTAGGTCAGCTTGTCGAGCACCGTCACCGTGTGGTCGGTGTGCTCGATCACGTAGTGGACGAAGTTGGAGCCGATGAAGCCGGCACCGCCGGTCACGAGGAGATTTGACACCCGGTCATCCTAGCGAGGCGAGGCTGGAAGGTCGCGGCGTACCGGCCCGGCACGCGGGCCGCTGACCTGGGATTGCTACACTCTCGGGGTGCAGATCCGCGAATTGAAGATCCCCGACAGCTACGAGATCACACCCAAGCAGTTCGGGGACGACCGCGGGGTGTTCCTCGAGTGGTACCGGTTCGACCGGCTCGAAGAGACCATCGGCCACCCGCTGCAGCTCGCCCAGGGCAACACCTCGGTCTCCAAGCGGGGCGTCGTGCGAGGCATCCACTTCGCCGACGTGCCGCCGAGCCAGGCCAAGTACGTGACGGCGACGCACGGCGCCGTGCTCGACTTCGTGATCGACATCCGCGTCGGCTCGCCCACGTTCGGCCAGTGGGACTCGGTGCTCCTCGATGACCAGGACCGACGCGCGATCTACATCGCCGAAGGGCTCGGGCACTGCTTCATCGCGCTCAGCGACGATGCGACGGTCAGCTACCTCGTGACCTCGACGTTCAACGCCGAGCGCGAGCACGGCATCGACCCGCTCGACCCGACCGTCGGCCTGGAGTTCCCGGTGGACCGAGACGACCTCCTGCTCTCGCCGAAAGACACCGACGCGCCGAGCCTCGCCGAGGCGGCCGAGACCGGCCTGCTCCCGACGTGGGACGCGGCCCGCGCGTACTACGCCTCCCTGAACGAAGGACACTGATCGACGATGCGCGGCATCATTCTCGCCGGCGGCTCCGGCACGCGGCTCTGGCCGATCACCAAGGGCATCTCCAAGCAGCTCATGCCCATCTACGACAAGCCGATGATCTACTACCCGCTGTCGACGCTCATGATGGCGGGCATCAAGGAGATCCTCGTGATCACGACGCCCGAGTACAACGACCAGTTCAAGGCGCTGCTCGGTGACGGATCGCAGCTCGGCATCAGGCTCGAGTACGCGGTGCAGCCCTCGCCCGACGGTCTCGCGCAGGCGTTCATCATCGGCGAGGAGTTCATCGGCGACGAGTCCGTCGCCTTGGTGCTCGGCGACAACATCTTCCACGGCACCGGACTCGGGTCGTCGCTGCGCGCCAACGGCGAGATCGACGGCGGCCTCGTGTTCGCGTACCACGTGTCCAACCCGACGGCCTACGGCGTCGTCGAGTTCGATGACGACATGAAAGCGGTGTCGATCGAGGAGAAGCCGGTCACGCCGAAGAGCAACTATGCCGTCCCCGGCCTGTACTTCTATGACAACACGGTCGTGCAGATCGCCAAGACGATCGAACCCAGCGCGCGCGGCGAGCTCGAGATCTCGACCGTCAACGAGCGGTACCTCGACGCCGGCCGGCTGCAGGTGCAGGTGCTCGACCGAGGCACGGCCTGGCTCGACACCGGCACCTTCGAATCGATGATGCAGGCGTCGGAGTACGTCCGCGTCATCGAGGACCGACAGGGTTTCAAGATCGGATGCCTCGAAGAGATCGCCTGGCGCGCCGGGTGGATCGACGACGCGCAGCTGGCCGAACTCGCGGCCCCGCTCGTCAAGAGCGGGTACGGGGCGTATCTGCGGCGGTTGCTCGCACCGTAAGCGGGCGCCGCGGCCGGCGGCGCCACCTGGTCATCCGTCGCTGAGCTGGATCTCGGGCCGGGCATACACGACGCCTGTGGCGTCGTCCTGGTCGGTGACCGAGAACGACGCCGCCTGCGGCAGGTCGAAGAGGTGGCGCCCGTCGAGATCCATGAGCGACACGTTCACGAAGTACTTGCCGCCTGAGAACATCGCGTCGCGCACGGTCAACGTGAGTGTTCGCTCGCCGATCAGTCGGCCGGGAACGAGACCGACCCGCTTGGTCGTCGTGCCGTAGACGGCTTGGCCGGCCACATTGTCGATCTGGATGCCGCAGATCCAGTCGTCCAGGCCAGACGAATGGCTGAGCGTGGTGGTGATCTCGATGTCGTCACCAGGCTGCGCCCGTTCGCCATCGGCCCGGCCTATGACGCGCACGTGGGCGTCGACGATCTGGGCGTTCTGCATCGCGGGGTCTGGCGCCGCCTCTTCCTGGATGTGCTCCTGCCGGCGCTCCTCCAGCAGGTCGCGGAACGCCGCGACCGCCTCCCACGGATCGCCGGCCTGCACGACCTGGCCGTGATGGAGGAGGACGACCTGGTCGCACAGCTCTTGCACCTGGCCCATGGAGTGCGTGACGAGAATGATCGTGCGTCCCTCGGACTGGAACGACTTGATCTTGTTCATGCACTTGCGCTGGAACGCCTCGTCGCCCACGGCGAGCACCTCGTCGACGATCAGGATGTCCGGATCGGTGTGCACGGCCACCGCGAACGCCAGGCGAACGTACATGCCGGAGGAATAGAACTTCACCTGGGTGTCGATGAAGTCGCCGATCTCCGAGAACGCGACGATGTCGTCGAACCGCTCTTCGGTCTCGCGCTGGGACAGCCCGAGTACGGAGGCGTTGAGGAACACGTTCTCCCGGCCGGTGAGATCGGGGTGGAAGCCCGCGCCGAGCTCGAGTAGCGCCGCGATCCGGCCGCGTGACTCGACCCCGCCGCTCGTGGGTTCGAGGATGCCGCCGATGACCTTCAGCAGGGTGCTCTTGCCGGACCCATTGTGTCCGATCAGCCCGATCGTCTGGCCGGCCCGGATCTCGGTCGAGACGCCGGACAGTGCCCAGAAGTCTTCACGGTGCTGGCGGCCGGCTCGGCCGAACGTGACGATGCGCTCCTTCAGCGAGTTGTCCTTGCGGATGCTGAACCGCTTGGAGACGTCGTCGACCCGAACGACGACGGGGGGCTCGGAGGAGGCTGCGCCGGTTGACTGGGTCATCTGGATGCTTTCTTTGACGTGCGGCTGACGGTCCGGCGGCCCGGCCGGGTCAGGATCGTGGAACGCAGGTACAGGCCGCAACGGAGCGCCGCGCGCAGGGGGGCCTGATACCAGCGGCCGTATCGGCGGCTGAGGAACAGCGCGGCGCTTCGATGATGCGCGCGGAGCATCGCGTCAGCGCTGGTCGAGGTCGAGTGCGCGCCCGTGTGCTGCACCGTGGCCGCCGCGACGAAGCGATTGCGCCCGCCGTTGGACTGGATGCGGGCACCGAGATCGACGTCCTCGAAGTACATGAAATACGATGTGTCGAATCCGTCGAGCGTGTCGAACCATGCGGCCCGTATGAGCAGGCATGCGCCGGAGAGCCACTCGACGTCTCGGTCGCGTGTGTAGTCGTCGATCGCCCGGTACCGCTGCGTCCACGGGTTCGACGGCGCGATCGAGCCGAGAAGCGCGTGACCGACGCCCGTCGAAACCGAGGGGAGCCGCCGGGCCGAGGGATACACGATGCCGTCGGCGTCGACGATCCTCGGTCCGACGGCGGCGACGTCGGAGTCCGCGTGCTGGAGTCCGTCGAGCATCGACGGGATGGCGTCACCGAGGAATCGGACGTCGGGGTTCGCGATGAGCACGGGCCGGCCGGCGTGCGGCACCGTGGCGAGGCCGTGGTTGATCCCGCCGCCGTAACCCAGGTTGCCAGGGGCCTGGACGAACCGCACGCCGAGGGCCTCGGCGCGCCGGCGCGCGTCGTCGGCGTCCTCGGCGCTGTTGTTCACTGCCACGATCTCGAGCTCGACGTCCCCGGCCGAGCTCCTCGCGGAGTCGACGAAGCCCGCGAGCTCATCGCCCGAGCGGTACAGCACCGTGACGACGATCACGCCGGTGCGCCGGTCTCTCGCGTCGCTCACAGCGCCTGCGCGAAGTTGCCCTGCAGCTTCCGGAACACCTGGTGCGTCACGACGACGAGCACGAGGCCGATGACGAGGGCGATGCCCATGCGCAGCCAGAGCAAGGGGGGATAGGCCGATGCCACATCGCCCGACACCCAGAAGGCGCGTTGGAAGCCGAGCACGGCGAGCGTGATCGGGTTGTTGGTGTAGACCTCGAGCAGTGGACCGTTGCCCACCGTGTCGCGCACCATCGTCCACGCGTACACGATCGGCGAGGCCCACATGAGGAGCATCACGGCGACCTCGACGAGGTACTGGATGTCGCGGAGGTAGACGTTCGCCGCCGACAGGAGCAGGGCGAACGCACAGCCGTATACGAGGATGAGCAGGATCGACGGCACCGCGTAGAGGAGGTCGGCGTGGAGCGGCGCGACGCCGAGCACCACCGTTGCGAGGATGAGGACGACCAGTTGGATGCCGAAATTGAACATCGCGGAACCGATCGAGGCGAGCGGGAAGATCTCGCGGGGCATGTTGATCTTCTTGACGAGACCGCTGTTGCCGACGATGGAGCCGACGCCGCCCATGACGATCTCGCTGAACAGCCCGTAGATGGTCAGTCCGGCAAAAACGTAGATCGCGAAGTCGGGGATGCCTCGAGCAGCGCCGAGGAACTGGCCGACCACGACGTAGTAGATGACCAACTGGGTGAGTGGACGCACCAGCGTCCAGATCAGCCCCAGGCTGGAATCCTTGTATCGAGCCTTGATGTCCCGGCGGACGAGCAGGCCGAGCATCTCCCGCTGTTGCAGGATGCGCCGGATCGGTGTCGCGCTGGCCACTCTGCCGTTGACCGTCCCGGAGATCGGCAACAGCGGTGCGTCGTGCAGGCGCGCGAAGCGGGCACGGCGCACGGCCGAAGGATCCATCGGGGCAGTCATAACTCGACGATCATAGCCGCCGATCCATGAGCCGATGCTCAGCGTGGGCCGCGTCGGACGACGCCGGCGAGTCGGTCCGCGAGCCGCACCATGCGGCGGGCGTGCATGGCCGTGAGCTCGGCGCGCACCGCCGCGAGCTCGGTCTCCGCGGCGGCGAGCGCCGCGCGTTCTCCGCTGAGCTCGCGCTCGAGTCGTGCTCTCGTCTCGTCCAGCTCGTTCCGGCGGAGTTCGAGTTCATGACGGAGCCCGCGCGCATCGTCGCTCTCGCGCCGGTGGTCGTTCTCGAGGCCGATCAACCGGCGCTCGATCGGCTGGAGCCGCGCCCACAGCGCGCGCTCGAGCGCGACGGAGTCGGCCGGGAGCGGGACATCGTCCACCGGCGATGACACGCTCAGCGAGATCCGGAGATCTTCGACCAGCGCACCCGAGGCCAGGCCGGCCTCGAGCTCGGCGCGATCCGGATGCCGCGCGACGTACGACGCGAGCAGCACGCCGTCGCGGAGGCGCCGGTAGTCGCGCATCCCGTGATGATTCGCGCTCGGTTCGAGGTGGGGCGAGCTCTCGTACGCGAGACCGGACCGCTCGACCTTGCCCCCGAATTGCGACCACGAACGCCAGGGGAAGTGCAGCACCTCGACGGCGACCCCGGGGGGCGGCGTGCCCTGCGACGGGATGCTCACGAAGTGGTTTCCCTGCGAGACCGTCACCTCGGGGTCGCCGACATGCGCGGCGTCGTGCGTCGCGTGGTCGTTGATGCCGAGCTCCTGCATGCGGGCGACGGGCCGGAGGTCGCGGTAGACCAGGCGCTGGAGCCCGCTCCCGGCCTCGGCGGGATCGCCGATCATGTCGTACACCGGAACGGGGAACGAGCCGAGTCCGACGTCGATGCGCTCGAAGGCGTCTCGGAGCGTGAGTTCCGGGTCGGCGGCGACCCAGAACTCGTCGGCATCCGCGTTCAGGACCCAGGTCGCGCCGTCCTCAGCTGCCGACCGTGCCATCCGGGTCACTGTCTCGCCCTGCTGCTTGCGGTGCTCGAAGTCGTGGAGCAGACGGATCGGCAGCTCGTGCGCGAGCTCTTCCAGGATCTGCGTCGTGCCGTCGACGGACCCGTTGTCGGTGACGATGAACGCGTCCACGCCCTGCGCCGCGTGATGCCGGATCATCGCACCGACGATGTCCGCTTCGTCGCGGACCATGAGGGTCATCGTCAGTTTCACAGGGCAACCTCCAGGCGGGCGAGGACCGCGCCGGCTCGGGACGAGGCCGACAGCTCGGCACCGATCCGTTCCGGCCGCCGCGGACGAGACCCGGTGGGCAGGGGACAGGGGATCCCTCATGCTGGCACACTGAGCGCCGGGCAGGCCAGCTCGTCCAATGTGTGTCGGGACCATCGATCCGGCCCCCCTGGCATGAGCCTACGACGACAATGGGGGAGTGATGGCTTCGCGAGACGAATTGGCCCGGCGAGTTCGATCGGCCCCCCGCAGCATGCTGCGCGCGGTCCGGCCGCTGCTTGCAGACCTGCCGGGGGCGCGCGCACTCTGGACGCAACTCCGCTCGCGACGACTGCGCGCCGCCGTGGCGCGCGAGTCGACTGCGACGTATGCGAACGGCGTGAGCACGGCGTTCACGCTCTCCGCAGCAAAGCTCTGGCACCTCGAGCGGGTCCGGCCCGTGGTCATCGTGCTCCTCGGACCCGTGACGGAGCGTGACTCGGACTGGATCCTGCGCGCACACGAAGTGCTTCGGGCCCACATCCTGGTATCGGAGCGGCTCGCGTCGGAGGCCGTCCCGAACGACGACGTCTCGACCCGGTGCGACTTCCTTGGGCACGCCGAGGAGACCGATCTGCGGGCGCTGCTCATGTGGGTGCGACGGCACTGGCGGGCCTGCGACGTCTGGTTGCTCGACACTAAGAATCCGCTGCCCGACCACTGGGCCGGCGTGCACCTGCAGCACGTGGCGCACGAGTATCACGAGGACGCTGCCATCGGCATCGTGCAACCTGCGCTGACCGATGGTCGGGCGGTCTATCAGGGCCCGGAGTACGACCGTGCCGCCGGTGGCTGGAGCGGTCGGCAGCGCCATGACCGGTTCCTGCAGTACCGCATCCCGCGCTACGTGCTCGGCGCGACCGTGCACGGCACGCTGCTCCGTGCCGATGCGATCGACGCGGTCGACCTCCCCTCTGACGAGCTCGAGGGAGCGTCGTTCACCGACCAGCTGAACGTCGTCGTCAGGCGCGCCTGGCAGCAGAATCGGCGGACGCTCGCGTTCAGCCCGGTCGTGCTCGCGGTGACCGAGCCGCCCGTGTCGCCCGCGTTCACCGACGCGCATCGGACCTGGCTGGAACACCGCACGGTGACGAACGCGGCCGGCCGGCGCCGGGTGATCTTCGTGCTCAACGCCACCTCCGTGAGCGGCGGGATCCGGGTCGTGTTCGCGGAGGCGGCGGGATTGGCCGCCCGCGGCTTCGACGTCGAGATCTGGTCGCTGCAGGGCACGCCCGGCTGGATCGAGTCGAGCGTGCCGGTGACGAGCTACCGCAGGTACGAGGATCTGCTCCTGGCGCTGCGCAACGAGCGTGCCATCAAGGTCGCGACGTGGTGGGAGACCTCCGACCCGGTCTTCCTCGCGTCGGTCAACCACGGGATCCCGGTGAACTTCGTCCAGGAGTTCGAGACGTGGTTTTATCCGGATCAGCCTTGGAGTCGCTCCGCGGTCGCGACGAGCTACCGGCCTGAGCTGCTCACGCTCACGACCGCGCAGTTCCAGCGCGCCGAGCTCGCAGAGCTCGGGGTCGACGCGGCGCTGATCCCCGTGGGGTTCGACCCGACCACATTCTTCGTCGACCAGGCGGTGTCCCGCGAGCGGGACGTCGTGCTCGCGGTCGGTCGGTCGTTCTTCCAGAAGAACTTCGCGATGACGCGACGGGCTTGGGATCGGCTCGGCGATGCCCGCCCGAAACTGCTCATGTACGGCAACGAGCCCGACCTGGTCGAGGAATCCCCGTCCGAGTACGTCGTACGTCCCGACGATGCCGGCGTCCAGATCCTCTACAACCGCGCGACGTGCTTTGTGCAGACCTCGATCCACGAAGGATTCGGCCTGCCGATCCTCGAGGCGATGGCCTGCGGCTGTCCGGTGATCACCACGGACGCGCACGGCAATCGTGACTTCTGCGTCGACGGCGAAAACTGTCTCATCGTGCCTCAGGACGACGACGTTGCGCTCGCCGGGGCCATTCGGCGTCTGCTCGCCGACGAGGCGCTGCAGGAACGGCTTCGTGCGGGTGGGCTGCGGACGGCCGAGCGGTACGCCTGGCCGGTGGTCCTCGACGAGCTCGCCGACTTCTACCGCGCGGTCGACTAACACCGGTCGGGTGCGCACGCGTCGGACCTCGGACCTCCCAGATCGGGCGCCGTCCCGGTGGAGCATCCATCTGGATACCATGTAGGGCACCCGCAGCCGCCCCGAGGGAGATCATGCCGTCCGCACGCAAGCTACTGGGGCCCGTGGCCCGCCGCGTCGTCCGCCGACTCCCCGAGGGCGCCCGGCAGCGACTCGGCGCCGCGAACGTCGAGCAGCTCTACCGGCAGAACACGGCCGGTCTTGGCACGCCTCCGGCGTTCGAAGATCGTCGACCCGTGAGCATCGTGATCCCGAGCTACAACGACCTGCCGTATCTCACGGCGTGTCTCGCCTCGATTCGCGAGACTTGCGCGGGGTTCGAGTACGAGGTCCTCATCGTCGACGACTACATCGAACCCGAGAACACGCGTCGCCTCCTCGAGCTGCAGGACGAACGGACGCGCGTCATCCTGAAAGACCGGCGGCTCGGCTTCGCGGGGAACGTCAACGTCGGCATGCGCGAGGCGAGGTACGACATCGTCCTGCTGAACAGTGACATCGTCGCCAAGGCGGGCTGGCTCGACGCCCTGCAAGCGCGCGCCTATTCGAGCGAGCGCATCGGCATGGTCTCGCCCAAGCTCGTCTATCCCGACGGGCGCATCCAGTACGCGGGTACGTACTATGCGCGAGTGCTCGCGCCGCAGTGGTTCGGCCACTTCCATGTCGGCTCGCCAGCGACCCGCCCCTCCGCGAACGTGCCCGGGTACAACCGGTCGATCTCGGGTGCGTGCGTCTACATCAAGAAGCCGGTGTACGACGAACTCGGCGGGCTCGACGAGCAGTTCTGGCTCGGATTCGAAGACGTCGACTACGGGTTGCGAGCGTGGCAGTCGGGCGTTCGTTGCTACTACGAGCCCGCCGCGCTGCTCGTGCACCACGAATCCGCGACTCGGGGCTACAGCCAGGGGGCGCGTGAGCTCGCGTCGATGCGGTACTTCTGGCGGCGCTGGCAGCAGCTCTTCCTCACCCGGCGCCTCGAGGCGCGGCCCGCGCTCGACTATGTCGTGTCCACGCGTGCCGAGCCGCTCTGGGCGCGATACGTGCATGAGCAGGCCGACGCGATGGTCGCGCTCGGGTACGACGCGCGGGTGCACACCTCGGATACCGAGGATCTCGCCGACGAGGCGATCGTCGCCGAGCTCGCCGAGCGTGAGAGCGTCAAGATCGCGACCGACCGGCGTGTCGCCGAGACCGTATGGGTGTCGTCGCTGCACCGGGGCAAGCCGCTGTATCTGCTGCCTGGCATGGAGACGCTGACACACGGCGACGACCCGGCGCTGCAGGCACGGATCGTGGCCGGGTACCGTCCCGAGTTCGACTATGTGGCCCCGAACCGCTGGACTGCGGACCAGGTGCGCGCCGAGGCGGCGTGGGAGGTCGCGCACCGATTGGTGCCCGCGCTGACCGTCGCCCCGTTCGAGGCGGTCGGCGAACCGGATGCCTCGCGGGTGTGCTGTGTCGGCGACGGGGGGTGGTGCGAGGTCGTCGACGACGTCGCCGACCTGCACGGCGCTCGGGTCACCCACCTGCGCACGAATCGGGTCGACGACGAGGTGCTCGCGCGGATTGCGGAGGAACGGCCTGGGGTGATCGTTTCGTCCCTCGTCGAGGAACAGCCGCTCTCGGTGTTTGCATTCATGGCCGGCGGTGCTGCGGTCATCGCCGGCGCGAACGACCATCTGCGCTACGAAGTGCTCGATGGATACAACGCGCTCACACCCGTCGACGGGGAGTCCGACCCGTTGCGCATCGCGCTCGACTCGGTGCTCTCCGACGGTGAGATCCGCCGCGAGCTCGCCGACAACGGACGTCACTCGGCGCGACGGTTTTCGGAGGGAAATTCTCCGGCGATGGCACGGATAATCGAGGCGGTAGCCGCTACATCGGTATAGTGGCGACATCCGGGGGTTGAGACGGGTGACTACGGTCGCCTCCGGCGTGTCAATCGAACCGGGGGGACGGCGTACTCATGTGGCAACGACTCGTGGGCGCTCTCGCCGTCGCGCTGGTCGCGATCTCGGCGTCGATCGTCGGAACGGCCGCCGCTCCGGCGCAAGCGCTCTCCGGCGCTGACTTCGACCCCGGCGCGATCATCTCCGACGCGAACTTCTACAACGGTTCGGCGATGTCGGAGGCGGAGATCCAGCGCTTCCTCGAGAGCGCCGTCGGCGGACGATGCGACAACGCGAACTGCCTCGCGGCGTATCGGACCGCGACGCCGACCCGTACCTGGTCGTTCGGCACCTGCTCGACGTATCACGGCGCCGCGAACGAGTCGGCTGCCCGGATCATCTTCAAGGTGCAGCAGGCCTGCAACCTCAGCGCGAAGGTGATCCTGGTGACGCTGCAGAAAGAGCAGAGCCTCGTCACCAACCGCGCACCGTCAGACGGTGTGATGCGGAAGGCGATGGGTTACGGCTGCCCGGACACGTCCTCCTGCGACTCGACGTACTACGGCTTCTTCAACCAGATCTTCGCCGCCGGCCGTCAGCTGACCTGGTACACCAACCCCGCCGGCTCGTTCACCTCGATCAAGGTGGGCCAGGTCAACCAGGTCCGGTACCACCCGAACGCCGCCTGCGGCACCAAGGGCGTGCACATCAAGAACCGTGCGACGGCCGCGCTCTACTACTACACGCCCTACACGCCGAACGCCGCGGCGCTCGCGAACATCGGCGGAACCGGCGACGGCTGCAGCGCGTACGGCAACCGCAACTTCTGGGTGTTCTACAACAACTGGTTTGGGCCCACCACGATGCCGGGCGCCAACGAGATCACCGCGTTGTGGAATGCCACCGGCGGCGCCAGCGGGGTCCTCGGCGCGGCGACGAGCGGATTCATCACGATTGCCGAGCATGGCGGCGGTCTCGGTCAAGCGTTCGCGAACGGCTCCATCTACTGGACCAGTGCGACCGGGGCACAGTACGTCATCGGCCCGATCAAGGACTACTACTTCGCGCGGCGCGGCGCGGCGGGCCCACTGAGGTACCCGACGAGCTCCACCCAGCAGATCACGGCGCAGGGCGGCGGCGCGGGTCAGGTGTTCCAGGGCGGCTCCGTATACACCTCCGGGTTCGGCACGTTCCGGGTCGATGTACCGATTCGCGACACCTACTGGGCGTACGCCGGTGCGGCCGGGCCCTTGGGCTGGCCGACCGCCGAGTTGAGCACGTCGACGGTCAAGGGCGGAGGCTCCGGCCAGTCGTTCCAGGCTGGTGCGATCTACTCGTCGAGGTCCGGCACCTGGGCGGTGCTCGGATTCGAGCGTTACTACGCCAGCCGGGGCAACGCGACGGGCGCGCTCGGCTGGCCGGCGAGCAACCCGATCGCCATGAGTGGAGGCACCGGGCAGGCCTTCTCCGACGGCTCCGTGTACCAGCGCGCCGGCGGGGATGCGTACTCGGTGCTCGGCGCGATGCGGAGCTACTACTTCTCGTTCGGTGGCGCGACCGGTTCCTTCGGCTGGCCGATCGCCGAGCAAGAGTGCTCGGGCAACGTGTGCACGCAGCGGTTCCAGAACGCGATCCTCCGGACAGCGCCCGAAGGTGCCTCCTGGTCGTCGCCACAGATCGACGAGGCATACACCGCCGCCGGCGGTGCCGGCAAGCTGGGTGCGCCGACGAGCGGATACCTCTTCGTGCGCGAGGGCATCGGCGGCGTCGCCCGTGCCTACCAGAATGGCTCGGTGTACTCGTCGAGCTCCGGTACCTTCGCGGTCTCGGGCGCGATCCGCACGCGGTACTTCGCGTCTGGCGGCGCAGCTGGACCGCTGGGCTGGCCGACTGGAGCCGAGACCTGCGGCCTCGCCGGGGGCGGCTGCTCGCAGGCGTTCGCGGGTGGCACGGTGTTCTCGATGCCGGGCGACGTCGCCCGCGTGACCACTGCGCAGTTCTTCGAAGCGTACGCTGCCGCGGGCGGGCCCGCCGGCGTGCTCGGTGCGAGCACGAGCGACTCAATAGTGATCCCGCAGAACGGCGGTGGTCACGGGCAGGCGTTCATCAACGGCTCACTTTTCGCCAAGAACGGCGGCGCGGCGCAGGCGGTCACGGGTGACATCCGCACCGCGTACTTCTCCCGCGGCGGAGCAGCGGGTCATCTCGGCTTCCCCGCCACGGCGATGGCGTGCAGCGGCGCGGGGGGTCCCTGCACTCAAGGTTTCGACTTCGGGTCGATCAGGTGGACGGCGCAGGGGGGAGCGGTCATCTACTGAATCGGTTCGCGGCGGCGCGTCGGATAGCATGATCCGGGCCCGCATTCGCGGCGTCAGGCTGCCCGCGATCCGAGCAGCCACAACTGATCTGGGAGATGGTCGCGAGTTGGATGGTTTGCGCGCGCCGCGCGAATGGGTGATGAAGCGAGCCACCGGGCTCTGCGTCGCAGTGGCGACCGTGATCGTGCTCATCTTCGGCTATGCGATGGTGACCCTCGCGGCCGACGATCATCCTCTTTCCGTCCTCGACGAGCACGTCCACCTCGATACCCAGCTCAAGATCCACGAAGGCGAGCTTTCGTTCCGCGGCGCCCTCTACGAAGAAGACGTCGTGGACGAGTGGGCGTGCGGCATCGGCCATGAGGCCGGCGGACTCGTCCACGGGTGCGGCGATCCCGCGCTCGACGTCCGCGACGTTACCTCGGGCGAGTTCACGACTGGGTACATTCACTATCCGACCTACTTCCTCGGTGCCGAGGGATTCAGATGGGTCGTGGACTCGCTCGGGTTCGAGCTGCACGACATCACGGTCTACCGTGTGTTCAGCGCGCTGCTGATGACTCTGGGTGTCATCGTGATGGGCGTCTTCGCGTTCGTGCTCGGGCAGCGGCGGCTCGGTCTCATCGCGGCTGTGTCGCTCCCTGTCTCTGCGACCAGCATCACCGTCATGGGCGGCATGATCACGCCGAACGCCACATCCATCCTCGCGGGCGCACTCGTCGGCGGAACGGGCTTGCTCTGGATCCGACGCGGGCGGGGATTCACCTGGCTCGCGCTGGCCGCGGTGTTCGCGGCGACCACGGCGGTCGTGAACTCGCTCGTGCTCGGCGGATTCCTGTTCGCAGTCCTCGTGATCTGGATCGCGAACAAGCGCGGTTGGACGACGGCCGAGCGATGGTCGCCGAAGCTCTGGCAGCTCATCGTGCTCGCCGCGATCGTGCTGCTCCCTGTGGTGCTGTGGGGGAGGTACATTTCGGCGACCGCGACGGTCACCAACGCTGAGGTGTACGGCCCGTATCAGTTCTCAGGGTGGTCGACGATTGGAATCGGTGCCGTTCAGGAACTCCTCGCGCTGCACACTCCCTGGATCGACTGGAGCTACGCCATGCCCTCGGGCCCCGAGTTCTACTCGCGCTTGCTCAGAAGCGTCGCGATCGGACTGCCGCTTTGGATCACGGTGGCTGTGTTCGGTGCGCTCCTGTACACTGCGATCGCCGCCGACTTCCAGCGCCGAAGCGCAGTTCGTGCCCTGTCCGAGGTACCGCGCCGGCCAACCGGTACGCTTTCGATCGACGCGACATATCTCGTCGTCGTCGGCACGCTGATCACCCTGGTCTTGTACCCGGTGGCGCTCCGCGTTTCGAATGCGCTGAACTTCGGTATCGACCATCCGATCGCCTCACGCTATTCCATGCCGTTCGCCGCGCTCATCGTGCTGCTTCTGCTCTGTGTCGTGAAGCAGCGTCGCGTCAGGCTTGTCTTCGCCGCGCTTGGCGTAGTCGGCGTGATGACGGCAATCGGGCTCTGACCGAAAGTACGTGGAGCGCTCATGAGAATCGCCGTCGTCAACAACTTCTTCCCTCCACGGCCGGGCGGGTCGTCGCATCTCGCCGACCACCTCGCGCGGGCCTACGCGGCCGCCGGGCACGAGGTGCTTGTGCTGACCGCGATGTATCAGAACGCGCCGGCCGTCGAGGAACGCGATGGGTTCCGGATCAACCGGATTCCCGCGTGGACGCTGCCGAAGACGCGATTCGCCGCGAACTTCGACATCGGCTTCACGATCTCGCCGCGCGTGAAGCGCCGGGTGTTCACGCTCCTCGACGAGTTCGCGCCCGACGTGATCCACCAGCATGGGCAGTTCTTCGATCTCACCTGGCTCACCGGTTGGTGGGCGAGGTCGCGGCGCGTGCCGACGCTGCTCAGCGTGCACACGAGGCTCGAGAGTCCGCTTAGCCGCTTCAACTCGGCGGTGTACGCGATGGCCGACACCCTGCTCGTGGCCCCGCTCATGCGGTTGCACCGACCGAAGGTCGTCGTGATGGACGTGTTAATGGACCGATACATCCGGAAGCGGTACCGGCGCTCGATCAGCGGGACCGTCGCGATCCCCGTAGGCGTCGACCCGACCGTCATGCGAGGCGGCGACGGTGAGGCTGCTCGCTCGAGGCTCGGGCTGCCCACCCAGCCGCTGATCCTCTCGGTGGGGCATGTGATCCCGCAGCGCAGCCGCATCGCGCTCGTGCACGCCCTGCCGGGGATCCTCGAACGCTCGCCGGAGGCTCGGGTCGTCGTGGTCGGTGGCATTTATCACGACGAGTTCCTGAAGCTCGCCGAACGCCTGGGCGTGGAGCACGCGATTGTGACGCTCGGCGCCCGACCGCAGCGCGAGATCCCTGATCTGCTGGCAGCGGCGGACCTTGAGGTGCACGAGCTCGAAGGCGAGGGGTTCGGTACCGCGAGCCTCGAAGCCCTCGCCGCAGGCACTCCGGTAGCCGCGGCTGTGCGGCCCGACAACTTCCTCGAGTTCCGGATCGACGATGGGGAGCAGCTCTTCATCGTGCCGTTCGTGAGCGCGAGCGAGGAAAAGGCCGATCCCGATGCGCTCGCCGAGGTTGTGCTCGGCATCCTTGAAGACCCGAACGCCCGCGAGCGCGTGTCCGCGAAGGCGCAGCGGTTCGTCGAGGACCACTTCGCGATCGAGCGCGTCGCCGAGGCGCACCTCACGACGCTCGAGGGGCTCGTCCGTCAGCCACGCCGCTGAGCTCGGCCCAGGTGGCTCACTCGAGCCCGGCGGTCTCCGAGATCTGTGCCGCGATCTCCAGCGACGCGGTCGCCGCGGGCGAGGGCGCGTTCAGCACGTGCACCTGCCGCGGCGCCCGTTCGATGAGGAAGTCGTCGACGAGCGTGCCGTCGCGGCGGATCGCCTGGGCGCGGACCCCCGCGGGTGCCTTGACGAGATCGTTCGCCGAGATGCCGGGCACGAGCCGAGACAGGCTCGCTGCGAACAGCGCCTTCGAGAACGAACGTCGCACCTCGGTGACGCCGACGCCGACATTGCGCGCGGCCATCCGCAGGAATCCGCCGTACGTCAGGTCTTTGACGGCCTCGCCGAGCTTAATGTCCCGCCAGGAGTAGCCTTCACGACCGAGGGCCGTGACCGCGTTGGGGCCCGCGTGGACCGAGCCGTCCATCATGCGCGTCAGGTGGACCCCCAGGAAGGGCAGTTCGGGGTCGGGCACGGGGTAGATGAGTCCGCGGACAAGGTCGCTCCGCTCGGGGCTCAGCTCGAAGTACTCGCCGCGGAACGGCACGATCCGGGCCTGGGGGCGCAGCCCGGCCATGCGCGCGACGGTATCGCTGTAGAGGCCCGCGCAGTTCACGAGCAGATCGCCGGTCGCCTCGCCCTTCGTCGTGGTCACCACAACCCGATCGGGCCGGCTCTCGATGCCGACGACCTCGGTCGAGGGGCGGAGCTCGCCGCCCCGCTCGGCCACGAGCTCGGCGAGCTTCCGGCTGACGGCACCGTAGTCGATGATGCCGGTCGACTCGATGCGGAGCGCGGCGACGGCCGCGACGTTCGGCTCGAACTCGGCGGCGCCCGCGGCGTCGAGCTCCCGGAACGGGACGCCGTTCGCCGCGGCGCGGCGGGCCAATTCGCGGAGGGCGGGCAGCTCGCGGTCGGCGGTCGCGACGATGAGTTTGCCGGTGAGCTGCCACGGCACGCCGTGCTCGTCGGCGAACGCCTTCATCGAGCGGTTGCCCGCGGTGCACATGCGGGCCTTCAGCGATCCGGGGCGATAGTACGGCCCCGCGTGGATGACGCCCGAGTTGCGGCCGGTCTGGTGCCGGGCCCACCCGGATTCCTTCTCGAGGACGGTGACGGCATGGCCGTTGCGCGATGCGCGCTCGGCGACGGCGAGTCCGACGATGCCGCCTCCGATGATGATCACGCGCTGGGGCATGTCCCTCTTTCTCCCTCGCTCGGCGAGGCCGCTTACGCAGCCTCGGCTACTATAGATGAGGCCTCGCCGGCCCCCGATGCGAGACCTCCGTGAGGAAGGACCACTTTGCTCGACACGATCCCACTCGGGCAGCCCACCGTCGGCGACGAGGAGCTCGAAGCGATCCGGGAGGTGTTCGCGTCCGGGTGGCTCTCCGGGGCAGGTCCGACCTGTCAGCGGTTCGAGTCCCGCTTCGCCGAGGTCGCCGGCACCGCGCACGCATTGGCGACGAGCAACTGCGGTTCCGCCCTGCACCTCGGTCTGCAGGTGCTCGGCGCCGGCCCAGGCGACGAGGTCATCGTCGGCGACTACACGTTCCCGGCCACGGGCCACTCGGTCATGTGGACGGGCGCGACGCCCGTGTTCGCCGACATCCGCCCCGACATCTGGAGCGCCGACCCGGCCGCCGTCGAGGCGGCGATCACGCCGCGCACCGTCGGCATCCTCGCCGTCGACGTGTTCGGGCAGCCCGCCGACTACGACGAGCTCAGGCAGATCGCCGACCGCCACGGGCTCTGGCTGATGGAGGATGCGGCGTGCTCCGCCGGTGCCAGCTATCACGGCCGGCCGGCCGGCAGTCTCGCCGATGTCGCGACGTTCAGCTTCCACGGGCGCAAGGGCATCACGGCCGGTGAAGGCGGTGCACTCACGACCGACGACGCCACGCTCGCCGAGCACGCCCGCAAGCTGCACACGTACGGCATCGCGCCGGCCATCTCGCGGGAGGGCAGCACCGACCTACCGATTCCGACGTTCGACGAGGCCGGGTACAACTACCGCCTCTCCGACCTCGCGGCGGGCGTCATGCTCGCGCAGGTCGACCGGCTGCCCACCCTGCTCGAGAACCGCCGCCGCGCGGCCCGGTGGTACGAGGAGCGGCTCGCGCCGCTCGAGCGGGTGACCGCACCGGTCGCGCTCGACGACCGCGAGCACCCGTGGCAGTCGTACGTCGTCACGCTCGACCCCGAGCTGGACCGCGGGGCGATCGCGGGGTATCTCCGCCAGCACGGCGTGCAGTGCAATTTCGGCACATACGCGTCGCACGTGCAGCCCGTGTACGGCTTCGAAGGCGAACTCCCGATCTCGGCCGACCTGTTCGGCCGGCACCTGGCCATCCCCATGCACGCGAACCTCACCGAGGCCCAGGTCGACCGCGTCGTCGAGACGCTCGCCGCAGCCATCGCGCAGCCTCGCGGCTGACGCGCCGATCAGCTCAGCCGGGCCGCCGCTCCGACGGCTCGACCATCAACCGAAGGAATCATCTGTGGCAGAGAAGAACGTCCTCGTCGTCGGCGGTGCCGGCTTCATCGGACTGCACGTGGTCGAACAGCTCCTCGCCGACGACTGGAACGTGCGGATCTTCGACAACATGGTGCGCGGCGACCGCGACCGTGCGAACGAGCTGATCGCGACCGGCCGGGTCGACGTCGTCGACCAGGACACGCGCAACGGTGCGGCCGTGTACTCGGCGATGAAGGGGTACGACCACGTCATCCATCTCGCAGCCGACTCGATCAATAAGAGCGTCGCCGACCCCTACTCGTCCGTCGACATCAACATGGTCGGTTCGCACAACGTGTTCGCGGCAGCCGCCGACCTCGGCGTGAAGCGCATCGTCGCGGCCTCGAGCGCGTCGGTGTACGGCGACCCCGAGAAGCTCCCGATGCACGAGGACGACCGGTTGAACCCGCTCACGCCATACTGCATCGGCAAGCGCACGAACGAGGATCTGCTCGGCTACTACGGCCGCAGCAAGGGCCTCAGCTGGATCGCGCTCCGGTTCTTCAACGTCTACGGCGAGGGCCAGAAGACCACCGCGTACTACACGTCGGTGATCAACCACTTCGTCAATCGCCTCAAGAACGGCGAAGCGCCGGTCATCGACGGCGAGGGCAAGCAGTCGATGGACTTCATCCACGTCAAGGACATCGCCCGGGCCGTGGTGCTCTCGCTCACGTCCGAGCAGGCGAACGTCCCGATCAACGTCGGCACGGGCATCGACACGACCGTCGCCGAGCTCGCGGAGATCCTCATCGACGCCGTCGGCGTCGACGTCAAGCCGCAGTTCAACCCGCGCCCCGTGCTCGTCACGCGCCGTGCGGCCGACATCACCCGCGCGCGCGACGTGCTCGGCTTCGAGGCGTCGATCCCGGTCCGCGAGGGCATGACCGCGCTGGTCCGGAACTCCTGATCATGACCGCCGGGCTCCCCGAGAACCCCTACAACGCGTATGCGTGGATCATCGGGGAGCCCGCGATCGGCTCCGGCACCTGGATCGGGGCGTTCACGCTCATCGACGGCTCGGGCGGACTGACGATCGGCGAGGGCTGCGACATCTCGTCGGGCGTGCACATCTACACCCATTCCAGCGCGATGCGTTGCGTCAGCGGGCGCGCGTACCCCGACGTCGACCGCGCGCCGGTCACGATCGGCGACCGGGTGTTCATCGGCGCGAACGCGGTCGTGAACATGGGGGTCACCATCGGTGACGAGTCCATCATCGGGGCGGGCGCGGTCGTGACGGCGGATGTCCCGCCGCGAAGCGTCGTCGTCGGCGTCCCTGGGCGCGTGGTCGGCCAGGTCGACCTGTCAGATCCGAGACATCCGACGACCATCCGCGACGTGGCGGACACGCCGTAGGTCGCGGCCCGAGTCCCGCGTCAGACGGTGCCCACGCCCGTGATCGACTCGACGATGCGGTGCGCCGGTAGCAGCGAGCGGCGCTCGGCCTCTGCGTCGACCCGGCCTTCGATGAGGCCCACGAAGTGCTCGAGCTGTGCGGCGAGCGGCTCCTGCGCGGTGACGAGCTCGGGGATCTCGATCACGGTCTGCTGACGGTACCCGCGGCCCTCGGCATCGGCGGGCTGGTCGGAGATGTGACGGTACAGCGTGACGTCGCGCCGGAGCAGGTCGATCTCGATGAGCTTGTCGAGGTCGTGCACGCTCAACGACCGGATCTTCCGCTGACCGACGCGACTCGCCGACACGTGAGCGACGCGACCGCCGTCGAACGTGAGCACGGCCTCGGCGACATCCTCGGCGCCCGGCGCCGAGAGCGGGTGGAAGTGCCCGAGCGCGCCGGTGATGCTCGTGGGTTCGCCGCCGAGCAGGCGGCTCGCGAGGTCGACGTCGTGCACGAGGAGGTCCCAGCCGACGCCGGTGCGGATGCGGGGGACGTACGGCGAATGCCGCGTCGCCGTCACGAACTTCGGATCCTCGATGAGCGCCTGTGCGGTCAGCACGGCCGGGTTGAACCGCTCGAGCAGACCGCACATGACGGGGACCGAGCGACGCGCCGCCGCATCGAGGATCGCGGTCGTGCGCTCGAGGCTGTCGGCCAGCGGCTTCTCGACGAGGACCGGGCGCCCGGCCTCGACGACCCGCATCGCGAGCTCGAAGTGGGCCTCGGTCGAGGCGGCGACGACGACCGCGTCCACGCTGTCGAGCCCGTCGAGCTCGGCCTGCCAGGCAGCGCCGTAGCGGTCGGCGACGGCCCGGCCGGTCTCTTCGTTCGCCTCGACCACGATCGCGAGCTCGGTGAGCGGGGACTGCGTGATGACCCGGGCGTGGAGCGAGCCCATGAAGCCCGCCCCGATGAGCATGACGCGAATTGCGGCCATGGCTCAGCGCCCCTCGACGACGGACGCCACCGCGTCGACGATGCGGTCGAGGTCGTCGGGGCTGAGGTGGGTGTGCACGGGCAGCGAGACGACCTGCTGCACGACTCGCTCGGCCACCGGGGTCGCCTCGACGATCACGTCGGGCCGATCGCGGTAGGGCTCGTAGTCGTGGACGAGCTTCGGATAATAGATGCCCGCGCCCACGCCGCGCTCGGCGAGCTTCGTGACGAACTCGTCGCGCCCGACGGCGGCGGCCTCCGTCACCCGGATCGTGTACTGGTGCCAGACATGGCGGCGGCCGGCGAGTTCGCGCGGCACCACGATGCCCGGAACCCCGCTGAGGCCCTCGCTCAGTCGGCGTGCGTGCTCCTGCCGCCGCGCCACCACGTCGTCGTAGCCCGCGAGCTGCGGGATGCCGACGGCGGCCTGCAGGTCGGTCATGCGCCAGTTGTGACCGGCCGCCACATACTGGTAGCGATCTCGCATGCCCTGGTTGCGGAGCACCCGCAGCCGGTCGGCGACGGCGGCGTCGTTCGTCGTGATGATGCCGCCCTCGCCCGTGGTGAGGTTCTTCGTCGCGTAGAACGAGAACGAGCCCGTGCCGTACGTGCCTGCGCCACGGTCACCGAGGCGGGCGCCGTGCGCCTGCGCGGCGTCTTCGACGATGGCGAGGTCGTTCGCCTCGGCGATGGCTGAGATCTCGTCCATAGCGGCGATCTGGCCGTACAGGTGCACGGGCATGAGGGCGCGCGTGCGCGGCGTGAGACGCTCGGCGAGGGACGCCGCCGTGACGTTGAAGTCGTCCTCGGAGATGTCGGCGAACCGGGCGGTGGCGCCGGCCTCGAGGATCGCATTCAACGTCGCGACGAAGGTGAACGGGCTGGTGACGACCTCGTCGCCCGGCTCGAGGTCGAGCACGCTGAGGGCTGCGACCAGTGACGTGGTGCCGTTATTCACGGCGATGGCGTGCTCGACCCCGACGAGGTCGGCGAACCGGGTCTCGAGCTCGGCGACACGGCGCCCTTGCGCGATTCCGCCCGACCTCAGAGTCTCCACGACGAGACGTTCGACTTCTGGCCCGAGCTCTACAACGGTGATTGGTATCATGAAGGCTGTTTCTCCGAGTGCGGGATGTGGATGTATCCGGCGCACCCGCAACATTCTATGGGTCGCGCGCCCACGTCCCGAATGCGCGACATGCCCGAGGACGTGCCGGCGCGCTGGACCGCGACGACTAGAGAGTGTGTATGAAAAAGCTGCCATCGTTGCCTCCGAAGGTGGTTCACCTGATCAGGTACGGCCTGGTCCTCGTGGTCGTCGCGTTCGCGGTCTACTACCTCGCGACCCAATGGGACGACATCGTGCACGCGCTCTCGGTGATGTCGTGGCAGTCCGTCGTGCTCTCCCAGATCCTGGTGCTCGTGGGCCTCGCATTCGGCACGCTCAGCTGGGTGACGATCTTGAATGGGCTCGGGCCGAAGGTGCCGCTGCTGCGCGGGTCGCAGGTGCTGCTCGTCGGCCAGCTCGGCAAGTACGTGCCCGGGTCGGTGTGGTCGTATGTGATGCAGATGGAGCTCGGGCGGCAGTACGGCATCCTGCGCGCTCGCGTGCTCGTGACCGCGCTCTATGCGGCCGGCATCGGCGTCGTAGCCTCCCTCATGCTCGGCGCGCTCGCGTTGCCCGTCGTGGTCGAGGGGCACGAGTGGCTCCTCTGGCTGTTCCTGCTCCTGCCGATCGGCCTGGTATGCCTGCACCCGCGCATCATGACCGCGCTCGCCTCGTTCGTCCTCAAGCTCTTCCGTCGGCCGCCCCTCGAGCACCGGGTCTCGTACGGCACCGTCCTCGGGGGGCTCGGCTGGTCGCTACTGTCGTACGTCGCCTACGGGCTGCACCTGTGGCTGCTGCTCAACTCGCTCGTCGATCCCGACCTGGGCTCGCTCATCCTGCTCACCGGCGCGATCGCCCTGGGCTTCACGATCGGCCTGCTCGCCTTCTTCCTCCCGTCCGGCATCGGCGTTCGGGAGGCGATCCTGATCGCGGCGATGGGTACGCTCATCACGCTCCCAGAGGCCACGGCGATCAGCCTGGCCTCGCGGGCGATGTTCACGGTCGGCGACCTGCTCGCGGCCGGCATCGCGATCGGGTTCGTGTTGCTGCTCCGTCGGCGCTTGCGCCGCGAGCAGTACGACTACCTCCGCGAAGAGGTTCGCTACGAGCACGGGACGCAGACCGCTGACGCCGAGCCGGACTCGGTCCGATGAGCAACAGGGTCCATCCGTCGGCGATCGTCGGCGAGCGCGTGCGCCTCGGTTCGGGGAACACGATCGGCCCGTTCGCGGTGCTCATGGGCGAGGTCGAGCTCGGTGACGACAACTGGATCGGTGCGGGCGTCGTGATCGGCGCGACCCCCGAGATCCGCTCGGTACCGCATCCCGCTGACGCCCTCGGCGCGGGGCGCGGAGTACGCCTCGGATCGCGGAACGTGGTGCGCGAGTACGCGCAGGTACACGCGGGTTCCGAGGCGCCGACGGTCGTGGGCGACGACGCGTTCATCATGAACCAGGTCTACATCGCGCACGACTGCAGCCTCGGCGACGGGGTCACGCTCGCGTCGAGCGTGTTGCTCGCGGGGCACGTCCGGATCGGGTCGCATGCGAACCTCGGGCTCGGGACGTCGGTGCATCAGCGTAGATCGGTGGGTGACGGGGCCATGGTGGGTATGAGTTCGACCGTGACGCGCGACATCCCGCCGTTCGCCAAGGCATACGGCAATCCGGCGCGCGTCCGCGGCGGCAACGTCGTGGGGGGCACGCGACTCGGCGGGCGCGCCGAGACCGCCGAGGCCGTGGACCGCGCATACGCCGCTGGTGAGCTCGCGTCGGCCGAGAGACTGGTCCGGGTTCTCCGCGACGAGATCGCGACGCGAGCATGACGGATGCCTCGGCCGGCAGTCCGGCCGCGTCGGACACGACGTCCGTGTCGGTCGCGCTCGGCACGCACAATGGCGCGCGCTATCTCGCGGCGCAGCTCGAGAGCGTGCTCGCCCAGACGTATCCGGTTCGGGAGATCGTGGTGTCCGACGATGCCTCGTCCGACGACACCGTGGCGCTCGCCGAACGACTCGTGGCGGAACACCGCTCGGCCGGTCGGCACATCGAGCTCGTGGTGATGCGCAACGCGCCCGCACTGGGCGTCACGGCGAACTTCGAGCAGGCGCTTCGCGCCACGTCGGGCGACCTCGTCGCGCTCTCCGACCAGGATGATGTGTGGCGCGTAGATCGTGTCGAGCGCGCGGTGCGCGCGTTCGCGGCACGTCCACAGCTTCAACTCGTCGCGTCGAATGCGCGCCTCGTCGACGAGCGCGGCGACGAGCTGCCGGCCTCGTTGTTCGAGACGCTCGGCATCACGGCAGGCGTGCTTGCGCGGATCAGCGCGGGCGGCGCACCGGCTGAGCTGCTGAAGCGCAACCTCTTCACCGGCGCGACGATGATGCTGCGCCGGACGCTTGTGCAGCGGGCCGTCCCCTTCCCGGCGTCATGGGTGCATGACGAGTGGCTGGCGATCGTCGCCTCGCTGACGGGCGGTGTCGGCGTCGTCGACGAGCCCCTGATCGACTACCGGCAGCACGGTGCGAACCAGATCGGCGTGACCGAGCTCGGGCTCGGCGGAAAGCTCGGCCGCCTGCGTGCGCCGCGGACCGAGCGGAACATGCGTCTCCTCGCGCGAGCCCGGGACCTCGCCACGCGACTCCCCGGTCTCATTCCCGACGACGCGTGGGCTCTGCGCCAAGCCGCGGAGAAGCTTGCGCACGAGTCGGCCAGGAGCGCGCTCCCGCCCGGCCGGCTCGGCCGGGTGGCCCCGGTCATGCGGGAGCTGCGCACCGGCCGGTACTCGGCATTCGGCCGGGGTGCGCAGGACGTTCTGCGTGACCTGGTTCAGCCGGTCTGAAGCGGTTCGGCGGTCACGGCCGGCCTCCTCACCGGCCGGGCTGTCGACCACCACGCGATGAACGCCGTGCCGAGCGCGAGCACGGCGAAGGATCCCAGCAGGAGGACGGTCCCGCCGGGAGGAGCCCATTCGGGTGCGCGCAGCACGGCACCCCAGGTCCCGTCGAGGCCCACGGTGTATCGCTTCATCGCGACGGCGAAGGCATAGAACTGGGCTGCGCCCCAGGCCAACCAGACGACCGCGAACAGGCGCGTCGATGCACGGCCGACCTCCGCGGAATCAGTCTCGGCAAGCGTGCGTGCACGCGCGACCGGACGCTCGCCGAGCACCACGGCCACGCCGATGACCGCGATCGCGAAGAGGGGCAAGGTGTACCGGCCCTGCCAGATGTACCCGCCGGCGGTCACGTACGCCGCCTGGACGAGTGGTGGCAACAGGAGCAGTGCCGCCAGCAGCGCCGCCGCGAAGCCGAGCCGGCGCCCACGGAGCACGGCGACGGCCGCGAGCACGAGCGTGCCGATGAATGCCGACCAGACGAAATAGACCACCGCCGGCGCCGGGGTGTCGAGCCAGCCGAACGAAGCGATCATCTGCGCGCCGTAGTCCCACGTATCGAGGAACGTGACGACGAAGCCCGTGAGCGGGCTCGTGCCCACCCCCGGGTACTGCTGGAAGTGCTCCTCGTCGCTGAGCGAGCCCGTGAGCGAACTGCTGCCGAGCGTCCAGAGCACGGCGAGCAGCGCACCGAGCAGCATCGCGCCGATCGCGACCCAGACGACACGCCGCGCGAGGAGCGCGCGCAGCTGCGCCCACGAGACGAGCAGCAGGGGTGCCGCGAGCGCGAGCGCGATCCAGAGCGGCGAGAGTCCTCGCATCTGGGCACCCACGGCGGCCGAGACGGCGGCGACTGCGAGCGGTCCTCCGATTCGGCCCTCGGCGCCGCGTCGCACGACGGCCAGCATGGCGGTGAACGCCGCCATCGTGGCCGTCACCTCGACGGCGTTCGGGTTCACGGCACCGCTCATGAACAGCAACGTCGGCACCGTCGCGACGCCGATCGCGGCGAGCGTGAGCGCGCGCCTGCCGAGCCCGAACGCGAAGCTCGCTGCGAAGGCGAGGAACAGGGCTGAAAGCACGGCGCTCGCGATGCGCATCGCGTAGATGCCGCTGACATCGCCGAAGAGCAGGCTCGGCCAGCCCACGACGGCGTAGTAGAAGGGGTTGTAGAGTCCCGCGGTCGTCGTGCTGAGCACGAGACCCGACGGATCGGCCGGGTTGTCGTCGATGCAGTCCGCCGCAACGTTGGGCTGGAACACGATGCACACGACGCTGTGGGTCGCCGCGACATATCCGGGAACCGACACGATGTTGCCGGCGCTCGACGGCTCGCCCACGAATTGTCCGCGTGCGACCGAAGCGGCTTTCACCAGATGTGCCGGCTCGTCGGGCGACGCGCCGACCGGCGTCGCGATGGCCCAGAGGATGCCGAGGAGCGAAGCCAGCGCCCAAGTGATCGCGAACACGCGGCGTGGAACGCGCTCACGCGGCGGACGATCGCCCGGGGAGGCTGCGATCGGGGTGGGCTCGAGGCGGCTCATCGCTGGTGGAGGCTCCTGTCGGCGTCTGGCGGGCGCTCCCACCTTAGCCGCACGGATCCGAGTGGACCGCGGCTCGCACGCTGATTCCCGCTGCCGGAAGCTAGACTTCGTCATACCCACCGTCCGGCTCGCGTTTCGCCCCCCAGACCCTGGAGCCCGATGCCCCTGGAATCACCACGCCGATGGCGTGATCTCGGCGTGCTCGCGCTCGGCTCGGCGACCCTCGCAGGGGGAGCCATCGCGATCGTCGCAGGCGCGAGCCCCGCGTTGCTCGCGGGAGCCGCGATCGCCATGCTCACGGTCGCCTTCGCGCAGCGTGCCTCCTGGACGCTGTCCTTCGCGGTGGCGATCCTGACGCTGCTGGGGGTGCACACCCTGATCGCCCGCTTCGCGCCGGTCGCCGGCTTGGAGTACGGCGCTTTCGCGACAGCGGCGGTCGTCGTCGTCGGCCTCGTCGCGGTCGGGGTCTCGGCGCTGCTCGCCAGGGGCCGGGGTTTGCGACTGCCGGCCGCCGCCGACCTGCCGATCTCGATCGGCGTCCTGTCGGTGCCCGTGTTGTCGTTGTTCTATTGGGTGGGTGCACTCGGCTGGGGCTCGCAGATGCGCGTCGGCTGGATCCTCGCGAACGACGCCGTGTGGAACACCATGGCTGCGCGGTTCATCGTCGTCGACGGTGGCATCGACCCCGCCGCCCATCCGAACCCCGCGCCCTCGACCGCGGCCCTTGCCGCGAGCTGGATGATCCCCGGACGAGATGCGGCCGCCGAGATGCTCAGGCATGACGTGGCGCGTGAGGCCCAGCTCGTACTGCTCGTCACGCTCGCGGCCGCAGTCCTGGCGGGCCTCGTCGCGGCGCGATCGGTCCGCGCGGCCCACCCGGTGGTGCGCGTGCTCGCCGGGGTCACGGGCTCGGCGTTCGTGCTGGGCTGGTATGTCCTCGGTTTCACGGCCGAGCTCGGCTTCCTCAACGCGCCGATCGCGGTCATCCTCCTACTGGCGTGCTGGGTGTGCTGGACGGATGCTCCGCGGTCGCCGATCCTGGCGGCGGCCGGCCTACTCGTCGCGGCGACGTTGCTGCTCGCGACTTGGGCGCCCGTGGTACTTGTCCCGCTCGCGCTGGGGGCTATGGCGCTGCCGGTCTTCTGGCAGGCACTCGTCGCGAGGCGTGCGCTCGCGATCGCGGTGTTCGTGGTCGGCATCGCTCAGCTCGTCGTCTACGGCGTGGTCGTGACACTCGGCGACCTCCGGACGACCGGTGGCGCGCTCGCCGCGGACGGCGCGGCGCCGCCGGTCGAACCGCGGGACGTGGCGCTGGTCGTGGCCCTCGCGCTCGTCACCACCGTGCTCGTGCTGCTCAGGCGTGCGCGAACGCTCGGCCTGCGGCGCGATGCCGTGGGAGTCCTCGCCCTGCTCGGCGCAGGAGGCGTCGGCGGCGGCTATCTTGTCCTGCAGCGCCTCGGCGCGGGGCTCGGCTGGTGGGGCTACTACCCGGCAAAATTCGCCTGGCTCCTCTGTGTGCTGCTGCTGATCGTTGTGCTCGGGCTGCTGCTCGCCGTGGCATCCGCGGCTCGCTCGCCGCGCCGTGTCGCGCTCGCGTCGATCGCGGCGCTCGCGCTCGTCGGCCTTGTCGTCTCGGGATCCCTCCCGCTCGGAGGCATCCGTCGCGTGCCCGCGGCCGTCGCGCTCGCGACCGACGCCGAGTACGCGAAGCGCGGTGACGCGGCCGACCGGCTGTTCGCGATCGCCGACGGCGGCCCGACGATCGCGGTGCGTCTCACTGGTGACCCCGCCTCTGATGCGCTCTTGAACGCGTGGCTGTTGCAGGCGCACTCCGAGGACAGCTCGGACCCCGTGCGCGCCTACGCGTACGGGCTCGACACATTCGACGCCACGTCCGTGTGCGACGCGATGCAGCTCTGGGGCGGCGGCGTCCGGCTCGTGACGGGTGACCCGCTGCTGGCCGATGAGCTCGGGGCGGTGTGCCCGGACGCGGGCTACGAGGTGGTCGTGTCGTCGTGAGCCGGCGAGTCGCTGCCGACTCCCGGCCGGGCGGGTGATCCGAGCGCGGTCACGCGTTCGTCGAGCAGCGCGACGTCCTCCGCGAGCGCACGGATCTGCGTCTCCTGGCGCGTCAGCTCCGAGCTGAGCTGGATGCAGACGAGCACGAGCATCGCGATGCTCACGAAGAAGATCAGGTTGGCGGGTTCGCTCACGCCGATGAGTGCAGCCGCGCCGTCGAGGAGTCCGGGGAAGAGTCCGACGATGAGCGCGGCCACGCCAGCGATGAGCCACCACACCGCGTGCCGTTCGCGCAGGCGCCGGTGCCGCAGCATCTGTACCACGACAGCGAGCGTGACGAGCGCGGCGATGATGCCGAAGATGTAGGCGGTCGTGCTCATGGCGCAGTCTCCTGAGGCTCGAACGCGGGGGGCCTGGTCAGAGCGAAGCCGAGGGCGAGCACGGCGCGACCCAGGTAGACGGCCGACTTCCACGGATTTTGCGACGGGACGCCGCCGGCGCGTTTGCGCATGGTCACCGGGACCTGCCGGATGACTCGCCCCGAACGCGAGGCGATGACCAGCGCCTCGATCGTGTCGCCGAGGTATTCGGCCGGGTAGTGCCGCGCGAAGAGCGCGAGCGTGCGCCGATTGATGGCCTTCAACCCCGACGTGGTGTCCGTCAGCTTCGTCTTCGCCGTTCGGCTCAGCACGACGGCGAGCATCCGCATCGCCCACTTTCGCGGCCCGCGGACCTCGTACTCGCCCTTGCCAGCGAATCGGGCGCCGATCACGAGGTCCGCTCCGCCGCCGCCGTCGGTGCCGTGCAAGACGGCGAGCAGCTCGGGGACGCTGGCCGGATCGTGCTGGCCGTCCGCATCGATCTGGACGGCGGCGGCGTATCCGTGCCGGACGGCGTACCTGAACCCGAGTCGCATGGCTCCGCCGACGCCGAGGTTGAACGGCAGGTCGAGCACGATCGCCCCGGCACCGCGAGCGCGTTGCGAGGTCGCGTCCGCTGATCCGTCGTTCACGACGAGCACGTCGACGTCGGGCAGGGTCCGCTTGACCTCGGCGATGACCGCCGGGATCGCTGCCTCCTCGTTGAACGCGGGCATGATGATCAGCGTTCGGCCGGGAAGGGTGGACATGACCTCGATTCTATGCCCGAGGCTCTCTCGGGCTCGATCGCCGGAGTCCGTCACGCCCGATCGCGCCGGACTAGGGTGGTTCAGTGGCCAGCACACCCGATCCCGAGGAGTTCAGCGCACCGCCCACCGCGAAACGCGAATACGCCGACCGGTTGGCGACGCTCGAACGACGGGGGATCCGCCGCTTCATCGACGTGCAGGCGCCCTATCGATGGAACCTCCGCCGGCTCCGGTTGGGCCGGGTGCTCGACGTCGGCTGCGGCCTCGGCCGAAATCTCGTCGGGCTCGACGCGGGATCGGTCGGGGTCGATCACAACGCGGAATCGATCCGCATCGCCCGTGCGCGCGGGCTGCAGGCGTACACACCAGACGAGTTCTTCGCGGCGCCCGAGGCCGAGCCCGGCGCGTTCGACACACTCCTCTTCGCGCACGTGCTCGAACACCTGCCCTCCGAGGCGGGCGTCGACCTCGTGCGCCAGTACGTGCCCTACCTGGTGGAGGACGGGCGTCTCTGCTTCATCACGCCGCAGCCCCGCGGGTACCGCTCCGATGCCACCCACGTCACGTACATCGATCTCGACGGCCTTCGCGAGCGGGCCGAACAGCTCGGCGCGCGGGTGGAGCGGGCCTCGTCGTTCCCGCTGCCGCGGCTGTTCGGCGAGGTCTTCACCTACAACGAGTTCCTGGTGGTCGCGCGGATGCACGGCACCTCGTAGGGCTCAGCGGCCGATCCCGTGACGAATGAGGGCGCGAGTGCCCGCACCGTCGCGGGAGACGAGCGCCCGCGGCAGCACCGACAGCGCATTGAGCCGCGAGGTGGCCCGGAGCGACGCCTCGCGGGCGGCGCGCGTCCAGCCGCGGCGGCGCATGCCGGCCGCGGCCTCGGCGAGGTAGCGGCGCTCCTCGGCGAAGCGCGAGCCCTCGGCGGCACGCCACGACGACACGCTGGCGGCGTGCCGCCGGTACCGGAACGCGGGAACGTCGTCGAGCACCATCGTGCCGCCGGACTCGACGATCTCGATCTGCAGGGCCAGGTCGAGGACGACCTCGTAGTCGGGCCGGAAGTCGAACTGCTTGAGCGCGTCGGTCCGCCACGCGATCGACGGGAAGTACGTCCAGTTGGCGCGCAGCAGGCTCGCGGCGAGGGCTTCGCCGCCGAGCTCGCGCGTGTGACCGTCGAGTCGTGGCCGCAGGGCGGCCTTGACCCGATCGGCGAGCGGCCGCGCCACGCGGCCTTCGGCGTCGATCACCTCGACACCGGGTTGCACGTACGATGCGGTCGGGAACGCCTGGGTCAGCTGACGGATGCGGCGGGCGTAGCCCGGCAGCATGAGGTCGTCGCAGCCCATGATCACCGAGTACGGCGCGGTCGCGAGCCGGACCGCCTCGCGGAAGCTGCCGTTGACGCCGCGGTTCTCCGGGCTGCGCAGGTAGGTCACGCGCGGGTCTGCGAGGCCCGCGGCCCACTCGCCCGGCGCGCGGTCGGGGTAGGCGTCGTCGAGGATCGTGAGCCGCCATCCACCGGAGTCTTGCGCGAGTACGCTCTCGACGGCCAGCCGGAACTGCAGGGGGTCGCCCCAGAACGGCATGACGACGTCGAGGAACGGCGCCTCGCCATCGCCCGGCACGGCGGAATCGGTCACGACTGCTCCAGACGGGGGCGCGTCGAGACATCCGGCCGACGCGTAAGCTGTCCGACAGTGTATCAACCGAAGGGACAGCCGGCCGTGGTCGAGGGTCAGCAGGAACCGGCCGCGGAGGCACGGCAGTCCGTGCTCTGGATGCTCGGTGCCACGATCGTCACCGGCATCGCCGGATACCTGGTGATGTGGCTCACCGCGCGCACGGTCGGGGCCGCCGAGTACGCCGTGTTCGGCGTGTTCTGGTCGGCGCTGTTCCTCGTGGTCGGCATCCTGTTCGGCCTGCAGCAGGAGGCGACGCGCGTCGTCGTCGCGCGCGCGCCGAACCGTCAGGGCGCCGGACCGGGCCCCGAGCACGGCCCGCGCAGTGGCCGCGGCGGCTCACTCTGGCTGTTCGCAGCGGGCGCCGGCGCGCTCGTCGTGATCGTGCTGCTCGCGACCGCGCTGCTCTGGGCGCCGCCTTCGCTCGGCGAGCACTCGGGGCTCGCGGTGCAGGTGGCGATCGGATCGGGACTCAGCGCGATCGTCGCGGTCGCGAGCGGGATGCTCGCGGGCCGCCAGCGCTGGCGGGTGCTCGGGCTGGTGATCGCCGCGGACGGCCTGCTCCGGCTCGCGTGCGTCGGCGTGGTCCTCGCGGTGCTCGCCGAGCCCGCCCCGCTCGCGTGGGCCGTCGTCGCGCCGTATGTGCTCGTGGTCGCGGGACTCTTCGTCATCGGCGGCCGTCGCTTCCTCCGTGACGGGCGCGTCGGGCTGAGCTACCGTCGGCTCGCCGCCAACTCGGCCCAGACGGTCGTCGCCGCGTCGGCGACCGCGGTGCTCATCAACGGGTTCCCACTCGTGCTCTCGCTGGTCGCGCGTGACCTCGACGCCGCGCTGCTCGGTGCGCTCATCTTCGCGATCACGCTCACTCGCGCGCCGTTGCTCGTGCCCCTGATGGCGCTGCAGAGCTATCTCGTGACGGCGTTCACGCTGCGTCGCGGCGACGAACGCCGGCTGCTCGCGACGTGGCTCGTAGTCGTCGCTGCGGGCGCAGCGGTCGTCGCGGCGGTCGTCTGGCTCGCGGGGGAGTGGGCGCTCGACGTGTTCGTCGGTGCCGACTTCGCGCTGCCCGCGACATTGCTCGCACTGCTGGTCCTCGCGGCAGGCTGCATCGGGGCGCTGTGTGTGTCGGGTCCCGCGCTCCTCGCCAGGGGCCTGCACACCGGCTACGCGATCGGCTGGGTGGTCGCGTCGATCGCGACCGTCGTCGTGCTCGTCCTGCCGGCGCCGATCGAGGTGCTCATCCCGATCGCGCTCGCGTCCGGGCCCCTGCTGGGCGTCGCAATCCACCTCGTCATGCTCGGCCGCGTCCGCGCGTCCGACCGGCGCTCGACCGCCGCGACCGCAACGGCCTGAGCCACGCGGCTCGCGGCCCGCTCGGTTCGAGCCGCGCAGGTCGGGCCGCGCAGCCGGGCCGGCTAACCGAGCCGTTCCGACGAGGGTGCGGCGGGCGCCGGCCTCGAGAGCGCATCGCGCCAGCTCATGTCGCGCGCGGCCTTCACGGCGCACACCACGAGCAGCATCCAGCCGCCTTCGACGAGCGCGAAGCTCTCGGTGACGCTCGTGACCGCGATGACGACGAGCATGAGCGCGGGCCAGAGGTACACCGGGCTGCGTCTCGAGGACGCGAGCAGCCACGATCGGACGAGGGCCACGCCGATGAGCCCGCCGAAGAGGATCAGCCCGATCACGCCGACCTGGAAGTACGCGTCGATGAACGCGCTGAGCGCCGACGCGTGGGCGCGCCCCGTCATCTGCTCGATCCACGTGTACGGCGCCAGCTCGCTCGGCCATTCGCCGACGAAGCCCCACCCCTGCAGCGGATTGGACGCGAGATACCGCGAGGCCTCGCGCCACACCTCGAGCCGGACGTCGAACTCGGCACGCGCGTCGATCAGCTCGATGATCCTGATGCGGAGCAGCCACGCGGCCACGAGCGCGACGACGCCGGCGGCGAGGAGCGCGATCTGCCACCGCCAGCGGCTCGGTGGGTCGGCGCGGCGGAGTCCGTACAGGGCGGCGAGTGCGACGAGCGCGGCGACGAGCGCCGCCCAGGTCGTCGGTGAGCCCGCGAGGATGAGACACAGCCCCGCGAGGGTCATCGACCCCACGGCCTTGCCGCGCTGGGAGATCTTCGTGCGCCACTCCACGATGAAGGTCAGCAGCGCGATGAGCGCCACGAAGCCCAGCATGTTGCGCGTGCCGAAGATCCCCTGGATCGGGCCGAGGCTGGCGAGGTCGCCCTTGATGCCGAGGAACGCGATGGGCAGGTCGAGCAGGATCCCCGAGAGCACCTCGAGGGCGAGCGAGACCCCGAGGAGCACCCGCATGACGTCGCCGAACGCGCGGACGATCTGGATGGTGTCGCGCATGAGCGCGATGTACACGCCGAGCACGCCGAACGCGACGAGGTAGGCGACCCGGCCCGCGCTGAGCCAGGTGGTGTTGCTCCAGATCACCGATGCGGCGCACCACGCGACGAACACGAGGATCGTGAGCGGCAGGATGCCGTACCACTCGACCGCCGGCCACCTCGCGACGAGTGAGAACCCGGCGAGCACGATCAGCCCGCCGAGTGCGGCGAGCAGCCCTGGCCAGCCCATGAGGGCGACGATCGTCTCGGTCGAGAACGCGAGGCCGATCGCGATCAGCGCGAGTGCCTGCGCGAAGCGGGCCTGACCGACCGCCGCGCGGACGGCAGGCCACGCGCCGGCGCCGCCTCGCTCAGCGGTCATCGCGGGGACGCCGCCCGTGTGGCCGGGCGGCGGTCGAACCGGGTCCGCGCGGGTTCGACGGGCAAGGGTTCCGGCGCCCACTGGTACCGCTTCGTGGACCAGGCGACCGCGAGCAGCAGCAGCAGACCGCCCTCGATGAGCAGCCGGCTCTCGGCGAGGCTCTGGCCGATGAGTGCGACGACCAGCGCGAAGGGCACGAGCGACGCCGCGGTGTGGGGCCGCAGCCGCCCCGAGGCATCCATCGGCCGGTCGACCGCGAGGAACCAGGACCGCCAGAGCGCGCCGACGACTACCGAGGCGAACGCGATGAGCCCGAGCACGCCGAGCTGCAGCCACACGTCGAGCCAGGCATTGTGCGCCTGCAGGTAGGTGACGCCGTTGCGCGTGTAGAGCGTGTTGAGCGGTTCGGCCCACGGCGTCCAGTAGCCGAGCCAGCCCCAGCCGAAGAGCGGCCGTTCGGCCGCGAGGCCGATCACGGCGTTCCAGATGTCGAAGCGACCGGTGACGTCCTGGCTCTTGCCGAAGAGGGAGGTGAGCGGCCCCCAGAGGGCCACGAGCGCGACGACGGATGCCACGAGCGCGAGGACGCCCGTCAGGTAGACGGGGCGACGGCCGTCGGGGCCGACGCGGCGCGCCCAGAGCGCGAACGCGACCGCGACGGCGACGAGCACGGCGACCAGGACCACGGTGGCCGACCGCGTGAGCGCGAGCGTGAGGCCGGCGACGATCAGCCAGCCGATGCCCGACGCGCGCCGCATGGCGCCGGAGGCGAGCAGCGCCCCGAACACGATCACGCCGAGGAGGGCGACCATGGCGAGCAGGTTCCGGCTGGCGACGATGCCCTCGACGGGCCCGCCGTCGAAGAGCAGGGCCCGTGACCAGTAGAAGGCCATCGGCAGGCGCTCGTAGTCGCTCGGGTCGTAGTCGGGGAACAGCGGCTGCACGGGCTGGCGCACGAAGAGCGCCACGACGAGCTCGAAGGCCAGCGAGAGCCCGAGCACCCATTTCACCGCCGCGGCGATCGCGGTGACGAGCCGGCTCCAGGTCAGGCAGATCGCGAGCGCGATCGCGACGAACGCGGTGACCAGCACGATGGCCACGCCGAGCGCCGACGACGCGGGATATGCCGACCACGCGATCGACAGTGTCGCGATGCCGAGGAACGCCAGTGTCGACTTCGGCACCCGACGCCACGTCCAGGTGGGCCGGGTCTCGACGATGAGCCAGATCGCACCGGCGACGACGAGCGCGACGACGGCGCCGAACCCCCACCAGCCGAGCAGGTTGCGCCAGAACTGCCCGGCGAGGACCGTGAACACGGCGAACGTCGCGTAGGCGCCGACGAGCGCGGAGCGGCGTCCTGGGTTCATGCCGTCAAGGCTATCGCCGCGGGCACGCCTCAGGCGTGTGTCCCAGCTCGCATGGCGGACACGCGCTCAGACGAACGCCGCCTCACCCGTGATCGCCCGGCCGACGATCAGGGTGTTCATCTCCCGCGTGCCCTCATAGGAGTACAGCGCCTCGGCGTCGGCGAAGTACCGGGCGACGCGGTGCTCGAGCACGATGCCGTTGCCGCCGCAGGCCTCGCGGGCCCACGCGACGGTCTCGCGCATGCGCGCGGTGGCATACGCCTTGGCGAGGGCGGAGTGCTCGTCGCGCTGCAGGCCGCGATCCTGCAGCTCGGAGACCCGTACGACCATGCCGAGCGATGCGGTGATGTTGCCGAGGCACTTCACCAGGTGGTCCTGGATCAGCTGGTGCGCGGCGATGGGCTTGCCGAACTGCACGCGAGCCTTGGTGTAGGCGAGCGCGGCCTCGTACGCGCCGATCGCGGTGCCGACGGCCGACCAGGCCACCTCGGCGCGCGTGGCGCGCAGCACGGCGGCCGTGTCGCGGAAGGAGTTCGCACGCTGCAAGCGGAGTCCCTCGGGGACGCGCACGTCGGTGAGCACGATGTCGGCGTTCTGCACGGGACGCAGGCTGATCTTGCCCTCGATCTTCGTCGCGGCGTACCCCGGGGTGCTCGTCGGCACGATGAACCCCTTGACCTGGCCGTCGGCCTCGTCCTTCGCCCAGATGATCGTGATGTCCGAGAACGTCGCATTGCCGATCCACCGCTTCGCACCGTTCAGCACCCACTCGTCGCCGTCACGTCGTGCGGTCGTGCGCAGGCCGCGGGCCGAATCCGATCCGGAGTCGGGCTCGGTGAGGCCGAAGGCGCCGAGCACCTCGCCCGAGGCGAGCTTCGGGATCCATTCGGCACGCTGCTCGTCCGATCCGGCGACCGCGATCGACCCGGTCGCGAGCCCGTTCTGGACGCCGACGAACGTGCCGACCGAGGCATCCACCCGGGCGAGTTCGAGTGCGACGAAGCCGCGGAAGACCGCCGAGTTCTCGAACGGACGGGTCTCCTCCCACGCGTAGGAGAGGACGCCCTGCTCGGCGAGCGGGGCGATCAGCCGCATCGGGAACTCGGCGCGCTCCCAGTACCCGCCGATGACCGGGGTCACCTCGGTCTCGAGCCACGTGCGGAGCCGGGCGAGCGCCTCGCGCTCGCGATCGGTGAGCACGTCGGCGTACGAGTAGAAGTCGGCGGCGAGCGGTTCGAAGGACATGGGCGCTCCAGGGTGGGCTCCGGCAAGGGTGTGCCGAGCCTATGGCCGGGTGGCCGTGGTGCGGCAACGCCGTTGGTAGCTTGAGACAACGCGCCCGAAAGGACACTCCTGCATGTTTGTCGGCATCCACAACACTCCACGCGATTACGCGTGGGGTTCGTCAGAGCACATCGCGGCCTTCCTGGGCACCCGGCCATCTGGTGGACCCGAGGCCGAGCTGTGGCTCGGCGCGCACGCCGGATCGCCCGCGAAGATCGACGACCCGGCTGCGACCGGTGGCGCGCGGGACCTCGCCGAGTGGATCGAGGCTGACCCCGAAACCGCGCTGGGCGCTGACCTCGCGGCGCAGGGCGCGCGGCTCCCGTTCCTCCTCAAGCTGCTCGCCGCGGGCGGCCCGCTGTCGCTGCAGGCGCACCCGACGCCCGCGCAGGCCCGGGCCGGGTTCGCGCGTGAGGAGGCCGAGGGGGTTCCCGTCGACGCGTACGACCGGAACTACAAGGACACGTTCCACAAGCCCGAGCTCATCGTGGCGCTGAGCGACACGTTCGACGCCCTCTCGGGATTCCGTCCGGTGGCGGAGGTGCGCGACGTGCTCGCCACGCTCCGCGCCGCCGATGCGGCCGACGTGCAGCCCGACCCGGGCGCGCTCGATCTGCTGGAGACGCACCTCGCGGGCGAGGGCGGGATCGAGCAGACCGTCGAGTGGCTGCTCCGGGACGGCCGCGGCGGCGACACCGGCGAGGCGTCGTGGGTCGTCGAGCGCGTCGTCCGGCTCTCGGCCAGCGAGATCGCCGCGTCGTCCGGTTTCGCCCGTTCGTTCGCCACGGTGGCCGCGCTCGCCGAGGCGTATCCCGGCGATCCCGGCATCGTGATCTCGCTCCTGCTGAACCGGGTGCGGCTCACTCGCGGGGAGGCGCTGTACCTGCGCGCCGGCAACATCCACGCCTACCTCGACGGACTCGGCATCGAGCTGATGGCCTCGAGCGACAATGTGCTTCGCGGCGGGCTCACCCCCAAGCACATCGACGTCGGCGAGCTGCTCGACGTACTCGATGTGACGCCCATGCCGCCGCCGCGGCTCGAGCCCGAGGTCGCGGCCGACGGCGTGCGCACCTTCCGGCCCGACGTTCCCGACTTCGTGCTGCACCGGGCAGAACCGGGGGCGGATGCCTCGCGCGTCACGCTCACCGGACCGGCCATCGTGCTCGCCGAGCGCGACGAGGTGCGGGTGTCGGGCGTGACCGGCGAGACCGTGCTGGCGCGCGGTGCCGCGGTCTACGTCACGCCCGAGGAGGCGACGCTCGAGATCACCGGCCCCGGGATCGCGTGGGTGGCGACGACCGGCGTCGCGTCCGAGGCATCCGCCGCCTGACCCGAGTGCCGGGCGCGGGCGCTCAGCCGACCGCGGCGACCGACCGGGCCGCGGCCGCGGTCGCGTCACCGGGTGTGCCGAAGAGGCGGCGGTACGCGGTGGGCGTGGTCTGCAGCACCTTCAGGAAGTGATGCCGCATGACCGCTGCCGCACCGAACCCGGTCTCCCGCGCGATCTCCTCGAGCGTGAGGTCGGTCTCCTCCAGGAGCTGCTGCGCGCGGAGCAGTCGCTGACGGTTGAGCCAGGCGTTCGGGGTCGTGCCGGTCTCGGCACGGAACTTCCTCGCGAAGGTCCGCGGTGACATGAGCGCCTTCCTGGCCAGTCGGTCGACGGTCAGCTCCTCGTCGAGGTGCTCGATCATCCACTCCGTGATCTGCGCGAAGGAGTCGCTGCGCGCTTCGACGACGGGGGTCTGGATGAACTGCGACTGCCCGCCGTCGCGCTGCGGCGGGACGACCATGCGGCGCGCGATGATGTTCGCGGCGGACTGCCCCAGCTCCGTGCGAACGACGTGCAGTGCGGCATCGATGCCGGCCGCGGTGCCCGCGCCGGTGACGACCTTGCCGTCCTGCACGAACAAGACGTCGGGGTCGACTTCGGTGTCCGGGAACATCTCGGCCATGCGATCGGTGTACATCCAGTGCGTCGTCGCCCTGCGCCCGTCGAGCACGCCGGCCCGGCCCAGGGTGAACGCCCCGGAGCAGACGCTGAGCACCCAGGCGCCACGCGCCACGGCATCGCGGATCACATCGAGCACGCGCTCGTCGGGTGCCTCGTCGATGAGCGACGCGGGCACCGCGATGAGGTCGGCGTGGGCCGCGGCGTCGAGGCCCTCGGTGATCATCAGGTCGAACCCGAGCTTCGTGCGGACCGGGCCGGGGTCGGCGGTGATGACGTGGAAGTCGAACGTCGGGCCGCCCTGCTCGCTGCGGTCGATGCCGAACACCTCGCAGATCACGCCGAACTCGAACGGGGCCATCTGGGGCAGGGCGAGGCAGGCGATGGTGTGCAGCATGGCGACCTCCGATGGGCGTGTACGTCGTTGGCAGGAACGCGTCGTTTGATGGCAACTCTGCCACTTTCGGCAGGATATGGCAAGGCATAGATTTTCTGCCATGACCACCATCCTGCTGCTGCTCCTCGTCGCCGCCCTCATCTTCTGGGGGATCGCCGGCACGATTCGCCTCCTCGCCCGGGACGGGTACGGCCGTCCCGAGATCGCCGCCCGCGTCAGGCACGCGGGCGGACCGCCCATCGCACAGGCCTGATCCGGATCCCACGCCTCCCCGGTACCATCGGGGAGGCGTGCGGACCGTCTGTGCGCCGGAAGGGTTGCCGATGAGCTGGCTGGTCACCGGGGGAGCGGGCTACATCGGGGCCCACGTCGTCCGCGCATTCGAGGCCAAGGGCATTGACACCGTCGTCATCGACGACCTGTCGTCGGGCCGTCGTGGATTCGTCCCGGCCGGAACGACCTTCGTGCACGGCTCGCTCCTTGACGGCAGGCTCGTGCAGGAGACGCTCGCCCGCTACAACGTGCAGGGCGTCGTGCATCTCGCCGGATTCAAGTACGCAGGGGTCTCCGTCGGCCGCCCGCTGCACACCTACCAGCAGAACGTGACCGCGACCGCGACCCTGCTCGCGGCGATGGAGAGCGCGGGCGTGCCGCGCCTCGTCTTCTCCTCGAGCGCGGCCGTCTACGGGACGCCCGACGTCGATCTCGTGACCGAGGACACCCCGAAGCATCCGGAGTCGCCCTACGGCGAGTCCAAGCTGGTCGGGGAGTGGCTGATCGCCGACCAGGGCATCGCGAGCGGCCTCGCGCACACGTCGCTGCGCTACTTCAACGTGGTCGGTTCGGGTACCGAGGACGTGTACGACGTCAGTCCGCACAATCTCTTCCCGCTCGTGTTCGACGCCCTGCTCGACGGGCGGACCCCGCGGATCAACGGCGCGGACTACCCGACGCCCGACGGCACCTGCGTCCGCGACTACATCCACGTCTCGGACCTCGCCGCCGCGCACGTCGTCGCTGCCGAGCGGCTGATGGCCGAGGCCAGGCTCGCGCCCGTCTACAACCTCGGATCGGGCGAGGGGGTCTCGGTCGGTGAGATCATGCGGACGATCGCCGAGGTCACCGGCATCGCCTTCACGCCCGAGATCGCGCCGCGGCGGGCGGGCGACCCGGCCCGCATCGTCGCATCGGGCGACCGCGCTGCGCGTGACCTCGACTGGCGGATGCGGCATTCGATCGCCGACATGGTCGAGAGTGCGTGGCGTGCACGACGCGCTGCCGACGCAGCCGATCCGGTGTAACACTTCGGCTTCCGCGACACGCGTCCGGCGTGTCGTTCCTGGCCAGAAGCCTCAGGCCATGATTGAGAGTTTGGTCGCCGCGACTTGACGCACCGGAATTACACCGGTGTAATTGTGCTGACACGCCGGAGAGGCGGTCGGTACAACTGGGTGGGAGACGATATGGGAAACCTCGAATATCGTTCTGGCGTACCTGAGGACTGGTTCGTCGATCCGGTGCGTCTGGGTCAGCCGACGGAACTGGGCATGCCGGGCGTTCGGGGGAACGCCGACGACGACGATGCACTGGCCTGGCAGAGCGATGCGCTGTGCGCGCAGACCGATCCGGAAGCGTTCTTCCCCGAGAAGGGCGGATCGACGCGCGACGCGAAGAAGATCTGCACCGGCTGCGAGGTCCGCGCCCAGTGCCTCGAGTACGCCCTCGCGAACGATGAGCGCTTCGGCATCTGGGGCGGGCTGTCCGAACGCGAGCGCCGCAAGCTCCGCAAGCGCGCAGGCTGACCCGCACAGCCTCCTGAGCCCATGGGCGCGCGAGACGACGAGGTTCGCGGCACGCCCGACGCAGTGACGGCCTGCGCAGCACGCGGAGCCTAGGCTGTCCCCGATGTTCCCTCGAGTCACCGCCGTCCTCGTCGTGCACCGCGGCGGCGACCGCCTCAGCCGCACGCTCGCGGCGATCCGTGCGCAGCACCGCGCGCCCGACGAGCTCATCATCGTCCTGACCGACGCCGACGCTGCCGCACGCGACCAGGCCGCCGCCGCGGCGCCGAGCCACATCGTCTCCCTGTCCACCAGGGTGTCGTTCGGCGAGGCCGTCCGCTCCGCCGAGGGCGTGCTGCCCCCGCCGAGCAGTGACGACGACGCGCTCTGGCTGCTGGCCGAGGACTCGGCGCCCGCCCCCGACACGCTGGCGCGGCTGAGGGCCACGCTCGAGACCGAGCGGTCCGTCGCGATCGCCGGCCCCAAGCTCATGGCGTGGGATGCACCGGACCGGATCGTCGCCCTCGGCCGGTCGATCACGAGGTTCGGCCGCGCCGTCGACCTCGTCGCCGACGAACTCGACCAGGGCCAGCACGACGAGCTCAGCGACGTGCTCGGCGTCGACCCGGCCGGCCTGCTGGTGCGGCACCCGGTGTGGCGGGCGCTCGACGGGTTCGACCCGGGGCTGCCCGTCGTCGACGACGCCCTCGACTTCTCCATCCGCGCGCGCCTCGCCGGACACCGCGTGAGTGTGGTGCCCCACGCCCGCGTCGTGGTCGGCGAGGGCGGCGTCGCCGGGCCCGAAGCCGGCCGGGGCCGGCGCGCTCGCAGGCGGCACCGGCTCGAGCGTGCCGCTGAGCTGCACCGGCGGCTCGTCTACGCACCGGCAGCCACGGTGCCGCTGCACTGGCTCGCCCTCCTCCCGCTCGCGGTGGCGCGTGCGATCTGGTTGTTGCTGACGAAGGCCCCCGGCGCGATCGGCGGAGAGTTCGCCGCGGCACTGCAGGCCATGTTCGGCCTCGGCCACGTCGCGCACGCGCGGCGCACCCTCCGCGGGGCGAAGAGCATGGGCTGGTCGGCGATCGCCCCGCTCCGCGTCCAACCGGATGAGATGCGTCGGCGCCGCCGTGCCGCCGCAGAAGCCCGCCGGGCGCGCGCTCGGGGCCGGACCGAGGAGCTGCAGTTCCTCGGCACCGGCGGCGGCTGGGTGCTGCTGGCCTCGATCGCGGTGTCGCTCGCCCTCACCTCGTGGCTGTTCAGCGCCCCGGGCATCGGCGGCGGCGCGCTGCTGCCGCTGTCCGACCGCCTCGACGAACTCTGGCGCAACGCCGCGTTCGGCTGGCGCGACGTGGGCACCGGTTTCGTCGGACCGGCCGACCCGTTCTCGGGCGTGCTCGCGGTGCTCGGTTCGATCACGTTCTGGTCGCCCTCGTTCGCGCTCGTGCTGCTCTGGCTGGTCGCCCTGCCGGTCGCCGCCCTGGGCGCCTGGTTCACGGCGTCCCGGCTCACCGAGCGCGGCTCGCTCCGTGCCCTCGCCGCCGCCGCGTGGGCCGTCGCACCCCCGTTCATCCTCGCGCTCTCCGACGGCCGGCCCGGCGCCGTGATCGCACACGCCCTGCTCGGCTGGCTCGCCTTCGCCGCGATCGGCGCGGCCTCGAGCTGGGCGTCCGCGGCGGCCGCCGGGCTCCTGCTGGCCGGCGTGGTCGCCGCCGCGCCGAGCCTCACGCCCGCCCTGCTGCTGGCGTGGATCGTCGCCCTGGCGGTCAGCGGGCGCTCCGCGGTCAGGTACGCGTTCGTGCCGCTGCCCGCGCTCGTGCTCGCCGCGCCGCTCATCTGGACGCAGCTCACCGCCGGAACCCCGCTCGCGCTCTTCGCCGATCCGGGACTGCCGACGCCCGGCGTCGTTCCGGGCACCTGGTGGCTCGCGCTCGGCTTCCCCGTCGCCGAGGCCGGCTGGTCGGAGCTCCTCGAGCCGCTCGGTCTCTCCCTCGACCCGGTATGGATCGTGACGGCGCTGCTGGCACCGCTGGTGCTGCTCGCCGCCGCGTCGGTCATGTGGCCGCGGCTGCGGGCTGCGCTGCTCGCCCTCGCCACCGCGCTCGTGGGCTTCGTCACCGCCGTCGTCGCGGCCCACCTCGCGGTCGCGACCATCGGCGACGACGCCGTGGGCGTCTGGACCGGCGCCGGTCAGAGTCTGGCGTGGCTCGGCCTCATCGCCGCGGCCGTGATCGGACTCGACGGGATCCGTCGCGGGGCACCTGCGCTCGCCGCGGTCGCGGGAGTCGCCGCCGCGGTCGCCGTGCTGCCGGCCGGGCTCGCGCTCGCGACCGGGGCTGCGCAGGTCGGCCCGGCCGGCGAGCGCACGCTGCCCGCGTTCGTCGTCGCCGCAGCCGACACCGACCCGCGGGTGACCACGCTGCGCATGCAACCACTCGTCGGGGGCGGCCTGCGGTCCTGGCTCGAGCACGGAACCGGGGCGAAGCTCGACGCGCAGTCCACCGTCGACGCCACGCGCGCCGGCCTGTCGGACGATGAGGCGCGGCTGGCCGAGCTCACCGGGAACCTCGCGTCGCGGAGCGGCTTCGACGCCGCCGCGGCCGTCGAGGAGTTCGGCACGACCTTCGTGCTGCTGGCGGCTCCGGAGTCCGCCGAGGACCGTGAGGCGGTCGCCTCGGCCGAGCGCGCACGCGCGGCGCTCGACGGAAACCCCGAGCTGATCCCGGTCGGCGACACGGCCTTCGGTGTCCTCTGGCGGTTCGCGGATGCTCCGTCGCCCGCGCCGGCCTCGGCGATCCCGCCGAACGCGGCCGGGGCCACCGGCGCCCTCTGGACGACGCTGCAGCTCATCGTGCTGGGCGCCGCCGTGCTGCTCTCGATCCCGACCGGCGCCGGCCGCGAGGACGCCAGGCAGCGGGTCCGCCGGCCGAAGCCGTCGCGTCGACGCGACCGCACGGCCCGGGAGGCCTCGGTCGCCGTGTCCGAGCCCGGAAGCTCATCCGCTGACGGAGCCACCGCAGACGAGGCATCCGCCCGGGCGGTCTCGACCGACGAGGCATCCGCTCCCGAGACATCCGCGGGCGAGGCATCCGCTCCCGACCAGCCGGCCGGCAACCGGTCCGCGACCGATGCCGTCGACGGAGCACCCGACGCCGGAGCGACCGGGAGCGAGGCGTCCGTCGCGACGGGCGCCGGTGACCCGGGAACCCCCCGTGCGGCGGCCGACCACAGGGAGGGTCCGGAACATGGCCGGTAGGCGCACGTACGTCATCGCGGGAGTCCGCGGCCTGGCGGCCGCAGCCGCGCTCGCGGTCGGGGCCGGCGCCGTCGCCGCGGCCGCGCTCGTGCCGTGGCCGCAGGTGACCGCCGAGCCGGCGTCGGTCGTCGTCGAGCCCTCCGAGAGCCCGCAGATACGCGTGTGCCCCGGCCCGCTGCTCGCGCTCGCCGACGACGCGTCCGCGGCGACCACGGCGTCGTCCTTCGGGTCGGCGTCGCTCGTGACCCAGGTCGATCCGTCGGGAGCCGAGGTCGAGGAAGTCGCCCTGAACGCACCTGGCAACCCCGATGCCGACGAGGACGGCACACCGATCGCGCTGACGACCGAGCCCGGCGAGGTCGGCGCGGGGCTGCTCGCCGGCACCCAGACGCAGACCGCGGCCACCGAGACCCTGGCCGGACTCGCGGTCGCGTCGTGCCGCGAAGCCGTCGCCGAGTCCTGGCTGGTCGGCGGGTCGACGGCGCTGGGTCGCGTCACCCTGGTGTTGCTCGCGAACCCGACCGACGTCGCCGCGACCGTCGACCTCCGGGTCTACGGCGAGGCCGGGCCGGTCGAAGCGCCCGCCGCCGTCGGCCTGCAGGTGCCCGCCCAGGGTCAGCGTGTCGTCTCGCTCGCCGGACTCGCGCCGAACATCGCGTCGCCGGTCGTGCACGTCACCGCCACGGGCGGCCGCATCGCCGCGACGCTGCAGCAGACCGCGATCGACGGCCTCGTGCCCGCCGGCGTCGAGCTCACCGGCGCGGCCGCGCAGCCGGCCCGGTCACAGCAGATCCCAGGTGTCCTCGTGACCGACGGCGACGCCGGCGTCGCCGTCGACGAGGATCACGCCGAGGGTGACGCGTTCCCCGCGCTCCGCCTCTTCGCGCCGGGCGAGGAGGCCGTGGTGGCCACGATCGGCGTCGTCTCCGAGTCGGGCGGGGGCGGCACCAGCGCCGAGGTCAATCTGCAGCCCGGGCAGGTCACCGACGTGCCGCTCGGCGAGCTCGCGGCCGGGCCGTACTCGGTCGAGATCGAGGCCGACGCGCCCGTGGTGGCCGCCGCGCGGTCCGTCATCCCGCCCGAGGCGGGCTCGGCCACCGCGCCAGACGGCCTCACCGGCGACCTCGCATGGTTCGGCGCGACCGCGCCCCTCGTCACCGACACGGCGGTCGCGGTCGGCGACGGCCCCTCGCCGCAGCTGCACCTCCGCAACCCGGGCGACGCCGCAGCGACCGTCACCCTCGTCTCGGGTAGCAGCGAGCGGACCGTCGACGTCGGCGCTGGCAGCGCGGTCGAGGTCGGCCTGACCGGCGGGCAGGGTCTCGTTCTGCGCGGCGCCGAAGGCCTGCACGCGTCGGTCTCGTACCGGTCCGAGCGCGAGCTCGCGTCGATGCCGATCGAGCCGCCCGGCCCGCTCGACGCGCCCATCCGCATCTACCCGCGATAGCGCGCCGTCGGGATGGCTGCGCTGCCGCGACGCCGGCGGCTACCGAGACATCCCCGGCTGCCGTGACGCCGGTGCTGTCGCTGCGGCTGCCGATCAGAAGTGGCGGTAGCGGCCCGGCGAGAGCTCCCACGGGTCCTTGCCGAGGAGGTCGGCGACGGCGCGGTAGACGCAGCTCTCGATCAGGAGCTTCTCGTCGCGCTCCTCGCCCTCCTGCAGCCGCAGGAAGCGCACGATCGGCAGCCGGTAGAAGATGATGCGCCGCTCGTCGTGGAACACCTTCCACCGGTCGACGTGATCGTCGTGGACGGCCTCGGCCGGCCCCTGGGCCACCTCGAAGACGACCCCCTCGAGCTGCGGCCAGAGGCCGCGCAGGTAGGACGCCGTGGTCGCGACGGTGAGATCGAACTCATCAGTGCGGGTGCGGAGCAGCGGCAGGTGAGGACCGGTCACCGGCGAGCGCAGACCCCGCCCGTGCCGGTCTCGGGCCAGCCGCCGCGGCGAGCTCGGCGTGGAGGCGACACGGCGTGAGCGGGGCATACATTCCATCGTAATGTCACCGGGCCTCGGTATTCTGGTCGAGCCATGAGACGTTGTTCGCGCACCGCCTGCACCGCCGAAGCGGTCGCGACGCTGACCTATGACTACGCCGATTCGCTCGCGGTGCTCGGCCCGCTCGCCTTCCGTCGCGAACCCCACGGCTACGACCTGTGCGCCCGGCATGCGGAGCGCACGTCGGCGCCGCGCGGGTGGCAGGTCGTCCGGCATGTGCCGCTCGGCGAGGTAGGTTTCAAGGCGTGACTACGACGCCCGCTCCCGACCACCGTGCCAGCGACCATCGTGCCGGCGACAACCGTGCCCGGCTCGACCGGATCGTCAAGGCCTACGACGTGCGCGGCATCGTCGACGAGGGGCTGACCGACGACGTGGTCACCGCGCTCGGCGCCGCGTTCGCCGACGAGGTGGGCGCGAACGGCGGCCGCCTCGTCGTCGGTCACGACATGCGCGACTCCTCGCCCAGGTTCGCGGCCGCATTCGCCGTCGGCGCGACCGCGCGGGGTGCCGACGTCGTCGCGATCGGGCTCTGCTCGACCGACGAGAGCTACTTCGCGTCGGGCTCGATGCAGGCCCCGGCTGCCATGTTCACCGCGAGCCACAATCCGGCGTCCTACAACGGCATCAAGTTCTCGCGCGCCGGGGCCCAGGGCATCTCGCTGGACACCGGCCTCGCCGCGATCCGCGATCGCGCCGCCGCGTTCCTCGAGTCGGGCATCGAGCCGGTCGAGGCGCCCGGCTCGATCGTCGAGGCCGACGTGCTCGCCGAGTACGCGGCGTACCTCCGCTCGCTCGTCGACCTCCGTGGCATCCGCCCGCTCAAGATCGTGGTCGATGCGGGCAACGGCATGGGCGGGCTCACGGTGCCCGCGGTGCTCGGCGAGGCGGCCGGTCTGCCTGCGTTGCCGCTCGAGATCGTGCCGCTCTACTTCGAGCTCGACGGCACGTTCCCGAACCACGAGGCCAACCCCCTCGAGCCGGCGAACCTCGTCGACCTGCAGCGCGCCGTCGTCGCGCACCGCGCCGACCTCGGCCTCGCCTTCGACGGGGATGCCGACCGGTGCTTCGTCGTCGACGAACGCGGCGGCGCGGTCAACCCCTCGGCGGTCGCCGCGATCGTGGCGCTCCGTGAAATCGCTCGTGTGCGCGCGGCGGGTGAGACCGACATCAACGTCATCCACAACCTGATCACCTCGCGCGCCGTGCCCGAGCTGGTCGAGCAGGCCGGCGCGACGCCCGTGCGCACGAAGGTCGGCCACTCGCTCATCAAAGACCAGATGGCCGAGACCGGCGCCGTGTTCGGCGGCGAGCACTCCGCGCACTACTACTTCCGTGACTTCTGGGGTGCCGACAACGGCATGCTGGCCGCCATGCACGTGCTCGCCGAGGTCGGCGCCGCGACCGGGCCCCTATCCGCCCTCGCCGCGCAGTACACGCCGTACGCCCTGTCGGGCGAGATCAACTCCACCGTCGACGACGTGGCGGGCGCGTACACCCGCATCGTCGACGCATTCACCGGCCGTGCCGAATTCGACGAGTTCGACGGGCTGACCGTGACGGGCGTCACCGACCAGAGCGAGCCGTTCTGGTGGTTCAACGTCCGCCCGTCGAACACCGAGCCGCTGCTCCGGCTGAACGTCGAGGGCGGCGACCTGCCGACCATGGAACGCCTCCGCGACGAGGTGCTCGCACTCATCCGCGGCAGCTGAGATCGCGGCGCGGGCGAGGGACGGTGGACCGGGGTGCCCGCTCGCGGGTCAGATCCCCGGGATCCGTGCCGGACGCGCCGACGCTGGGCGAGGTGCGCGCCAGCCCATCGTCGTATCGGCTGTGCGGCCCGGCTAGCATGTCGCCCATGCATGTCTCGGGGTTCTTCGATGCGATGCCGGCGGGGCCTGAGCGCGAGCCGGCGCCCTACGTGCCGCCCGCGTGGCATCAGCCTCCTCCAGACGAGCTCCCGGGTCGGGTCGCCCTGGACGCGGTGCTGCACCGGGATGACGCGACCGTGCTCTGGCTCAGGGACCTCTCGGTCTACGACACGGGGATCGCGGTCGCCCTGCGCTGGACGCGCCGCCGGCGTGACGAGTCTGCCGACGACTGGAACCGCCTGATCCACGGCGAGCTGTGGCACGGCTCGAGCCCGCGCGAGCACGGGCTGCTCGTCGGGTTCGAGCTGGCCGACGGGCGGCGCGTGTTCCCGGCCGACCCTTCGGCGTGGTTCGGTCCTGACTCGCGTGATCCGGAGCCGCCGACGCTGTCCATGCTCGGCGGCGGCGGTGGCGGCGGCGAGGATCGCTACAGCGGGGACATCGACACGTGGCTGTGGTCGCCGGGAGGCGTTCGCGGAGATCTCGAGCTCGTGCTCGTATGGCGTGCGCTCGGCATCGACGAGCTGCGGTACCGAGTGGACGGCGGCCTCATCGCCGGTGCCTCGCGTCCTCGCCTGCTCTGGGCGGACGCAGGCGGCGCCGATGACGAGGTGCCGGATGCCTCGTACCCACCCGACGGCGACGACACGGCAGCATCCGCCTAGGGCGAACAGCCCCGATCCGCGGTGTTGCACCGGATAGATTCGATGCAACGCGACAACGGAAACGGAGCGACATCCATGGCCGAACCGACACTGCAGCCCAGTGTGTTCGATCGACTGCTGAAGGACCGCATCATCTGGCTCGGTTCTGAAGTGCGCGACGACAACGCGAACGAGATCGCCGCGAAACTGCTGCTCCTCGCCGCCGAAGACCCGAAGAAGGACATCTACCTCTACATCAACTCGCCCGGTGGCTCGATCACCGCGGGCATGGCCATCTACGACACCATGCAGTTCGTGCCGAACGACATCGTCACGGTGGGCATCGGCATGGCGGCCTCGATGGGGCAGCTCCTCCTCACGGCCGGCACGAAGGGCAAGCGCTACATCACGCCGAACGCACGCGTGCTCCTGCACCAGCCGCACGGCGGCTTCGGCGGCACGGCGAGCGACATCCAGACGCAGGCGCAGCTCATCCTCGACATGAAGAAGCGGCTCGCCGAGATCACCGCGGCGCAGACCGGCAAGTCCGTCGAGCAGATCAACGCCGACGGCGACCGCGACCGGTGGTTCAACGCCCAGCAGGCGCTCGAGTACGGCTTCGTCGACCACATCCGCGAATCCGCGCTCGACGTGTCCGGCGGCGGCGGCACGGACCAGTCCTGAGAAGCCAGCTGTGACGAACAGAGAGAACGAGCGAATGTCAGTAACTAGTTTCGGTGGCCCTGCTTTCGGTGGAACCGCCTTCTCGGGCACCCAGGCGCCCGGTTCGCGGTACATCCTGCCCAGCTTCGAGGAGCGCACGGCGTACGGCTTCAAGCGCCAGGACCCGTACGCGAAGCTCTTCGAAGACCGCATCATCTTCCTCGGCGTGCAGGTCGACGACGCGTCGGCCGACGACATCATGGCGCAGCTGCTCGTGCTCGAGTCGATGGACCCCGACCGCGACATCATGATGTACATCAACTCGCCCGGTGGTTCGTTCACGGCGATGACGGCGATCTACGACACGATGCAGTACATCCGCCCGCAGATCCAGACGGTCGTGCTCGGTCAGGCCGCGTCGGCCGCAGCGGTCATCGCCGCCGCAGGCACGCCCGGTCGCCGGCTCGCGCTGCCGAACGCGCGGATCCTCATCCACCAGCCCGCGATGGGCGAGGCCGGGCATGGCCAGGCGTCCGACATCGAGATCCAGGCGCAGGAGATCCTGCGCATGCGCACCTGGCTCGAGGAGACCCTGTCGAAGCACTCCAACCGCTCGATCGAGCAGGTCAACACCGACATCGACCGTGACAAGATCCTGTCGGCCGAGGAGGCGCTCGAGTACGGGTTGCTCGACCAGGTCCTGACCTCCCGCAAGACGCTCCCGGCGCTCACGCGCTAGGGGCTCGCGGGTCGTGCACGCGGCGGATGACCGGCTGAACGACGGCCGTGCCATCCGCCGCGTCGTGCTGTTCGACGACGCTGAGATCGATGTGCGCGCGTGGCCTGCGAACGTGCCGGCCATCGCGCAGGTCATCGGCGACCGCGGGCTCGAGTTCGGCCCGGGGATCACTTTCCTCGTCGGGGAGAACGGCAGCGGCAAGAGCACGCTGCTCGAGGGCATCGCGACCGCGTACGGCCTGCCGCCCGAGGGCGGGAGCAGCCACGGCGGCCGGTCGACGCGCCCGAGCGAATCGTCGCTCGGCGAGTGGCTCCGGGTCGAGCGCAGCCCCGACGCGCCGCGGTGGGGCTTCTTTCTCCGTGCCGAGACCATGCACGGGTACTACACCTATCTCGACTCGCTCGGCGGGCCGGGCGGCGGACTGCACGAGATGAGTCACGGCGAGTCGTTCAACGCCCTGCTCGACGAGCGCCTCAACCACCCGAGGTACACCGCGGGTCTCGTGTGCCTCGACGAGCCCGAGGCCGCGCTCTCGTTCGCGTCGACACTGACATGGGTCGCGTCGCTGCACGAGGTGGCCCGACGCGGCACCCAGGTGATCTGCGCGACCCACTCGCCGATCCTCGCGTCCGTGCCGGGTGCGACGATCCTCGAACTCGGGGAGTGGGGCATCCGACGCGCCGAGTGGGCCGACCTCGACATCGTGACCCACTGGCGCTCCTATCTCAGCGAGCCGGAGCGCTATCTGCGCCACCTGCTGGCGTGATCGGCGTCGGCGATTCGCCCAGGGCGAACCGCCGTTTCTCCACCCAATTCGCGCGGCTCCGCCCCGATGGGTCGAGGTCGGGTTAGGCTTCCGGAAGACGCACCGAGAGGGAGGATGCGATGGCACGCATCGGGGAGAGCGCCGACCTGTTGAAGTGCTCGTTCTGCGGAAAGAGCCAGAAGCAGGTCCAGCAGCTCATCGCCGGTCCCGGCGTCTACATCTGCGACGAGTGCGTCGAGCTCTGCAACGAGATCATCGAGGAGCGGCTCGCCGAGGCCACCGAGTCGGAGTCGGGCGAGTTCGAGCTGCCGAAGCCGAAAGAGATCTACTCGTTCCTCGAGGAATACGTCATCGGCCAGGATCAGGCGAAGCGCACGCTCGCCGTCGCGGTGTACAACCACTACAAGCGCGTGCGCGCGCAGCAGGCGCTGACCTCGGCCGACCACAAGGACGACATCGAGATCGCGAAGTCGAACATCCTGCTCGTGGGGCCGACCGGCTGCGGCAAGACGTACCTCGCGCAGACCCTCGCACGACAGCTGAACGTGCCCTTCGCGGTCGCCGACGCGACCGCGCTGACCGAGGCCGGCTACGTCGGCGAGGACGTCGAGAACATCCTGCTGAAGCTCATCCAGGCCGCCGACTACGACGTGAAGCGCGCCGAGACCGGCATCATCTACATCGACGAGGTCGACAAGATCGCGCGCAAGGCCGAGAACCCCTCGATCACGAGGGATGTCTCGGGCGAGGGCGTGCAGCAGGCGCTGCTGAAGATCCTCGAGGGCACCGTCGCATCGGTACCGCCGCAGGGCGGCCGCAAGCACCCGCACCAGGAGTTCATCCAGATCGACACGACGAACGTGCTGTTCATCGTGGCCGGCGCGTTCGCCGGGCTCGAGGACATCATCGCCTCGCGGTCGGGCAGTCGGGGCATCGGGTTCGGGGCGCCGCTGCGCAGCAAGCAGGACCAAGACGACGCCTTCCAAGAGGTGCTGCCCGAAGACCTGCACAAGTTCGGCCTGATCCCCGAGTTCATCGGGCGTCTGCCCGTGGTCGCCACCGTCACGTCGCTCGATCGCGACGCGCTCATGGAGATCCTCACGGTGCCGAAGAACGCGCTCATCAAGCAGTACCAGCGCATGTTCGAGCTCGACGGCGTGCAGCTCGACTTCGAGCCCGAGGCGCTCGAGGCCATCGCCGACCTCGCCGTGCTCCGTCAGACGGGTGCCCGTGGGCTGCGGGCGATCATGGAAGAGGTGCTCGGCCCGATCATGTTCGAGGTGCCGTCGTCGACCGGCGTCGCACGAGTGGTCGTGACGAAGGCCGCTGTCATCGACAATGCGGCGCCGACGATCGTGCCGCACAAGGCTCGCCGCGCCGAGAAGTCCGCCTAGCTGCTCATTCGAAGGTGCGCAGGAGCCGCCAGCGCTCCCCGTCGTGCCCGACGTCGAACACACGGGTGTCCCCGTCGTCGCTGCGTGCCTGGAAACGCCAGCCGGCGATCGCGAGCGGCCGGTGGCCCGGCGAGACGTCGTGGTCTGCAAACGGCTCCCACCATTCGGCGGGGCCGACGAGCGGTGTCGGCGTGTCGTTGACGCGATAGCGGCGTGCCCGCCAGACGAGGCGCGTCGGCGTGCCCGCATCGCTCGTCCAGACCTCGACGAACTCCTGCACGTTCGGCATCACGCACCTCGCATTCGAATGTATGTTCGAATCGTAGCACCGGGTGCGCGGAGTCGGGACGCCCCGCTACTCGTGCTGCGGTGTGACCAGTCGTCGGGATTGTTCGCCGACACGCCGAAGACACGGGCGTCGAGGTCGGCGTGTCGGCGGAATGTCCCGACGACTCGCATCGGGTCGGTCGGTGTCGGCTCAGGCGAGGTCGTCGTCGGTGCGCGCGCCGAAGACGATTTCGTCCCAGCTCGGCATTGATGCCCGCCCCTTGCGCGAACGACCGCCCGCGGATGACGCCTTGCCGGCGCCGCCCCAGAGGGCACGAGCGGTCGAGCCGGGCGTCTCCTCGGCGGCGTCGTCGTCGGTGGTGGCCACGCGGCGGCCCGTGCCTCCCGACTGGGGTGGGCCGGCCGGCGCGCTTCCCGGCGCCGAGCCTGCCGACCGCGCCGGGGCGGGCTCGGCCTCGGGCGGCGTCGCTGAGGCCGGCACGACCGTGGGCTCGCCGGTCGCGGCCTCACGCTCGCCGCGCCGCCGCCGCAGGGCTTCGAGCAGATCGGCGGTCTCGGCATGGGTCTGCGCGGGTTCGTCGGCGCGCTTGATGGCGGCGCGCGTCACCGCGGGGCTCGAGGTCGTCGGGGTGAGCGGCGCGAGCGGGGTTGGGCGTCCGTAGGGGAGTGGCTCCGGCTGCGGTGCGGCCTGGTCGTCGCCCTGCTCGGGCTCGTCGAACGTGAACGCCCCGCTGTCGAAGCGGGCCTGTTCGGCTTCGGCGGCGACGGCGCGCAGCCGGGGGATGAGTCCTTCTTTGAGCTCGCCCTGCTGGGAGAGGGTGATCGCCTCGGAGTTGAGCGGCTGCAGCGTGCGGCGGCGAAGGTCGTAGGTCCAGCGGGCGTCGTGGTCGATCGTGTCGGCGGTGAACTCGAGCTTGACGATCCAGCCCCGTTCCTCGTCCTTCCAGCTCGCCCAGCGTTCTCCGTCGGCGCCGAGCTTGGTCAGGCGCTCGCGGATGACGGTCCCGAACGACATCGGCTCGTCGGCCGGGTCGACGTCGCCTGCGAGGTGCACCGGCACCCCGAGCGCCGAGGTCACGACGTGTTCGCGCTCGGCGATCACCGGCCCCTCGAACCGTCGCACGAAATCGACGGCGACGCCGGTGAGTTCCGCGACCTCTTCGGCCGACATCCCCGATCTGATGTGCGCCTGCACTTCGCGGGGCGAGAGCTTGGGGCCCTGGTGCGCCTCGGGGCTGGCCTGCCGGATCCGTGACTGGAGCACCTCGTCGATCTCGATCCGGAAGCGCGCTCCGTCTTCAGAGGTTGCGACGAGTGCGCCGCTCTCCACACCGATCACTGTGAGTTCCTGCATCGCGACAAGCCCTTCCGTGCGTTGCGTCTCCGGCCAAGGATGCCACGCGGGTGGCGTGTGGCCCGGGAATAGCTCGGGCGTGCCGGAAGTTGCATGGGTGATCGCATGAAAGCCTCATCGGGATGAGGGTTTGCTTACCGGCCGGTTTTCATGCAAACTATGGCCGCCGATCTCCCCGGCGGCCACGAAGAATGGATGGGCATGGCAACGGATTACGACGCACCACGGAAGACCGAAGACGACTCCGAGTCGATCGAGGCCCTCAAGGAGCGCGTGCCCGACAAGATGTCCGGTCAGGTCGACGTCGAAGACGCCGACAACCCGGGCAGCTTCGATCTCGCCGGCGCCGATTTGTCCGACGTCGAGCTCGACGTGGTCGTGCTCCCGCCGCAGGCCGACGAGTTCACGTGCGTGAGTTGCTTCCTCGTGAAGCACCGCTCGCAGATCGATCACGAGACCAAGCTCGGGCCGATCTGCCTCGAGTGCGCCTCCTGACCCCGAGGGGTCACCTACGATTCAGGCCGTCGCGATCCATTGATCGCGGCGGCCAGTTCGTTCGGCCGGCGGCTCGAGACGAGCCAGTACGGCGTGGGATCCGCGGGGTCGACGATTGGGATCCGTACCACGGGGCGGATCCACCCGCGGATCACGAGGAACGCCCGCGCGTCGAGGCCGGTGCCGAGCTCGACGCGTGCGGCCGCGTCGACGGCCGGGACCGCCTCGCCGAGGTGTTCGATTCCGATCTCCGCACGGCCCGCACGCAGGCGCCCTTCGGCCACTTCGATGACCGGCGCGGTCAGCGAGAGCGCCCCCACGACGGCGAGGTAGAGCACGATCCCGGTCACGATGCCGGCCGGCAGTGAGACCGGCGCGAGGACGAGGATGCTCGAGGGGATGAGCAGCAGGCTCACGATGAAGATCCAGGGCGTGGGCCAAAGGCGCTCGCGGTAGTCGGGCATGGGTCTATTCGATCAGACTTCTGCACTACCCTCGAACGGTGACCGAATCCGTCGATGTCCTGATCACGGCCGACCGGCTCCCCGTCTACGCTCACCCGGGCGATGCCGGTGCCGATCTCCACGCCGCCGAATCGCTGACGCTCGAGCCCGGTGAGCGCGCCACCGTCGGCACGGGCGTGTCGATCGCCCTCCCGGACGGGTACGTGGCGTTCGTCGTCCCGCGGTCCGGACTCGCCTTCAAGCACGGCATCACGATCGTGAACGCGCCGGGCACGGTCGACGCGGGGTACCGGGGCGAGATCAAGGTGGCCCTGCTGAACACGGACGCCCGCGAGGCCTATCGCATCGAGGCGGGCGACCGCATCGCGCAGGTCGTCGTCATGCCCGTGAGCCGCGCTCGCTTCGTCGAGGTCGAGCGCCTGCCCGGCAGCCACCGCGGCGAGGGCGGCTTCGGTTCGACGGGATTCGGCGAGCACAAGCAAGGAGTGAACGCATGAGCGACATCGAGACCGAGGGCGACGCCCCTGTCGACCACCCGAAGTCCGCACCCGAGGATCGCGCCACGGCCGGCCCGTTCGACGAGTCGGAGGCGAACCCGGTCCGTCCGTACGTCGACCTCGGCGGGGTGAAGGTCTTGCCCCGCGAGGGCCTCAACCTGCGCCTCGAGATCGAGGAGGGCAGCAAGCGCGTCGTCGCCGTGGGGCTCGACCTCGCGGGCTCCACGCTGCAGGTCCAGCCGTTCGCCGCGCCTCGTTCGAGCGGCTTGTGGCACGAGATCCGTGAGCAGATCGCCGGCCAGATCGCGAAGCAGGGCGGCACCACGACCGAGCGCGATGGGGCGTTCGGGCCCGAGCTGCTCGCGCAGATCCCGGTCGCCGGCACCGCCGACCAGGCCGCGCAGCTCCGTCAGGCCAGGTTCATCGGCGTCGACGGCCCTCGCTGGTTCCTCCGCGGCGTGATCGCCGGCAAGGCGGCCGTCGACCCCGAGGCCGCAGCGCAGGTCGAGGAGCTCTTCCGCTCCATCGTCGTGGTGCGTGGCAACACGCCGATGCCGCCGCGTGACCTCATTCCGCTGCGTATGCCCGCGACGTCGACCGGCGCAGCGATCGAATGAGCGCCGCACCGGGCGACGACGAGCGGGCGGATACCTCGGGCGAGGCGCCGACCGGTGCCGACGCCGGTCAGCCCGACCTGCGCACCGAGTTCGCGAAGCAGTTCGCCGCGGCGGCCGGGAAGAGCGGTCTCGGCGGGCTGGCCGGTGAAGAGCGGCTGACCGGTCGTGACGTGCTCACCGCCGTCGGCGGTGTGCGCGGCATCCTCGAGGCGCTGCTCCCGGGGTTCGTCTTCCTCGTCGTCTACTCGGTGCTCACGAGCTTCGCCGGCCAGGACGCACAGGCGGCGCTGGTGCCGTCGCTCGCCGCCTCGGTCGGGCTCGCGGTGCTCTTCACCATTGCCAGGATCGTGGCAAAGGGTCAGCCGACGCAGGCGATCGCGGGCCTGGTGGGCGTCCTGCTCTCGGCCGCGCTCGCGCTCTGGACCGGCGACGCCCGTGACAACTACGTGCTCGGGTTCTTCACGAACGCCGGCTACGCGCTGGCGCTGCTCGTCTCGTTGCTCGTCCGGTGGCCCGCGATCGGTCTCATCGTCGGGTTCCTGATGGGTGACGGCACGCACTGGCGCACCGACCGGCGAAAGGTTCGCCTCGCCCAGTTCCTGACGCTCGCGTGGATCGGGTTCTTCCTGCTTCGTCTCGTGGTCCAGGTCCCGCTGTACCTCGTCGACAACGTGCAGGCGCTCGGTCTCACGCGCCTGCTCATGGGTGTGCCTCTCTACGCATTGATGCTCGTGTTCACGTGGCTCATCGTGCGGGCGGCGTGGGCGCCGGCCCGTGCGGAACGGTGATACAGTTATCTCGACGTCGAGATAAATCCGGCCGGTTCGACATCCTCGGCCGGCGAGCGGGGCGGCTTAGGTAAGCCTTGCTGGATTCGTCCCGTGTCCGACGAGCATGATCGAGGTGTCGCCGGCCCGCCCGCGGCATCCGCGAAGGAGAGGACATCGTGTCTGCAGTGAACAGTTTCGGGGCGAAGGACACGCTCCAGGTCGGCGACGACTCGTATGAGATCTACCGCATCGACACCGTGCCCGGCCACGAGAAGCTGCCCTTCAGCCTGAAGGTGCTGCTCGAGAACCTGCTTCGCACCGAAGACGGCGCGAACGTCACCAAGGCGCAGATCGAGGCTCTCGGCTCCTGGGTTCCGAGCGCTGAGCCCGACACCGAGATCCAGTTCACGCCGGCGCGGGTCGTCATGCAGGACTTCACCGGTGTGCCCTGCATCGTCGACCTCGCGACCATGCGCGAGGCCGTGGTCGCCCTCGGCGGCGACCCGAACCGCATCAACCCGCTGTCGCCGGCCGAGATGGTCATCGACCACTCGGTCATCGCCGACCTGTTCGGCACGGAGAACGCGCTCGAACGCAATGTCGAGATCGAGTACGAGCGCAATGGCGAGCGGTACCAGTTCCTGCGCTGGGGGCAGACGGCGTTCGACGACTTCAAGGTCGTCCCGCCCGGCACGGGCATCGTGCACCAGGTCAACATCGAGCACCTCGCGAAGGTCATCTACGACCGTTCGGTCGACGGCGTCGTCCGCGCCTACCCCGATACCTGTGTCGGCACCGACTCGCACACCACGATGGTCAACGGCCTCGGCGTGCTCGGCTGGGGCGTCGGCGGCATCGAGGCCGAGGCGGCCATGCTCGGCCAGCCCGTGTCGATGCTCATCCCGAAGGTCGTCGGCTTCAAGCTCTCGGGCGAGATCCCCACGGGCGTGACCGCGACCGATGTCGTGCTCACGATCACCGACATGCTCCGCAAGCACGGCGTGGTCGGCAAGTTCGTCGAGTTCTACGGCTCGGGTGTGGCATCCGTGCCGCTCGCGAACCGCGCGACCATCGGCAACATGAGCCCCGAGTTCGGCTCGACCGCGGCGATCTTCCCGATCGACGACGTCACGGTCGACTACCTGCGGCTCACCGGGCGCAGCGCGCAGCAGCTCGCGCTCGTCGAGGCGTACGCGAAGGAGCAGAAGCTCTGGCACGACCCCGACACCGAGCCGTCGTTCTCCGAGTACCTCGAGCTCGACCTGTCGACCGTGGTGCCGTCCATCGCGGGGCCGAAGCGTCCGCAGGACCGCATCGTGCTCACGAACGCGAAGTCTCAGTTCGAGCACGACCTGACCAACTACACCGAGGTGTCGCACGACCTCGTCGACCTCGAGGTCTCCGAGTCCTTCCCGGCCTCCGACCCGCCGAGCAACACGCCCGGCGACGAGTACAACACCCACCTGCACCACCACCGCAGCCACGCGCCGAAGTCGGCCTCGAAGCCCACGCGGGTCGAGCTGGCCGACGGCAACGCGTACACGCTCGACCACGGCGCCGTGACCATCGCGGCGATCACCTCGTGCACCAACACCTCGAACCCGTCCGTCATGCTCGCGGCCGGCCTGCTGGCCCGCAACGCGGTCAAGAAGGGCCTGAAGGCCAAGCCGTGGGTCAAGACCACGCTGGCTCCCGGTTCGAAGGTCGTGACCGACTACTACGAGAAGGCCGGCCTCACGCAGGACCTCGAGGACCTCGGCTTCTACACCGTCGGCTACGGCTGCACCACGTGCATCGGCAACTCGGGGCCGCTCATCGAAGAGGTCTCCGCTGCGGTCAACGAGAGCGACCTCGCCGTGACCGCGGTGCTCTCGGGCAACCGCAACTTCGAGGGCCGCATCAACCCCGACGTGAAGATGAACTACCTCGCGAGCCCGCCGCTCGTGATCGCGTACTCGCTCGCCGGTTCGATGAACTTCGACTTCGAGACCGACGCGCTCGGCCAGGACAGCGACGGCAACGACGTCTTCCTCAAGGACATCTGGCCCGACGCCGCCGAGGTGCAGAAGACGATCGACGAGTCGATCAACGAGGACATGTTCACGAAGCAGTACGCGAGCGTGTTCGAGGGCGATGAGCGCTGGCGCACGCTGCCGACGCCGACCGGCGCCACGTTCGAGTGGGATGCGGAGTCGACCTACGTGCGGAAGCCCCCATACTTCGACGGCATGACGCTCGAGACTACGCCCGTCACCGACATCGCACGGGCACGCGTGCTGGCGAAGCTCGGCGACTCGGTCACGACCGACCACATCTCGCCCGCCGGCTCCATCAAGGCCGACAGCCCCGCCGGCCAGTACCTCACCGAGCACGGCGTCGACCGGAAGGACTTCAACTCCTACGGTTCGCGTCGCGGCAACCACGAGGTCATGATCCGGGGCACGTTCGCGAACATCCGCCTGAAGAACCAGCTCCTCGACGGCGTCGAGGGCGGGTACACGCGCGACTTCACGAAGGCCGACGCGCCCCAGTCGTTCATCTACGACGCGAGCCAGAACTACCAGGCTCAGGGCACGCCGCTCGTCATCTTCGGCGGCAAGGAGTACGGCTCGGGCTCGAGTCGCGACTGGGCCGCGAAGGGCACGAGCCTGCTCGGCGTGAAGGCCGTCATCACCGAGAGCTTCGAGCGCATCCACCGCTCGAACCTCATCGGCATGGGCGTCGTGCCGCTGCAGTTCCCCGCCGGCGAGTCGGCCGACTCGCTCGGCCTCGACGGCACCGAGATCGTCTCGATCACCGGCATCGAGCAGCTGAACTCCGGCGTCACGCCGCGCACGGTGCGTGTGGTCGCCGAGCCGAGCGAGCACTCGCCCGCGGGCAAGCAGACGGTCGAGTTCGACGCGGTCGTCCGCATCGACACCCCCGGTGAGGCGGACTACTACCGCAACGGTGGCATCCTGCAGTACGTGCTGCGCAGTCTGGTGGCCTAGTAGCACATCGAAACTGCCCGCGTCGAGGCATCCATGAAAAGGATGCCTCGGGCGGGCAGTTTCGTCGTTCGAACGATGCCCCCAGGGCGGGGCGCGTAGAATCGGGACGCACCGGCCGCAGCTCCCGGCGGCCCGGAAAGGTGGTATCCATGACCCTGCTCAGCTCGATCCGAGGTCCTCGAGACCTCGACGCGCTCACGCAGGAGCAGGTGGTCGACTTGGCCGCGGAGATCCGCGCCTACCTCGTGCAGAACGTGGCCAAGACGGGCGGCCATCTCGGTCCGAACCTCGGCGTGGTCGAGATGACGCTGGCGATCCACCGCGTGTTCGAGTCGCCGCGCGACTCGATCATCTTCGACACGGGGCACCAGTCCTACGTGCACAAGCTGCTGACCGGTCGCCAGGACTTCTCGACCCTCAGGCAGACCGGCGGACTGGCGGGCTACCCGCAGCGTTCCGAGTCCGAGCACGACATTGTCGAGAGCTCGCACGCGTCCAGCTCGCTCTCCTGGGCCGACGGCATCTCGAAGGCGTTCGAGATGACCGGGCAGCTCGACCGGCACGTCGTCGCCGTGGTCGGCGACGGCGCGCTCACCGGCGGCATGACGTGGGAGGCGCTCAACAACATCTCCGACGACAACAGCCGCAATCTCGTCATCGTGGTGAACGACAACGGCCGGTCGTACGCGCCGACGATCGGCGGCATGGCCCGCTTCCTCAACTCGGTCCGCACCAAGCAGTCGTACCGGACGCTGCACCAGTCGAGCCGGCAGGCGTTCGATCGGCTCGGCGGCCCGGCGCGGGCGTTCTACCGTGGCGTGCGTGGTGGCCTGCACGGCTTCCTCGCGAGGTTCACGAACAACGCGGCGCTGTACTCCAACCTCGACATCAAGTACGTCGGCCCGGTCGACGGTCACGACCTCCGGGCCATGGAAGAGGCGCTGCAGCAGGCGAAGCACTACGGCGCCCCCGTGATCGTGCACGCGATCACCGAGAAGGGCCGCGGGTACGAGCCCGCGCTGCGCGACGTCGCGGACCAGTTCCACGCGGTGGGGCAGATCGACCCCGAGACGGGGGAGTCGCTCGACACCTCGGCCGCCCCGTCCTGGACCGGCGTGTTCGCCGACGAGCTCGTGGCGCTCGCCGAGCGCGACGAGCGGCTGGTGGGCATCACGGCGGCGATGCTGCGGCCGACCGGCCTGCACCGCATGGCCGAGCGATTCCCGACGCGCGTGTTCGACGTGGGCATCGCCGAGCAGCACGCCGTCACCTCGGCGGCGGGGCTCGCCTTCGGCGGCCTGCATCCCGTCGTCGCCGTGTACGCGACGTTCATGAACCGGGCGTTCGACCAGGTCTTGATGGACGTCGCGCTGCACAAGGCGGGCGTGACGTTCGTGCTCGACCGGGCGGGCGTGACCGGTCCCGACGGTCCGAGCCACCATGGCGTCTGGGATCTCTCGATCCTGCAGGTGGTACCCGGCGTGCGCATCGCGGCGCCGCGCGACTCGGTGCGTCTCGCGGAGGAGCTCGCCGAAGCCGTGGCGGTCGACGACGGTCCCACCGTGCTGCGGTTCCCGAAGGGCAGCGTCGGCGTCGAGTACACCGCCGAGCGCCGCACGCCTGACGGCGTCGACGTGCTCGTGGAGGCCGCGCGCAAAGACGTCCTCATCGTGACGGTCGGCCCGATGGCCGGCATCGGGCTCGACGTCGCGCGACGGCTCGAGGCCCAGGGCATCGGTGCGACGGTCGTCGACCCGCGCTGGGTGGTGCCGGTGCCGAAGAGCGTCGTCGAGCTCGCGGCCGAGTACCGCATCGTCGTGAGCCTCGAAGACGGCATCCGGGTGGGTGGGGTCGGTACCCGGCTCCGTCAAGATCTGCGCGAGGCCGGCGTCGACACGGCCGTCACGGAGCTCGGCCTCCCCGATGAGTTCCTCGATCACGGCTCGCGCTCCGACATCCTCGAGCGGGTCGGGCTCACGCCGCAGCAGATCGCCCGCGACGTCACGGCCATGGTGCTCGGCAGCAAGCTCCCTCGTGCGCGCGGTGCCGGCCTCGAGACCGTGTCGAGCGACACCGGTTCGCACCCGCGTCTCTGAGGTCCCGTTCCGCGCCATTTCCGCGAGCGTTCCCCGCCTCTGCGCCACTTCTGTGTGCTCAGCGCCAGTCCTGCTGGCGCGGAGCTGCGCGAAGTGGCGCAGAGCCGGGGTCTTGGGCTACGCCTGCACGCCGCGGATCGGCGGGTGGTGGAACGTGTCGCCGAAGGCGCGTTCAGACGCGCCCACCCGGTCGAGGTACGGCGTGGCGCCGCCCGCCTGGAAGGGCCACCCCGCCCCGAGGATGAGGCAGAGGTCGATGTCCTCGGCCGCCGCGACGACGCCCTCGTCGAGCATCAGCTTGATCTCGCGGGCGAGTTCGTCCTCGACGCGCTGCAGGATCACCGACGGGTCGACCGGTGCCCTGCCGACCGTGATGGCCTTCTTGGCCTCCTTGGTGAACTCGGTCACCTTGCCGTGCTTGTCCTTCTCGACGACGGGGCCGGTGAGCCCGGCCAGCGCATGCAGGTTCTCCGAGCTGTAGAACCGTGCCGGGAACTCGCGCACCATGGTGTCCTGCACATGCGCGGCGACCGCCCAGCCCACGAGGTCGATGAGCTCGAAGGGCCCCATCGGCAGGCCGATCGGCGCCAGCGCCTGCTCGACGACCGGTACGGGCGTGCCTTCGTCGACCGCACGCGCCGCCTCGCCCATGACCTTCGCCAGCAGCCGGTTCACCACGAAGCCCGGGGCATCCGCCGTCAGCACCGCACTCTTCTTCAGCTTGGCCGCGACCGCGAACGCCGTCGCGAGCGTCTCGTCGTCCGTCGTGGGCGCCTTCACGATCTCGAGCAGCGGCATGACGGCGACCGGGTTGAAGAAGTGGAAGCCCACGACGCGCTCGGGGTGGGCGAGCTTCGCGCCGATCTGCTCGACCGAGAGCGACGAGGTGTTCGTCGCGAGGATCGCGGTCTCGGCGAGGTGCGGCTCGACCTCGGCGAACACCTGCTGTTTGACCGCGAGGTCCTCGAACACCGCCTCGATCACCCAATCGCAGTCGGCGAAGTCGGCCTTGTCGGTCGTGCCGGAGACGAGCGCACGCAGCCGGTTCGCCTCGTCGCCGTCGATGCGGCCCTTCTGCTCGAGCGTGCCGATCTCGTCGCGGATGTACGCGAGGCCCTTGTCGACGCGGGCCTGGTCGAGGTCGGTGATCACGACGGGCACCTGCAGGCGGCGCACGAATAGGAGCGCGAACTGGCTGGCCATGAGGCCTGCACCGATGATGCCGACCTTCGTCACCTTGCGGGCGAGCTCCTTGTCGGGCGCGCCGGCCGGCTTCTTCGCGCGCTTCTGCACGAGGTTGAAGGCGTAGATCGAGGCGTGGAACTGGTCACCCGAGATGAGGTCGGCGAGGACCTCGTCCTCGCGCTCGAACGCCTCGGCCTTGGTGCCGCTCTTGGCGGCCTTCAGCAGGTCGAGCGCCCGATAGGGCGCCTTCGCGACCGTGCCGATCTTCCCCTCGAGGCTCTTCCGCGCGATGCTGATCGCCACATCCCACTTGGCGAGCTTCTCGAGCTTGCCCGGGGCGTTCGGCCGCTTCACGGCGACCGAGCCGGTGAGCACGCCGTCGGCCCACGTGAGCGAGTCCTCGAGGAAGTTCACCGTCGGGAACATCGCGTCGGCCATGCCGAGCTCGTAGGCGTCCTTCGCCTTGAGCATGCGGTTGTTCTTCAGCGGGTTCTCGATGATCACGCGCAGCGCGTTCTCGATGCCGATCAGGTTCGGCAGCAGGTAGGCGCCGCCCCAGCCCGGGACGAGGCCGAGGAAGACCTCGGGCAGTGCGATGGCGGGCGCCGAGGCGTCGACGGTGCGGTAGTCGCAGTTCAGCGCGATCTCGGTGCCGCCGCCGAGTGCGAGTCCGTTGACGAAACAGAACGAGGGCACGCCCAGCTCGCCGAGCTTGCCGTAGACGTAGTGGCCGAGCTGGCCCATCTTGAGCGCGATCTCACGGCTCGTCAGCTCACCGACCTTCGACAGGTCGGCGCCGGCGGCGAGGAAGTACGGCTTGCCCGTGATGGCGACGGCGTCGATCTCGCCGGCGGACGCCCGCGTCGCAAGCTCGTCGAGCCGCTCGCCGAGCTCGAGCATCGTCACCGGACCCAGGGTCGACGGTCGCGTGTGGTCGCGCCCGTTGTCGAGCGTGATGAGGGCCAGCACGTTCCCAGAGGGCAGGCGGATGTCTCGCACATACGAGTGCGTCACCACCTCGTCGTCCTGGAATGCGGCCGTCAGCTCGGAGAAGTCGATCTTCGAGTAGTCGGTCATGTCGCTCAACGGCCCTTTCCGTAGCGCTTGTGGTGCGGGTTCTCCCAGATGACGCTGCCGCCCTGGCCCAGGCCGACGCACATGGCGGTCAGGCCGTAGCGCACCTCGGGGTGCTGCTCGAACTGCCGCGCGAGCTGCGTCATGAGCCGCACGCCGGAGGCGGCGAGCGGGTGCCCGATGGCGATCGCGCCGCCCCACTGGTTCACGCGCGGGTCTTCATCGTCGATGCCGAAGTGGTCGAGGAAGCTCAGCACCTGGACCGCGAACGCCTCGTTGAGCTCGAAGAGTCCGATGTCGTCGATCTTCAGGCCGGCCCGCTTCAAGGCCTTCTCGGTCGAGGGGATGGGGCCGATGCCCATGACCTCGGGCTGCACGCCGGCGAACCCGAAGCTCACCATGCGCATCTTCGTCGTGAGGCCGAGCTCCTTCACGGCGTCCGAACTGGCGAGGATGGCCGCGGTGGCGCCGTCGGTGAGCGGCGACGAGTTGCCGGCCGTGACCCGCCCGTGCGGGCGGAACGGCGTGCGCAGGTTGGCGAGGCCCTCCATCGAGGTCTCGGGCCGGCGCCCCTCGTCCTCGGTCGCGAGCCCCCAGCCGGCGTCGGTACGGATCGCGACGGGCACGAGGTCGGGCTGCAGCTGCCCGGCGTCGTACGCGGCCTGCACCTTGTGCTGGCTGCGCATGCCGAACCGGTCGCTGCGCTCCTTGGTGAGGCCGGGGAACCGGTCGTGCAGCCGCTCGGCCGTGCTGCCCATGTTGAGCGCGTCGCCGGCGACGAGCTTCTCCGTGAGGAAGCGGGGGTTCGGATCGGAGTCGCCCCCCATGGGGTGGCGGCCCATGTGCTCGACGCCGCCTGCGATGACGACGTCGTACTGGCCGAAGCCGATGCCCGAACCCGTCGTGGTGACGGCGGTCATCGCGCCCGCGCACATGCGGTCGATCGCGAAGCCCGGCACGCTCGTCGGCAGTCCAGCCAGGATGGCCGCGGTCCGGCCGAGGGTCAGGCCCTGGTCACCCGTCTGGGTGGTCGCCGCGATCGCGACGTCGTCGACGCGCGCTCCGGGGAGGTTGGGGTTGCGTTCGAGGAGCCCTGCGATGGTCTTCACCGCGAGGTCGTCGGCCCGGGTGTTCCAGTACATGCCCTTTTCGCCGGCTCGGCCGAACGGGGTGCGTACCCCGTCGACGAACACGACGTCAGTTCGTTCAGCCACGCTGCAGCTCCGTTTCGATCAGGATTGATTCGATCCTATGAATGCCGCTGAGCGCCGGGGAATCGCTTGACGGTTCCTACGAATTGGATGCGGAGGCGTCTTCGAGCGACTGTGCCGCTTCTACAAACGCGTCGGCGATTCTCTGTGCGGTCGCGTCAATCTGCCACGCACGTGCGCCGAGCGCCTGGAGTGCCTCGCCGATGCCGTGGGCCGAGGCATCCGCCGGTGGCTGCCAGGCGACGCGGCGCAGGTGATCCGGTGTCAGCAGGTTCTCCGTCGGCATCTGCAGGGTTTCGGCGACCTCCGTGACGGCCGCCTTCGCCAGTCGGAGCCGGGCGTCGGCGTCGGGGTGCCTGGCCGCCCACGCACGCGGGGGCGGGGGAGCGTCGCTCGGCACGCGGACCGCGGGCAGCTCGGTGTCGGCGAGCCCGGCTTCGATCGCCGCCCACCAGCGGTCGAGCTCGGATCGGCTTGCGCGCCCCGTGAACTCCTTGAGCTCGGCGAGCGCACGTTTGGTGCGCGGCAGGATCCGGGCGGCGGCGACGAGGGAGGCGTCGGGCACCAGCCGGCCGGGCGCGACGTCGAGCTCCGACGCGCGGGCGTCGCGGGTGTGCCAGAGCGAGCGCGCGACGGCGAGGTTCCTGCCGTGCCGGATCGCGTGGATGCCGGAGAGCCGACGCCACGGCTCGGCGGCCGGCGGCTTCGCCTCCTTCGTGCGCACGGCCTCGAACTCCTCGGCGGCGAGTGCCTGCTTGCCGGCCTCCGCGAGTCGGTCGGTGAGCGCATCGCGCACATCGACGAGGAGCTCCACATCGAGGGCGGCGTACGTGAGCCACGAGTCGGGCAGCGGGCGCGTCGACCAGTCGGCCGCGGAGTGCTCCTTCGCGAGCTTGACGCCCAGCAGTTCCTCGACGACCGAGGCGAGTCCGACCCTGGGCATGCCGAGGAGCCGTGCCGCGAGCTCGGTGTCGAAGATGCGGGCCGGGTCGAGGCCGACCTCGCGCAGGCACGCCAGGTCTTGACTGGCGGCGTGCAGCACCCACTCGACGTCCCGGATCTCGGATTCGAGCCGTGAGAACTCGGGGACCGTCGTGGGGTCGAAGAGGAACGTGCCGGCGCCGCGACGGTACATCTGGATCAGGTACGCGCGCTGGGAGTACCGGAACCCGCTCGCACGCTCGGCGTCGACCGCGATCGGGCCGTCGCCTGCGGCGAGCTGGGAGACGGCGTCCTCGTACGCCTCGGGCGTCTCGATCACCCGGAAATCAGTCACGGTTCCTCCGACGGGGCAGGGTCGCCACCCCTTCCGAACGGGGAGGGAGCCCGGCCAGCATGCACAACAGCTCGCCCCAGCCTTCCACATGCGGCGTGATGCGGGCGTCGAGCGGGGTCCACGACGCGCGCAGCTCGAGCTGCGCGCCGTCGCCGCGGTGAGCGAGTTCGCCGTACCCGGTCGAGAGCACCTTCGTCGCCGTGCCGCTCGCCGACACGTAGGCGGCGCCGAGCCCGTCGAGGGCGTCGACGAGCCATGACCAGGCGACGTCGGCGACGAACGGGTCGAGGCCGATGTCCGTCTCCAGCGGCGCCTGCGCGAAGCACACGACCCGGAATCGCCCGCCCCAGGCTTCGGGCTCCTCGGGGTCGTAGAGCAGCACGAACCGGCCGGTGCCGAGGTCCGAGTCGGCCGCGTGCCGGCTCGGCTCGACGTCCGCCGCGAGCGCGGCGGCGTACGGCGCGAGGGATCCGGGCGCCGGGATCTCGGTGACCCGGAGCTCGTCGCGGTGCACCGCGGCTCGCATCGACGCCAGCGCGGCTTCGAACTCGGGCGGTGCAGGAGGCTCTGGGTCGGACACGTTCGCAGACTAGAGTCTGCATCTGAGCGGGCGTCGACGGCACGCCGCGACGTGATCGAGCCGATGCGTTCGGCGGGGTGAAGGGGTGCTGATGGTTCGGCGAGGGCGCACGACGCGGTCGACCGCCGCGATCCTGCTCGGGTCGATCGTCCTCCTTGGCGGGATCGCGGCGAGCGTGGTGGCCGCGATCGCCGTGTTCTTCGCGCGCAAGGTCGTCACGCCGGTCGGCCGGCGCGAGGAGGACCTCGGCATCGGACGCGTCGACCTGGCGGGCGGCGAGGTCGAGCTGTACGGCGACGAGGTCGACCTCGCGGGCAGGTACGGGCTGTGGTTCGAGCGCGATTCGGGCCACGCGCGCATCGGGGAGGTGGTCGCGGTCGGATCGCGTTCGGCCAGGCGTCGCATCGAGGGCGTGGACTTCGGCCGGCTCGACCGGGCGCGTCGTGGTCGCCTCGACGGGTGGTTCTACCTCGGCCCGTGGGAGTTCGGACGCAGCTACGAGAACGTCGTGGTCACGACGCCGCTCGGCCCCGCCCCGGCCTGGTATGTGCCGAGCGAGACACCGACCTCGCGCTGGGTGATCCAGGTGCACGGACGCGGCGCGAAGCGCGGCGAGACCCTGCGGGCGTTGCCTGCGGCGTACGACCGCGGGTGGGACTCGCTCGTCATCTCCTACCGGAACGACGGGGAGGCTCCCGCGAGCGTGGACCGGCGGTACGGCCTCGGCGGCACCGAGTGGGAGGACGTCGAGGCGGCGGTGCGCTTCGCGCGCGAGCGCGGCGCCGAGGAGATCGTGATCATGGGCTGGTCGATGGGCGGCGCGATCACGTTGCAGGCGGTGCTGCGGTCGGCGGCGGTCCGGGAGAACCTGGTCGGGCTCATCCTCGAGTCGCCCGCGATCGACTGGGTCGACATCCTGCACTTCCAGGGCACGCTCTACGGCCTGCCGGCTGAGGTGAGCTCGATGGTCACACGGCTGCTGAGCGCGCCGCTCGCGGTGACCGTGACCGGCATCGCCGCGCCCATCGACCTGCACAGCCTCGACGCGGTCGCGCGCGCCGAGGAGTTCGACGTGCCGATCCTGCTGCTGGCGAGCGAGGACGACGGCTTCGTGCCGATCGAGGGCGCCCGCCGGTTCGCCGCGGCGCGCCCCGATCTGGTCCAGTTCGAGGTCTTCACGGGTGCACGCCACGTGAAGCTGTGGAATCACGACCCGGAGCGGTGGACGCGTCTCATCGAGGGATGGCTCGCCCGTCGCGCGGTCGACGGCGCGATCGACCACGACGAGGACCAGATCGCGGGCTGACGCTCGCAGCGCCCGGGCAGCGGATGCCTCAGACGGCCTGCCGGTCGCGGACCTGACGCGTGATGCGCGCGAGCATCCCGGTCATTCCGCGGACACGCAGCGGCGAGACCGCCTCGCCGAGCCCGAGCGACTGCGGATAGTCGGCGGGAAGTGCGAGCACCTCGTCGACGGTCAGCCCGTCGAGGCCCTGCACGAGGATCGACGCGAACCCGCGGGTCGTCGGCGACTCGGCCGGCGCCGTCGCGTGCAGGTGCACCACGCCGCCGTCGACCTCGACGAAGATGTACACCGGCGACTGGCACTCCTCGACCCGTTCGAGCAGATCGGGGTGGTCGCGGAGGTGCTCGGGCAGCTCGGGCAGCTCGTTCGCGAAGTCGAGCAGGAGTTGCAGGCGGTCGCGCACACCGAGGGCGAGGAAGTCGTCACGGGTCTCGGCGAGACGGGCGGGCAGCGTGGCATCCATCGTCTCGATCATCGCACGTGCCTCTGGGAGCGGGCCGGACGAGCCGGCCTGCGCGCCCGCGCCGCGCCGCGCTGTACGCCGGCGCCGGCTCAGCGCGCGGGAAGCTCGCCGCGCTCGGGCCCGGTGGTGATCGGCACGCGCACCGCGCTGCCCCACTCGGTCCAGGAGCCGTCGTAGTTGCGGACGCCGTCGAACCCGAGCAGATGGGTGAGCACGAACCAGGTGTGGCTCGAGCGTTCGCCGATGCGGCAGTACGCGATGATGTCGTCGCCGTCGGCGAGGCCGGCTTCACCGCGGTAGATCGCGTCCAGCTCCTCGCGCGTCTTGAAGGTGCCGTCGGCGGCCGCGGCGCGGCCCCAGGGCACGGATGCCGCGGTCGGAATGTGACCCGCGCGAAGCGCGCCCTCCTCGGGATACGCGGGCGCGGTCGTGCGCTCGCCGGAGTACTCCTCGGGCGAGCGCACGTCGATCAGGGGATTTCCGAGATGCGCGAGCACGTCCTCCTTGAAGGCTCGGATGGTCGCGTCGTCGCGCTCGACGACCGGGTACTCGACCGGCGTCACCTCGGCCGGCTCGGTCGTGATCGGACGGCCCTCGGCGATCCAGAGGTCGCGGCCGCCGTCGAGCAGACGCACATCCTCGTGCCCGAACAGCGTGAACACCCACAGTGCGTAGGCGGCCCACCAGTTGTTCTTGTCGCCGTAGATCACGACGGTGGTGTCGCGGGCGATGCCCTTCGAGCCCAGGAGCGCCGCGAACTGTTCCGGGTCGACGTAGTCGCGCACGACGGGGTCGTTGAGGTCGAGGTGCCAGTCGATCTTCACCGCACCGGGGATGTGGCCCGTCTCGTAGAGCAGCACGTCCTCGTCGGACTCGACGACCACGAGCCCGGGGCGGCCCAGCCGTTCGGCGAGCCACTCGGTGCTCACCAGACGCTCGGGGTGCGCGTACGACGCGAACTTCTCGGCGGAGTCGAACTCGACGGACATGAGACCTCCAGGATGTCCCCGTGCGGACTGCGGCGCAGTGCGGACGGGGGAGCGGTGGGCGCGGACTAGGCTGTTGAGCTGTCCACCCTCGAATCTACGCGGCTCCGCCTGCCGAAGTCACGGGCCCGTCATCAGGTGCAATACGGGAGCCACGCCACATGTCCTCGGACCTCTCCTCCGGCCACGACCATTCGTCAGAGATGCTCCGGCTCGTCGAGCGCAACCCGGTCATCTCGGGTGCCGAGATCGCGAGCGATCTCGTGCCGCCGCCGCAGTTCGAGCACGCGAGCTTCGACTCGTATCGGCCCGACCCCGACTTCCCGTCGCAGCAGGCCGCACTCGACCGGCTCAAGGAGTTCGCGGGCGCGTGGCGTGCGGCGCAGCGGCCGGGCGGCTTCTTCTCGCGCAAGCGACCGGCTCGGATCGAGCTGCCGGGCGTCTACCTCGACGGCGGGTTCGGCGTCGGCAAGACGCACCTGCTCGCCGCGCTCTGGCACGTCGCGCACGGGCCCAAGTACTTCGGCACGTTCATCGAGTACACCGCGCTCGTCGGCGCGCTCGGCTACGCACCTGCCGTGAAACTGCTCACGGGCGCGAAGCTGATCTGCATCGACGAGTTCGAGCTCGACGACCCGGGCGACACGATGCTCATGACGCGGTTCCTCGGCGAGCTCATGGCGACCGGCACCCGGGTCGCCGCCACGAGCAACACGCCGCCGAACGCGCTCGGCGAGGGCCGCTTCGCGGCCGCCGACTTCCTCCGCGAGATCCAGGGCCTCGCCTCGAACTTCGAGACGCTGCGCATCGACGGGCTCGACTTCCGTCGGCGCGACGTCAGCGGCGGCGCCGAGACGCTCAGCGACGACGCGCAGGTCGACCGCACCGCGGGCGCGCTCGCCGAACGCGGACACCGGGTCTCGGTCGACGACTTCGACGCCCTCATGGCCCATCTCGCGACCGTGCACCCGTCGAAGTACATCAAGCTCATCGACGGCGTCGAGATCATCGGCCTGCGCGGCGTGCACGAGTTGCACGACCAGAGCGCCGCGCTGCGGCTCGTCGCGTTCATCGACCGGGTGTACGACGCCGAGGTGCCGATCGTGTCGAGTGGCGTGCCGCTCGACCGTGTCTTCGACGACGACATGATGGCGGGCGGGTACCGCAAGAAGTACCTCCGAGCGATGAGCCGCATGACGGCCCTCACCACGGGCGAGCTGCCGCCGCACGACTGACGGCGGACCCACGAGGCATCCGCGCCAGGCGGGGCATCCGTCCCACCCGAGGCTTCGGCGCCAGGCGGGGCATCCGCAACCGTCCTTCGCCGACTCCCGGCCGATCTGTGGCCTCGCGAAACATGCCTGTTACCTGAGCGCGTTCTTCGTAACCGACCCGAAACGAGTCATGTCCTCTGGTCGAAACGTGCCAGCACCAGTCTGAGGGACGTACCCGAGACCTTTCGCAGCTCCTCGATTCCTCGCGGTACATCCCTGCAACTTTGACTGGTGAGGAATTCCAATGGATACGGGAAGCATTGCATGGGCGATCACCGCAACCGCCCTCGTGCTCTTCATGACCCCGGGCGTCGCGTTCTTCTACGGCGGCCTCGTCAAGGCGAAGAGCGTCGTGAGCATGATGATGATGAGCTTCGGCGCGCTCGGTCTCGTCGCCGTGCTCTGGGTGCTCTACGGCTACAACATGAGCGCAGTCGGCGGGGTCTGGGACTTCGCTGGCAACCCGTTCTCCGACTTCGGGCTCGGACAGCTCGCGACGGGTGAGTCGGCCAACACCGACCTGATCGGCGTCGCCTTCGGGTCGACCTTCGCGATCATCACCGTCGCGCTGATCTCCGGTGCGATCGCCGACCGCGCGAAGTTCGGCTCCTGGATGATCTTCGCGGGCATCTGGGCCACCGTCGTGTACTTCCCGGTCGCGGCCTGGGTCTGGGGCGGCGGCTGGATCCTCAACCTCGGCGAGACCCTGGGGCTGCCCGAGGTCATCGACTACGCCGGCGGCACCGCGGTGCACATCAACGCCGGTGCTGCGGCGCTCGCCCTGGCCCTGGTGCTCGGCAAGCGCGTCGGCTTCCAGAAGGGCATCGACAAGCCGCACAACGTGCCGCTGACGCTGCTCGGCGCGGCCGTGCTGTGGTTCGGCTGGTTCGGGTTCAACGCGGGCGCCGAGTTCTCCAACGAGCTCGCCGGCGTCGGCCTCATCGCGATCAACACCATCGGCGCGACCGCCGCGGCCATCATCGGCTGGCTGATCGTGGAGAAGATCAAGGACGGCAAGCCGACCGCGGTCGGCGCCGCCTCGGGCGCCGTGGCCGGTCTGGTCGCGATCACCCCGGCGTGTGCCAACCTCGAGCCCGGCTGGGCGCTCCTCCTCGGCATCGTCACGGGTGCGATCTGCGCCCTCGCGATCGAGCTGAAGTTCAAGATGGGCTTCGACGACTCGCTCGACGTGGTCGGCATCCACCTCGTCGGTGGCCTCATCGGCACGCTCTACCTCGGCTTCTTCGCCATCGACACCGGTCTCTTCACGGGCGGTGACCTCGGCCAGCTCGCGGTGCAGACGATCGCCGCGGTGGGCGTGATGGTCTACTCGTTCGTCGTCGCCTGGATCCTCGGCTTCGCCATCGAGAAGACGATCGGCTTCCGGGTCAAGAACGAGGACGAGCTCGCGGGCATCGACACCTCGGTGCACGGCAGCGAGGCCTACAAGTTCGAGACGGTCTGAGTCACGCGTGTGACTCGCTGAATCACCGCGAGGGCGGTGGGGTAGTGTGCGGGTGTGTCAGGCACCGGTCGCTTCCTCACCGCCCTTCGGCGTGTCCTGGGTGCGGGTCGCGCGCGCGGCGCGCGTGGGCGGGCGACCGGCTCTATGCGGGCGACTGGCTCGGTGCGGGCGGATGCCTCGGTGGGGTCGGATGCCTCGGTGGGGTCGCGCACGGCGGGTGCGCCGTCGCCCGGTGCCTCCGGGGCGTCCGCGACCATCGAGCTCGATCCGCGGCGCGTGGGCCGGGTGCGGTTCGCGTACGCGCCCGAGCACGACGGCGAGCCCGACCCGGGCGAGGTCGTCTGGACGTGGGTGCCGTACGAGGAGCGCGACGGCCGGGGCAAGGACCGGCCCGTCGCGATCGTGGCCGCGGGCGCACCCGGGGAGTACCTCGCGGTGCAGCTCACGAGCAAGCCGCACGACGACCCCGACCGGTACGTGGCACTGGGCGCCGGCGGGTGGGACGCGGAGGGCCGCCCCAGCTGGGCGCGCATCGACCGCGTGTACCGGGTGCGCACGGCTGGCATGCGACGCGAGGGCGCCACGCTCGACCGTGCGCCGTACGACCGGCTCACCGCGGCGCTGGCGGCCCGGCACGGCTGGCGCTGATCCGGGCCGGGCGGATCCGCGCCGGTGGTGATCCGTGCCGGTCCTGATCCGGGTCGGCGCCGATTCGGGACATCCGCCCCTAGCTGCCTGGGCCGTCGCGGGCGCTTGACTGATCCGCGTGAATCGAGCATCAGCCCACCGGCCACGACGACGCGCCGCCCGCGCGCGGTGGACCGCGACCGTCGCGACGGCGATCTGTGCGGCGCTGGTCACCACGGCGTGCACGCCCGGTGGCGATGAACCGGGCGGTGGGGCCGACCCGGTCGATGCCACGGCGATCGAGGCGATCGCGACCGATCTGCCCAATGACCCCGTGACGGCGGCCGAACAGCTCGTCGCCGAGATCCTGGCGGACGACGACGCGCGTTCGGCTGCCGCGACCGCCGAGCTGTTGCGACGATCCGGGCACGCCATCGTGTCCGTCGACGGGTCGGTGGTCGCGGCTCCCGACCACCTCGCGATGATCGATGCGCCCGTCTACGCGGAGCTCGTGCCCATGCTCGCCGAGGCGACGCGATCCGGCGACTGGTACTCCATCGAGCAGTTCGCGACGCTGTTGACCGCCGTCGGGCTGACCGACCAGGACGCGGCACCCGTTCAGGTCGCCGCCGCCATCGGCGGCTGGGCGAAGGAACCGGGCGACCACGCGATCTTCGCGAGCGCGGCGGCGGGCGTGCGTGCGCTCGCGGGTCAGCGTCAGCAGGTGCTGTACGCCGGCGCCGATCCGGCCGAGGTCTTCTTCGACCCGCTGCAGACGACGCTGCTGCTCGGGCACGCGACGAGCCGCTTCGGCGAGGTCGCCGCCGGCGCCGGGGGACCGGTGCCCGAAGCGAGCGGGCCGGGGTTCATCGACGCCATCCTCGGGGTCGGTGTCGCGCACGCGGCACCGGCCGGGGCCTGCGGCGAGTTCGCGTCGATCTTCGCGAGCCCCGACGACCCGGCCGTGAAAGCGCACAGCGACTTCCTCAAGGGCGAGCTCAAAGACCGGCTGGCGAAGGAGTTTCTCACCGAGGGCGGCAAGGAGGCCTTCGACAAGGCGAACGAGGCGTGGGGGAAGGCAGGCGCCGCAGCCAGCGCGATCATGCTGCTGCTCGCCACCCGGCTCGATCTCTCCGCGGACAAGACGTCCACGCATTTCAAACACAGGGCGGGCACGCGCGATGAGCACATCACGCTCACGGCGACCGCGCGGTTCGATCCGAAGGTCGCGCTCGAGACGATCGAGTGCTACTCGCTCGCCGGCATGGAGGTGCCGAAGCCCGGGCCGATGAAGGACATGACGGTGCGCTGGAGCAGCCAGCAGCCCCAGGTCGGCGGACTCCAGCACGGTGGGGCGCAGCTCCTGAAGGCGATCTCGGCCGACAGCGTGAAGATGGACGGGGGTTCGAAGACGGGCGCCGACGGCACGGCGACGCTCGAGGTGAAGCCGCCCGTCGAGGACCCGTCGGGCGAGGGCGAGCAGCTGAAAGGGAAGGCGACCTTCATCGCGTCGCTCGACAAAGAGAAATTCCCCTTCGAGCTCGGCGATGCGTACGGGTTCCTGGCGAATGCGGTGGGTTTCGCGGTCGGCAAGACGTTCGACCTGCTCAAGGACGTGCTCGTGAAGGCGGGGCTCCCGTCGCAGAGCATCGTGCTCGAGGTCGCGTACCACGGTGTGGACATCATCGTCGCCCAGGGCGAGAACGAGGTGAACCTCATCCTCGCGAAGCTGCCGAGGGTCTACGTCGACCTCGTGAGTTGCGCCGGCGTGGCCGGCCCGTTCAAGGGCAGTGCGGGCTACGACGGCGCGACCAGCAGCGGCATGCTGCAGGCTGCCGGTGGGATCACCGGGGTTCCGGTGCCGAGCGACTTCGCCGGCCAGGACAACCCGATCAGCGTCTTGACGAACGACCGCGAAGGACCGAACCCGTTCTTCATCATGACGGGCGAGGGCGGAGCACAGTTCCTGGACGGCCGGCTCACGTTCTTCCCGTTCCTGAATGCGCGCGCCGAGATCCTCGCGGACGGCCGGGTCGGTCGCCCGGTCGGTGAGGTCGAGATTCTGCTCGGGGGGAGCAGCTTCCCGTTCAGCGATCTCAGCTGGCCTATCGTCCGGGTCAAGGAGGATCCACGATGCCCGAAGGTGAGCTACTTCTATGACGCGCTCTAGGTTCTCAACCGCGCTGGTGCTGGCCGCTGCGCTGGTCAGCGCGGTGGGGCTCACGGCCTGCACCGACACCGACACCGCCGACACAGGCGCCGGCGCCGGCAGCGCCGCCTCCGATCGCCCGTCAGCCGGTGCCGGTGCACCGTCGCCGACGGTGCCCGAGGCCGACGGCGGAGTGATGAGTGCGTTCCGCGGCCTGTACGTCACGGCCGATGTGGCGCTGGTCGCGGCGGGGGAATCGTCGCTCATGCTCGCCAGCAGCCGTTCATGCGACGACCTCTCGGCCATGCTCGCCGCCGGGGAGTGGCGCACCGTCGACCGGCTGTCCTTCGGCGCCCTCGGCGCCGAGGCGCTGGCGATGCTGTCCGGCTTCGGCGGCGTGGCCGGCGAGCTGCTGCAGCGCGGCGACGCATTGGCCTTCGCTGCGATGGACGGCGGTTCCGCGTGCACCGCGACCGTGGCGCCCGTCTCGCGCGGCGACCTCACCCTGGAGGGCGGCGGCCTGCCCGGAGCCGCACCGGGTTGGGTCGCGACCACGCAGTGCATGCGGTCGACGTCGACGGGCGATCTCATCGTGAGCGTGTACTTCGATACGGACGCGAACCTCGGCGGTCAGGGTCAGGTCTCGCTGCTCCGATCGGGTGACGGCTACGCCGTGAGCGCAGACGACAGCTCCTCGGTGAACCTTCACCTGCTCCAGCACGGCGACCGGTTCCTGCAGGCGATGACCGACGCGTACGCGACCGCGAGCGAACCGCCGCTCATGCCGCTCGAACCCGGCGACGCGTTCAGCGGGGAGGCGACCGTGCATGCGGGCTCCGCGGACGCGTCGCCCGCGGGCGAGATCGTACTGCGCGGACTCGTCGACGTGAACACGTACGAGTCCGAGATCACGATCGGGCTGCCGTTCGCGTGCCCGGGCGTGGTCGAGACGGCCTGAGATCCGCCCGGTGACTCGCGGTCGTCGCTGCGTCAGAGCGGGTCGGCCTGGAGATCGCGGACGTGGTAGAACTCCTGATCCCACAGTGCGTAGATCAGCCAGGTCGGCAGGATGTACGACTCCTGCATGTAGTTCTCCTGCGATCGGTGGATCGCCCATCCCTCGTGCTTCTTCTGCACCTCGGCGGGCATCGCGTAGTCGGGATCCGGTTGATTCTCGACGACGAACGCGCCCTGCTCGCCGCCGAAGGCGGCGAGCGCCGAGGTCGGGCTGATCGTGTAGACGATCCATCGCGGGCCGGCGTAGGTGTCGTCCGCCGCCGCGACCTGCGCGATGGCCTGCTCGGTGGCCGAGCCCATCTCCATGTGGTCCTTGTGCCCGGTCGCGCCCGATTCCGGCCAGAACGCGACGACGACGTCGGGCTTGACCAGGCGCATCTCGTCGGCGACGCGATCGACGAGCTCCTGCTCGTCAGCCTCCGGTACTCCGCCGTCGGGGTAGTCCCACACGACGTGCCGGTCGACCCCGAGATTGAAGCTGTTCATGAGCGCTTCCGCCTCGCGGATCGTCCCGAGGTCCACCTGGCGCCCGACGGTGGGCGACTGCTCGCCCGCTTCGCCCCGAGTCGCGGTGATCATGGCCGTGTAGGCGCCGTCGCGCTCCGACGCCCGCCAGAACAATCCGTTGACGGTCTGCTCGTCGTCGGGGTGGGCGAACACGCCCAGCACCCGCTCACCGCCGAGTTCTCCGATCACGGAGTCGACGCCGCGCGCCGTGGGCTCGTGGAAGAGCGAGCGCCCTGCCCAGTAGGCGCCGCCGACGACGAGGGCGAGCACGCCGACGCCGGCGCCGAGGATGATGAGGCCGCGCTTACGCATGGGTCTCCGGTTCGTCGGGACGGTCACGGGTCGAAACGCCGGCCGGATGCCCCGAGGGCCGTGCCCGACGCTGGCGCACTGCACCAAATGCTAGCGGTCACTCCGATTCTGTCGACGTGCTCGCACGTCGGGACGCGTGCCGGGATCCCCGCCGGCGGTCAGAGTACGGCGGAGAGGAACTCCCTGGTTCGATGCTCGCGCGGTTCGGTGAAGATCTGCTCGGGGCTGCCCTCCTCCACGATCGACCCGTGATCGAACATGAGGACGCGGTTGGACACGTCGCGCGCGAACTGCATCTCGTGCGTGACGATGAGCATCGTGATGTCCGTCGTCTGCGCGATGTCACGGAGGATGTTGAGCACGTCACCGACGATCTCGGGGTCGAGCGCGCTCGTGACCTCGTCGAGCAGCAGGATCTCCGGATCCATGGCGAGCGCCCGTGCGATCGCGACCCGCTGCTGCTGCCCACCCGACAGCTCGAGCGGGTGCGCATCCGCCTTGTCGGCGAGGCCCACCCGGTCGAGCAGATCCCGCGCCTTCTCCATCGCGGCCTTCTTCGGGATGCCGAGCACGTGTACGGGGGCCTCGATGAGGTTCTCCATGACGGTCATGTTCGGGAAGAGGTTGAACTGCTGGAAGACCATCCCGATGCGCTGGCGCATCCGGTTCTTGTGCTTCTCCTTGAGCTCGACCCGCCGCCCGTCGACCTCGCGATGCGTGAGCGGCTCGCCATCGATGAAGATGTAGCCGCCATCGGCCTCCTCGAGGGTCATCACGAGGCGGAGGATGGTGGTCTTCCCCGATCCGCTCGGCCCGATCAGGGTGACCCGATCACCCTTGGCGACCGTGAACTCGAGGTCGTCGAGCACCGTGTGGCCGCCGAACCGCTTCTGTACGCCGGCGAATCGGATCGCTGGGGCCCCAGGCTTCGTGGCTTCGGGGCGTTCCTTCGGGTCAGGAGGTGTAGGCAAGGCGTTTCTCCAATCGGCCGACGAGCAACGACGTCGGGTAGCTGGCGAGCAGGAAGATGATGCCGGCGAGCGTGAACACCTCGACGTACCGGAACGTGTTGCCGCCGATGATGAGGGCGGCGCGGACGAGTTCGACGACGGTGATCGCGATGAGGAACGGGGTGTCCTTCAGCATCGAGATCACGTAGTTGCCGAGCGCCGGTGCGGTGGCTCGGACCGCCTGCGGGATGATGACCGCCGTCCAGGCCCGGCGGCGTGACATGGACAGCGCCGTGGTCGCCTCCCACTGGCCCGCGGGAATCGAATCGATGCCCGCGCGGTACGCCTCGGCCATGTAGGTGGCGTAGTGGACGCCGAAGATTACGATGCCGAGCACCACCGGGTCCACCGAGAGGAACAGGTAGTAGACGAACAGCAGCTGGACGACGATCGGCGTCATCCGGACGAAGTTCATCGCGAAGCCGAGGATCGCCGAGAGCGGCCTCGGCAGGGAGCGCCGGGCGATCGCCAGCAGCAGTCCGAGGACGGCGGCGATGGCGCTGCCGAGCACGGTGACGAGGAGCGTGACCCGGACGAACGCCTCCAACAGCTGTGGAAGCGCCTCCCACGCGGTGCTCCAGCTCCAGAGGTCGTTCATACGGTCTTCTCCGGGGTCTTCGGGCGGAGCACGGCCCGCAGCGAGTCACCGACGCCGAGCCGGTGCTTGGCGCGGATCTCCAGCGCGTTCATGACGAGCGTCAGCGCGTACGCGATGACGAAGTAGATCACGAGCCCCACGGTGTAGGCGAAGAACGTGTCTGTGCTCTGCCGGAGCTTGCCGAGCTCGAACGTCAGGTCGGCCATTGTGATGAAGCTCACGATCGCCGTGCCCTTCAGCAGCAGGACGAGCAGGTTGTTCAGCGAGGGCAGCATGAGCGCCCATGCCTGCGGGAAGATGACGCGGGTCATCCGCTGGACCGGGCCCATGCTCAGCGCGGTCGTGGCCTCCCACTGCCCGGCCGGCACGGCGTTGATCGATCCGCGCACGACCTCGGCGCCGTAGGCGCCGTAGTTCAGCCCGAGCCCGAGGATGCCGACGAGCATCGGCGGCAGTTCGACGCCGAGCTGGGGGAGGACGAAGAACAGGAAGAACAGCTGGACGACGAGGGATGTCCCGCGGAAGAACTCGATCACCACGCGCGCGATGCCACGCACGAACGTGCGGTCTGCCCGGGCCATGAGCCCGAGCGCGACCGCCAGCACGAACGCCAGGAGGGCGCCCCCGACGGTGAGCTGGAGGGTGATGAGCACCCCCTGCCACACCTGCGGGAGCGCCGCGCCCAGCGCTTCGAGGTTGTCGGCCAACGTCAGCTCAGGTCACCGGCGCAGAGCTGCTCGGTGGTGAGATCCGACGGCGGCAGGTTCTCTTCGGTGAACCCGTACTCGCCCACAAGCGACAGGTAGGTCTCGGCGTCGCCCGTGATGCCCGCGAGCGCCTCGTTGTAGGCCTCGAGCAGCTCGGTGTCGTCCTGACGGAAGACCGTGGCGCCCGCGCCGATCTGTTCGACGCCGTCGAGCTCCTGAACGAAGGCGTCGGTCGTCTCGACGCCGGCGTCGGGGGAGTTGTCGGCCATCCAGTTGAGCGAGATCGCCGTCATCGCGAACGCGTCAGCGCGCCCGTTCGACACGAGGTCCATGCCGCTCTGGGCGTTGTCGACCGACACCGTGTTCCCGATGCCGAGGTCTTCGGCGTAGCCGGCCTCGATGCCGCCCGAGAGGACGGCGAGGGTGACGTCGCCGCCCGAGTCCGCGACGGAGTCGAGGTCGGTGAGCCCCTGCGGGTTGCCCTCGGGCACCATGAGCGTCGTCGTGTACATGATCTCGGGATCGCTGAACGCCGCTTCGGCGCAACGGTCCGGCATGATGGACATGCCCGCGCTGATCGCGTCGAACCTGCCGGCGTTCAGACCGGGGATGAGCGAGTTCCAGTCGACCTCGACGACCTCGACCTGGTCGATGCCCATCTCGGCGAAGATCTGCTCGTGCATGGCGATCGTCGCGCCCTTCGCCTCGTCGCCCTCCTTCCACGAGTAGGGGCGTTCGTCGGCGATCGCGACGGTGATCGAGCCGTCGGCGCGGAGCTGCTCGAGCGTGCTGCCGCCCGCCTCGGTGGCATCGTCATTCGCGCAGCCGGCGAGTGCGCCGAGCGTCAGGGCGCCGATCGCGACGGCCGAGAGGCCGGTACGGGTGGTCTTCGTCGTCATCGTCATTCCTCGAGTTCCGTATACAGAGATGGGCGCTCGTGAGCGCCCGCGTTTCGACACGGTTGCCCACTGTAGAGAGACTGTCAACGTAAGTACAGTCGGATCCGCAGATTGTTGACAACTGTACAAAATCGTTATGCTCGGGCAGACTCGAGACAGGCGGCGACGACCGGGTGCCGTGCGCTGGGCGTCGACGATGCAAAGGGCCGCCACGAGCGGGAGATCAGAGAGGGGGCACGGGATGGCTGCACATCCGACGCGTCCGGCTTCGGCGGCTTCGGTGCTCCGCGTGGCGAGGCCATCCACCGTCGACCTCATCGCTGCTGAGCTGCGTACGGCGATCTTCACCGGCGCGCTCCCGGTCGGAAGCCCGATCGGCGAGGTGGAGATGTCGAGCCAGCTGGGAGTCAGCCGCGGTCCGCTCCGCGAGGCGGCGCAACGTCTCGTGGAAGAGGGCTTGCTGACGGCGTCGCCCGGTCGCGGGCTGCGGGTCACCACCATCGGTCCCGATCAGATCGCCGACGTCTACGACGCACGGATGGCGATCGAGTCCCAGGCGGCGCGCATGATCGCCGCCGCCCCAGCGGCGTTCGACCTCGAGGCGCTCGATCGGGCGCTCGCCGCGCTCGAGACCGTGAGCGAAGGTGACGACGCCCGGGCCATCGGCGATGCCGACCTCGCGTTCCACCGGCTGCTCGTCGACACCGTCGGCAGCCCCCGCCTGTCGAAGGCCATGGCGACGCTCGCGATCGAGACGCGCATCGCGAGTCTGTCCGAGAAGAACGGCTACTCCGTGCGCCGGACGGTCTCGCCGACGTATCGCGAACTCATGACCGCCCTGCGCGACGGCGATGCGGCCATGGCGGAAGATGCGCTCCGCCGCCAGTTCGCGGCCGCTGTCGATCGCCTCACCGGGCGTGACGACGACGTCGAGACGATTGAGACTCCGGTCGAGGGGGAGCCGCAGGCGTTCAGCCCGATCGCGGTCGTGGACGAAACCTGACCTGGATGCCCCGCGCGTGCGTGGCGAACGACGTAGTCAGTGGGCGATGCCGGGCTCGAACCGACGACCTCTTCCGTGTGAAGGAAGCGCGCTACCAGCTGCGCCAATCGCCCATGAGGGCAGGTGCCCACAGGATGGTGCGGCCGGCGAGCGGCCGCGTCTTCGATAGTAGCCGACGCGAGGGGGCGATTGCACATCGAGGGCGGGGAACTCCCTCCCGAGGTCGTCGCCGCGTCTCCGTGGCCTCATGGGCGGACCGTAGGCTGGCGGACACGCCCGGGATAGGACCTCGAATCGGGGCGCGACCGGGTCGGAATCCTGGTGTGACGCCCTCGGTTTGTGATTCGTTCACATCATCGGTTAGAGTCTCTCTGCACGCAGAAATGCGGGCAACGCGGATGTGGCGCAGTGGTAGCGCATCACCTTGCCAAGGTGAGGGTCGCGAGTTCGAATCTCGTCATCCGCTCTGATCAGCCCGGGTTCACTCCCAGGCTGTTCTTCTGGTGGTGAACCCATACACGGTGGATTGGCCGAGAGGCGAGGCAGCGGCCTGCAAAGCCGTATACACGGGTTCGAATCCCGTATCCACCTCCAAGACGAGGTTCTCCTCGACTTGGGCGATTGGCGCAGCGGTAGCGCGCTTCCCTGACACGGAAGAGGTCACTGGTTCGATCCCAGTATCGCCCACCAACTGAAAACCCCCGGCTCGCCGGGGGTTTTCGCCTTCCCGGCGACCACGTCGAGCACGACTAGGTAGTTCTACGCCGTGGCGCGAGCTCGAGGCATCCCGCGCCCTAAGGTGACGGCATGGACACCAGGAACCTCCGAGACGACCGACGCGAGACCGCCGGCGCGACCCCGCGCCAGAAAGGCGCGGGCTCGGTCGCCGGTGACCGGCTGCGGCGCCGCTTCGCGAGCCGTCGGTTCCTGATCCTGCTCGGCGTCTACGCCGTCGTCCTGCTCGTGCTCACGGTGGTGTCGGCGGTCGTGGCCTGGGCACTCTCCGCGCTCTCGGGCGGCGGCGACACCGGCCCGCTCATCTACTCGTCAGTGGTCTTCTGGGTGCTGCTGCTCGCGATCGTTGCGGGACCGGCTGTGCAGGGGCGTGCGCTCAATGTGTCGGCACTGGTCGGGCGCTCGGCCGAACACTCGTCGTCCGACGAGGCGACCGCGTCGAGTCCAGCGGCTCGCGTCTTCGGGGCGCTGCTCGCCGAGTGGGTGACCAGCCTCGTGTTCGTCGGCATCGCCGTCCCGGTGCTGCTCGTCGCTGCCGTGGCCGGCGGCGTCGCCGCGCACGTCGTCATCGGCTCGCTCGGCATCCTCATCGCGGAGGTCCTGGTGCTCGGCGCGATCGCCGTGGGCGTGAGCGGACTGGTGGCCCGCCCCGGCAGGTCCGTGGCCGTGGCCTACGCCGTGGTCGCGGGCCTGACGATCGGCACCATCCTGGTGTTCGCGTTCGTCGGCAATCTCGCGCGGCACGAGGTCGTGACTGAGAACCGCGGGGTCAGCTGGTCGTCGACCGAGCTCGTCGCCGACTGCGACGAGGCGTTCGCCGAGGGCGCCAGCGACTGTGTCGAGGACGCCGACGGCGAGGGCGTGACCACGTGCGAGGCGTGGCAGCGGACGACTTCCGAGCGAGCCAGGCTCGACCTCGCCTGGTGGGTGCTCGCCGCGAACCCCTTCGTGCTCGTCGCCGACGCGACTCCGCTGACCTGGCAGGGCAGCATGCAGAGCCCCGCTGACCTGTTCGGCATGGTGACCTCCGGTGTCCGTCAGGCACAGGTCGCGGGCGAGACGACCGAGATCCTCGACGCCTGCACGATCGACGGCCAGCACGAGGCGACGACCGTGCCCGCCCTCGTCGACCGCACCGCGGCGAGCTGGTACCTCGGACTGCTCGCCCAGGCTGTCCTCGCCGCAGGCCTCCTCATCGGCGCGACGTCGAGGGAGCAACGCCGCACGGCGATGCCGGAACGCACGTCCTAGTCTCGGGCGGAGGAGGCGGCCGTCAGCGTTCGGCGAACGCGCCGCGGAACCGCGCACCGGGATGCGACGCGGCGAGCCGCGGGCCGGAGCCCGCGACACGCTCCCGCAGGACGGTCTCCTCGTACGACGTGCGATAGCGCCCACGCGCCTGGAGTTCGGGGACGACGTGCGCGATGAAGTCATCGACGGAACCCGGAGTGATCGCCTGCCGGAGATTGAAGCCGTCGAGTCCGGTCTGCGCGGCCCATTCCTCGATGCGGTCCGCCACCTCAGCGCCCGAACCCACCGCGAAGAACGCTCCCTGGCCGACCGACCGCAGACTGTCGATCGCCTGTCCGACCGTCGTGCCCGGTGGGAATCGGTTGTAGCCTGCGGCTCCGGAGGCCCCGCGTTCGTGCAGCCGCTCGACGAGTTCATCGGGCTCGTACGCGAGCAGGTCGGGACCGCCGCCTGCGGTCTTCGCGAGATAGCCCTCGATGCTCGCGAAGGCGTCGAGCGCTGCGAGCTTCTCACGCGCCGCGGGCGTGCTCTCGGCGGTCACGACGCCCAACTCGGCGAAGACCTTCACCGCCTGCGGGTCGCGCCCGGCCTGCTCGGCGGCCTCGCGGATCGCACGCACGCCGCGGGCGACGATCTCGGCGGTCGACCCGCCCACGAAGACGGCTTCGGCGTGCCGCCCGGCGAAGGCGAGACCGGTCGGCGATGCGCCCGCCTGGTAGAGCACCGGGGTGCGCTGGGGTGACGGATCCACGAGATGCGGGCCGGCGACCCGGAAGTGCTCGCCCGAGTGGTCGATCGCGTGCACCTTCGCGGGGTCGCTGAAGACGCCGCCGGCGGTGTCGTGCCGGACCGCGTCGTCGTCCCACGAGCCCTCCCACAGCTTGTAGAGCACCTCGAGGTACTCCTCGGCGATTTGGTACCGCTCGCCGTGCGGGATCTCCTCGCGGTGCCCGAAGTTGCGGGCGGCGTTCGGGAGGTACGAGGTGACCACGTTCCATCCCACCCGGCCGTCCGTGAGATGGTCGAGCGTGCTCGCGCGTCGCGCGAACGCGAACGGCGGTTCGTAGCTCGTGCTCGCCGTGACCACGAACCCGAGGTGGTCCGTGACCGCCGCCATCGCCGGGACCAGCAGCAGCGGGTCGTAGTTGGGCACCTGGACTCCCTCGCGCACGGCCGTGTCCCGGGTGCCGCGGTACCCCTCGTAGACGCCGAGCACGTCGGCGAGGAACAGCGCGTCGAAGAGTCCGGTCTCCGCTCGTCGGGCCTGCGCGGTCCAGAACGCGAGCGTGTGCACCTGGAGCCGCTCGGTGTCCGGATGCCGCCAGAGCCCCTGGGCGAGGTGCCCGGTCGTCGTCATGTCGAACAGATTGAACGCCAGCCGTCTCGTCATGCCCGTACCCCTCACCGGTAGTGCGAGGGTTCGGGCGAGCGGCCGTTCAGGACCGCGTCGCCGACCTCGCGGATCTTGTACTCCACCGGGTCGTGGAGCGTATGCGTGCGCGCCTCCCGCCAGAACCGGTCGAGACCCACCGCACGCTGAGTCGAGCGGGCGCCCGTCGCCTCGAACACGCGCGCGGTGGTCGCGAGTGCGACCTGCGTACTCGCGACCTTCGCCGCCGCGATCCGCACCGCGATGCGCGAACGCTCGTCGTAGGTGAGCGCCGCGCCGCGCGCGCGACCGTACGCGAGCTCGGCGGTCGCCTGATCCGCGAGCGCGGATGCTGCGCTCAGCTGCACCGCCGACTCCCCGACGTGCCGCAGCACATAGGGGTCGTCGGCGGGCGAGTCGGCGACGGCGTGCACCCACGGCCGGCTCTGCGCCCGCACATAGCCGGATGCCTCGCCGAGGGCGCCCTCCGCGAGACCGAGGTAGAGGTGCACGAACAGCAGCTGGAACGCCGGCACGATGAGCGAAGCCTGCGGATCCCGGGCGAACGACTCCCCGGCCTCTCCGCTGAAGCGCGGGAACGAGCCGAACACGTCCTCCTCCTGGACGTGATACCCGTCGAGCTCGATGCCGCCGCTCGCGGTGAGTCGCTGGCCGATGTTGTCCCAATCGCCCGCGAAGCGGATGCCGGGACGGGACGGGTCGATGGCGAAGCGCAGCACACGGCCTTGGTCGCCGAGGCTGCCGGCGCTCACCAGCCGGTCGGCGACCGACGCGCCCGTCGCGAAGCCCTTGCGCCCGCTGACGAGATAGCCGCCGTCGACGTGCGGCTCGAGGGTGAACTCCGCGTCCTGTGCGCTTCCCGTCGCTGCCCAGTACCAGCCCTCGCGCGCCGTGTCGGTCAGCAGCCGGGCGCGGCGCGTCTCGATCTGCGGGTCGCCGCCACCGGCGGCGTCCGCGATGCTGTGCACGCGCTGGTAGTGGTAGCCGAGGAGCGCCGCGACCGAGCCGTCGACGCGGGCGATGAGGCGCACGGCCTCCACCACCTCCTCGAGCTCGATGCCGCCTCCTCCGAACGCCGCGGGCACGGGTGCGCTCAGCAGCCCGAATCGGCGCAACAGGTCGATCTCGTCGTGCGGATCGGCGCCCGCGATCTCGCGCTGCACCGCGTCCGGTCGCAAGTGGTCGGCCACGGCCGTCACCGCGTCGGCGAAGCGGGAACGCACGGACGCTCCCGGATCGGCGAAGCGGAGCAATGAGGGGATGGTCACAGCGGGTCCTTCCGGTCAGCGGCGCATGATGATGCGGGTGAGCTTGTTGCCGAGCAGCTGCGCCAGCTGGACGAGCAGCACGAGGATGACGATGGTGATGAGCATCACCTCGATCTCGAAACGCTGATAGCCGTACACCATGGCGAGCGAGCCGAGGCCGCCACCACCGACGACGCCCGCCATGGCGGAGAAGTCGATGAGCGCGACGAGGATGTAGGTGAGCCCGAGGATCAGCGGTCCGAGCGCCTCGGGCACCACCACGCGGACGAGGATCGTGAACGGCGACGCCCCCATCGCCGCGGCGGCTTCGACCACCCCGACCGGCACGGCGACGAGGTTGTTCTCGACGATCCGGGCGACGCTGAGCGCGGCCGCGATCGTCATGGCGAAGATCGCGGCATTGGGACCGATCGACGTGCCGATCACCGCGCGCGTCACCGGCGTGAGGGCCACGATGAAGATGATGAACGGGATGGGACGGACCACGTTGATGACGAGGTTGAGCCCGAGATGCACGGCACGGCTCTGCAGCACGTTGCCGGGTCGCGTCGCGTAGAGCAGCAACCCGAGCAGCAGGCCCGCGATCGACGCGAAGAACAGGGTCGCCGTCACGAGGTACAGCGTCTCGGCCGTCGCCTGCAGGATCTTCGGCCACATGGTGGTCCAGTCGGTGCTCACGAGGCGTGCTCCGGGATCGTGCGGAGCCCGAATTCGGCGATGAGGCCCTGGACCGCGGCCGGCGGGCCGACGAGCTCGACCAGGAGCCGGCCGAACGTCCGGTCGCGGACTTCTTCGAGGCTTCCGTAGTGGACGAGGAAGTCCACGCCGGTCTCCCGCAGGCGTGCGGAGAAGGTCGGGTCCGGTTCGCCGAGCGGCAGCTCCGCGAGCACGCCACGCGCGCGTCGGCGAGCGCGTTCGAGCAGAGCGGGGGATGGCCCGTCGCGCACCGCCGAGCCGACGAACCGCCGGGCCGTGTCCGTCTGCGGGGCGGAGAACAGCTCGAACGTCGTGCCCTCCTCGACGATCCGCCCGTCCTGCATGACGGCGACCCGGTTGCAGACCTTCCGCACGACGTCCATCTCGTGAGTGATCAGGAGCACGGTGAGTCCGTAGTCGCGGTTCGCCCGCTCGAGGAGCTCGAGCACCTCGTCCGTGGTCTGCGGGTCGAGCGCCGAGGTCGCCTCGTCGGAGATGAGGATGTCCGGCCTGGCGGCGAGCGCCCGTGCGATGCCGACGCGCTGCTTCTGCCCGCCCGAGAGCTGGTCCGGGAACGCGCGGGCCTTGTCGGCGAGTCCCACGTAGTCGAGGACCTCGGCGACCCGCTCGCGGATCTCGTCGCGTGGCGTACGGGCGAGCGTCAGCGGGAACGCCACATTGCGGAACACGGTGCGCGACGCCATGAGGTTGAACTGCTGGTGGATCATCCCGATGCGCCGCCTGAGCCGGCGGAGTTCCCGACCGCGCAGCGACGCCAGCTCGACGCCCTCGACGACGACTCGTCCGGAACTCGGGCGTTCGAGGCCGTTGACCAGGCGCAGGAGCGTGCTCTTGCCTGCTCCGCTGAAGCCGACGATGCCGTAGATGTCACCCTGCTCGACGCTCAGGCTGACGTCGTCGACCGCGAGGAGCGGGCCGCGGTCGCGACGACCGCGGAAGTCCTTGCTCACCTGGTCGAAGCGGATCACCGGCTCGCCGGTGCGCGCCGGGTCGGCGTTGGACATGACTCTCCTCGATCGGGAACGTTGGCGCGTGACGCCGTGCGCGGAAGCCACCCGGGTCGGGCGAAGCCGTCGAGCCCACGTGTGCCCGCCTCAGCAGGATAGGAATCACCCGTCGCCGACCCGCCGGCGCTCGTCACCCGCCGACACACGGCGACATCGGAGGTCACCGTCGGTCACGAGAGGTCAACCGGACGCGGCCCGTCTGGAATCTCACGGAGCATGGTCTCCGTGCGAAGGACCTGCCTCCGCGCCGACCCTGCAACCGACACACGGAGGACCACCGACTCATGCCCCGGACACGCAAGATCACGACCCCCCTGCTCGCCGTCGCCGCGGTCGCTGCGATCGCGCTCGCCGGATGCGCCGCGCAGCCGGCCGGAGCCGACGGCGCCGACACGGGCGACGCCGAGGCGCGCGAGACGGTCACGATCGCGATCGTCGAGGGCGGGGTGCCCATCTGGGATCGCGTGGAGGAGCTCGCGGCCGAAGAGGGCATCGACCTCGAGTACACGACGTTCACCGACTGGGTGCTGCCGAACACGTCGGTGCAGAACGACGAGATCGATCTGAACGTCTTCCAGCACGCCGCGTTCCTCAGCCAGTTCAACGTCGCCAACGACGGAGACATCGTGCCGCTCGGGTCGGTTCGGCTCTCGCTCGACGGCCTCTTCTCGTCGCGGTACGACAGCCTTGACGCGTTGCCGGACGGCGCGAGCGTGTCGATCCCGCAGGATGCGGCGAACCTCGGCCGCGCGCTCCGCCTCATCGAGAGCGAGGGCCTGATCGAGCTCGGCGACGACGCCGGACTGTTCCCCACTCCGGATGACATCGCGCGCAACCCCAAGAACCTCCAGTTCACCCTGGTGGCCGGCGAGCAGCTGCCCTTCACCTACCCGGACGTCGACCTCGTCGCCGGCGGCACCTTCGGTCTGTCGAACGCGGACGTGCCGGTCGACGAGGCCCTGGCCACCACCGACCCCGACGCGGCGTTCAACCTGCCCTACGTGCTCGTCGTCGCCGCACGCGAGGGACGCGCCGACGACCCCACGCTCCAGCGGGTCGCGGAGCTGTTCCAGGATGCGAGCCTCGCGGCGTACATCGAGGAGAAGAGCCAGGGCACGAACATCCAGGCGATCGTGCCGCTGGAGGAGTTGCGCGAGGTGTTGGCGGAACTCGAGGACGCTGCACGGGCCGAGGGCTGAGCCGTGACCGGGGACGAGCGCGCCGCCGCGCAGCTCGGGCGGTCCGGGCTGCGGGTCTCACGACTCGTCCTCGGCACGATGAATCTCGGCCGGGTGCTCGATGAGCGGGACTCGTTCCGCATCCTCGACCTCGCCGTCGACCTGGGCGTCACCTTCATCGACACCGCGAACAGCTACGGCACCGCCGACCACAAGGGCCTCACCGAGGAGATCATCGGCCGCTGGTTCGACGCGCGACCCGGAGTCCGTGACCGGGTCGTCCTGGCCACCAAGGTCTTCGCCCCGGTGAGTCCTGGCCTGCCGGGCGACGGCGGGTACTCGGCGCTGGCGATCCGCCGGGAGGCGGATGCCTCGCTTCGCCGCCTCCGCACCGATCACATCGACCTCTATCAGTTCCATCACATCGACCGTGCGACGAGCTGGCCGGAGGTCTGGCAGGCGGTGGACGTGCTCGTCGACCGGGGCAAGATCGTCTACACGGGCTCGTCGAACTTCGCCGGCTGGAACATCGCGGAGGCGCAGACCGTCCGCGAGCGGCACGGCCGCCTCGGCCTCGTCTCGGAGCAGGCGTTCTACAACCTGGTCCGGCGCGAGGCGGAGCGCGAGGTGCTCCCGGCGGCGCAGCGCTTCGGACTCGGCGTCATCGCCTGGAGTCCGCTGCAGGACGGCCTGCTCGCGGGCGGTCCCGACGGGGTGCGCCGGCTTGCGGGCCGCGCCGCCGAGCGTCGGCCGGAGGTCGCCGCAGGGCTCGAGCGATTCGAGCGGTTCAGCGCGGAGGCCGGACATCCGCCCGCGGAGCTTGCGCTCGCATGGCTGCTGCACCGACCCGGGGTGCACGGGCCGGTGATCGGGCCGCGCACCCCGGAGCAGCTCGAGTCCGCGGTGCGTGCGCTGACGCTCAGGCTCGACGACGACCAGCTCGACGAGCTGGACCGGATCTTCCCGCCGGCCGGTGAGGCGCCCGAGTATTACGCCTGGTGAAGCGCCGAGTCCGTCACCGAGCAGCGAGCCGCACATCACCGAGCTCGGCCCAGGCGTCGGCGAGGATGGCGACGCCCGCGTCGAGGTCGGCCGTGGGGGAGGTGAAGGGCAGACGGAGGAAGCGCTCGAGCGAGCCGTCGATGCTGAACTTCGGCCCGGCCATGAGCGAGATCCCGCGCGCCCGGCACGCCGCGGCGAGTGCGGAGCTCGCGGGCCGGTCGAGCTGTACCCACATGGACAGCCCGCCATCGGGCCACGGCATCGTCCACTGCGGGAGGCGGCGGTGCAACGCCTCGCCGAGCACGGCGCGATGCTCGCGCAGCAGCCGGCGGCGCGCGGGCACCAGCTCATCGAGTCGTCGGACGACCCGCTCGCCGATGAGCTGCTCGATGGGCGGCGTCCCGAGGTCGCCCGCGGGGCGGGCTTGTACGAGCCGGCGGACGACGGCCGCGTCCGCTCGGATCCAGCCGATGCGCAGACCGCTCCAGATCGACTTCGACAACGACCCCAGGGTGATGACCCCCGGCCCGTCGGCGGTGTGGGGGAGCGCGTGACGCGCGAACGGCCCGTTATCCCACGGCCGGTCGATGTCGAGGTCGACCGTCGCCTCGTCGACGACGAGCGTCGTGCCGACGGCGCGTGCCGCGTGCGCCAGCCGAGCTCGGTCTTCCGGGTCCATGGAGGCCGCGGTCGGGTTGTGGAAGTCGGGGATCAGGTACGCCGCTCTCGGGCGGGTCTGGGCGATGAGCCCGAGCAGATGGGGCACATCCCACCCCTCCGCGGTGACGGGCGAGGCGACCAGCCGCGCGCCCGCCCGCTGGAGCGCCTCGTACGCGTGCGGATAGGTGGGCGATTCGACGAGGGCGACATCGGAACGGCGGATGAGCGTGTGCGCGGTGAGCGAGATCGCATGCTGTCCGCCGGTCGTCACGATGATCTGATCGGGCGAGGTCGGCAGGCCGCGATCGGTGTAGCGGTCGGCGATCGCTTCGCGGAGGGCGTCCTGGCCGAGCAGGTCGAAGCCCGGGAACGCGGTGATGTCCGGGAGCGCGGCAACGGTCTCGGCGATGAGCTCGCTGAGGCCGTCGACCGGCGGCGGCACCGAGCCGGCGAAGTCCACCGCGCGACCCGGTCGCTTGGACACCTCGGCGAGATGCGGCAGGCTCGCCCGGCTGCCCGAACCCCGGCGGCTGACGAGGTGTCCGCTCTCGCGGAGCGCCTGGTACGTCGCGACGATCGTCGTACGGCTGCGTCCGGCGCCCGCCGCGAGCTCGCGCTCCGACGGGAGCCGGGTGTCGACCGGGATGCGTCCGTCGGCGATGAGCACGCGGATGCGCCCGGCGAGTTCGCTGTACGCGACCGCCTCGACGCCGAGGTCGCCGGTCATGGACAGCAGCGCACGAGCGGACATTCGGGCTCCGGATGCGGCCATGAGTCCAGCATGGGCAACTGGACCGCGCTGGCCAACTCCTCGGTGTGATTGGCTCGGAACTCGGCAGGAAGTGCGCGGCGGAAGGCGGATGTGGCACATGACGACAACTCCCCATGGGTTCATCGGACTCGGGCTGATGGGCTCCGCGATCGCCGCACGCCTGCTGACGAGGCATCCGTTGACCGTCTGGAACCGCACGCCCGCCGCATCGGTGCCGCTCGCGGAAGCCGGCGCAGTCGTCGCCGGCTCGGCCGCTGAGGTGTTCGCGACCTCGCGCACGGTGTTCGTCATGGTGAGCGACGAGCGGGCGCTCGACGACCTGCTCGGCACGGTCGGGCGCCACCTCGCGGACACGACGCTGGTGCAGATGAGCACCGTGCCGCCCGGCTACTCCGAGTCGCTCGCGCGCCGAGTCGCCGAGGCCGGCGGACGGTACGTCGAAGCGCCGGTCTCCGGGTCACGACAGCCCGCTCTCGACGGCCGGCTCATCGGCATGCTCGCCGGGGACGACGACGTGGTCGACGAGGTGGCACCGTTGCTCGAGCCGGTCTGCGCGACCGTCGTCCGCTGCGGTGCGCCGCCGCAGGCGATGCGCATGAAGCTCGCCGTGAACACATTCCTCATCACCGTCGTCACCGGCCTCGCCGAGTCCTTCCACTTCGCCGAGACGCACGGGCTCGACGCCGGCCTGCTGGCAGAGATCCTGGGCGCCGGACCCATGGCGTCGTTCGTGTCGCGCGCGAAGGCCGCCGCGATCGTCTCGGGCGACTTCACACCGCAGGCGGCGATCCCGGATGTGCTGAAGAACGCGAACCTCGTCGTCACGTCCGCCCGTGAACATGCGACGGCGGCCTCGCTCATGACGACGTGCGCCGAGCTGTACGCCGAGGCGCTGGCGCTCGGGCACGACGGTGACGACATGGCCGCGGTCATCTCGGCCTATCGGGCCCGCACCGCGCAGCTGCGCGCCGAGACGAGCGCGTCATGAGCGCCGACGGCGCCGCCACGCCGCTCAGCGTGCTCGACTACCTCCAGCGGCAGGTCTCGGGCCGGCTCCGGCCAGAGGACTCGACGTGGCTGCGGTATCCGACACCGGTCTCCGGGTTGCTGGGGATCCGGGTCATCGATGCCGGTGAACGCTCCGCGACGCTCAGCATGGATGTGACGCCCGCGGTCCACGGCAATCAGCAGGGCACCGTGCACGGCGGGACGATCGCCGAGCTCGCCGATGCGGCGATCGGTACGGCGCACTCCACGGTGATCGGCGAGGGCGAGTCGTTCGCCACCATCGAGTTGACCGTTCGCTTCCTCCGCCCCGTCTGGCAGACCACGCTCACCGCAGTGGCGTCGGCGGCATCGGCCGGCCGGACCATCAGCCACTATCGGTGCGAGATCCGCGACGACGACGATCGCCCGGTCGCCGTCGCCGACAGCTCGATCATCACGCTCCGCGGCGACGCCGCCGACCGGTCCGGGCCGCGCGCCCGCTCGTGAGTTGTCCGAGGCTGCGGCGCCGGTCCAGTTCGGCGCGGTGGACCTGGCGCGACGGCCGGGCGCACGCCAGGCTGGAAAGCGCTGGAGAGCGCTGGAAGGCGCTGGAAAGCGCTGGAACGGACGGAAGGAAGTGAACCTCGTATGACCGGCACCGTCGCCATCGTCACCGGAGGCAGCCGCGGCATCGGCCGTGCCGTCCTGCGGCGCCTGACCCGCCGCGGC